>NZ_CP013650.1:625547-938321 GCF_001466725.1 Lacimicrobium alkaliphilum
AACACATGCAGGGCCTTAAACCATAACAACATCAGTATTGCTCCTTGAGTAATTCGGCGTGCAGCCGGTTCCAGGTAATAATGCCGACGATCTCTTCCGGGCTATCTTCATAGATATACACGGCACCATCCCGGCTGGCCTGCAATTCTTCATACACTTCGGCCAGGGTGGCCTGAGAAGGCAGGCCCTCCATGGTGAAAAACTTCAGCGGCGGGCTGCCTTCATAGCCAAGGCTGGTGTCATATTGAACCAGGGCAAACTGTTTGCCAATTTCAAAGTCCCGGGCCTGTACCACCAGCTCTGTGGGGTATTCCTGCAGGTGGGCCAGAAGCTGACTTTCCATGGGGTCGTTAAAGAGTTTGAAATCTGATTTCATCTCCGCCAGCACACCGGTTTTTTGCAGGTGCTCGCGAATAGAGGAGCTGGTGTAAGACAGCTTCTGAAAATCCAGCTGGCGGATAAAGATGGAGCGGTTACCCAACAACTGTGTGGAGGTAACATAGGCCGGTACAATCACCATCATCGCCGGCAGGATCACCTGGGGTGAAAATGACAGTTCCATCACCGCAGACAAGGCTGCCAGCGGCGCGTGCAATACGGCGGTAAGCAGCCCGGCCATGCCCAGCAGAGCGAAACTTCCGGTCAGTTCGGTGGTGTCCTCTATAAATACGCCCAGCGGCAGTAATAATATGGCCCCGGCTAGTACGCCCATACCGATAACAGGGCCGATAATACCACCGGGAATGCCAAGACCCAGTGCAATCAGGGTCAGGGCCAGTTTGGCGGCGAGTATGGCAAACAGCAGTACCAGATTGTCAGGGGAGTTGACCAGAAACTGAATGGAACTCATACCCGAACCCATGGCCTGTGGCAGCAGATAACCGATCACACCGGTCAGAAGCCCGGCAAGTAATAAGCGGCTGACCATATTCAGTGGCCGGAACCAGCGGATCAGATTCATCAGTTGATTATTAAATAAGGTTGCGAGCGCGCCCAGAACCATGCCCACAGGGATCAGATACAGGTAAATCCAGTAGCTGAAATTCACAAAATGCAATAAATCCAGTTCACTGCCTTCACCAAACACCAGCCGGGTCAGTACAGAGCCACAGGCGGCCGCCAGCATTACCGGAATAAAAATATGAATCTTGTACTCTCGGAGCACCACTTCCATCACAAAGATAACCGCCGCAAAGGGGGTGTTAAAGGAGGCGGAAATACCCGCTGCGATCCCGCAGCCAGCCAGAATGCGAATACTGTTATAGGGCAGTTTCAGCCACTGGCCGAGAAAGCTGCTGCCTGCTGCACCGAGGTGCACCGATGGGCCCTCCCGGCCGACCGAAAAGCCTGATGCCAGTGCAATGACGCCGCCGAAGAACTGATTGATACTGGTGCGCAGCGGGATCAGGCCATAGCGGTGCTTGACCCGGTGAATGACATAAGGGATACCCATGCGGTAATGCTTAAAACCGGTGAGATAGGCAAAGAACAGGATCAGTACGGCACCGATAATTGGCAGAATAAATCTGTCCACGGCGGCTAAAGTGGTAAAATTGTCGAACTGTTGAATATACAGGTGCTGTATGGTTTCAATACTCAAACGAAACAGTATGATAAGCAACGCGGCGCAGCTGCCGCCCACGATGCCGAGCAGGCAGAGTTGAACCGAAGTTCGGGGGTGTGCAAGTTCCCGGCGCAGTCCCTGTAATGACATCGTTATACTGACTTGGAGGCTTATGTGCCAGAGTCTAACACAAGCAACTGTAATCAAAGAAAAAATGAAAATATCTGGAGTATGGCTTGTTAAGAGGAAGTGAGATTAAACAGAGGCTGGGCGCCATGCGCTTCTATCTGTTGATGGCCACATTATTGGCGGTGGCCCTTTATGCCGGGGTGCGCCTTGGCAATGTGCAGTACAGCTACCAGAAAGATAAGATCGCCGGCCTGGAACAGACGATAGAATCCATTACCGAGGAGAACCATCAGCTGACTAAAGGCATGAATATCGTCGGCGTCGAACTCGAAGTGGAGCGCCTGGCCAATCAGAAGCTGCAGAGCAGCCTTAAGCAGGCGATGGAGGGAGAAGCGGATCTGCGTCAGGAGCTGGCGTTCTTCCAGAAGATCATGGCCCCTGAGCTGGAAGAGCAGGGCGTGGTTATAGACTCAATGGATATCGAGGCCAGCAACAGTGAGGGTTACTACCGATTTGCGCTGGTATTGATGCAAAAAAGTCAGCAAAAAGGTCTGGTGCAGGGAAATGCCAGACTGAGGCTGCAAGGAACCCTTAACGGAGAAACACAGGAGCTGGATCTGTTGTCGTTGATGGAAGATCCCCCTTCACAGATGGGCTTTAGTTTTAAATACTTTGAGGTGCTGTCAGGCACCTTCCGCCTGCCGGAAGGCTTTGTGCCCCAGCGGCTGCAGGTTGCCTGTGATGTGACCAAGCCTAAGCGTGGGCGGCTCGAGCGCAGCTTCCGCTGGGTATTGGAGGATACAGGTGATAACGTTGACAGCACTGAAGGGAATACTTGATTGAAATAGTCAGGTATTAGATAATGCCCGCCGTATCATTCTGTACATCCCGCATTCACTGAGGTAATCATGTCCGTTCAAACAGCCTGTCCGATAGAATTTTCTGACGCCGCAGCCCGCAAGGTAAAAGAGCTGGTAGCAGAGGAAGAAAATCCGAACCTCAAGCTCAGGGTTTTTGTGACCGGCGGCGGGTGTTCCGGCTTCCAGTATGGATTTACATTTGATGAGAAAGTGAATGAAGGCGACACCACCATTGAAAAAGACGATGTGACTCTGGTGGTAGATCCCATGAGCCTGCAATATCTTGTCGGTGGTGTGGTGGACTATCAGGACGGTTTGCAGGGCAGCCGCTTTTTGATTGATAATCCCAATGCGACTACTACCTGCGGCTGCGGTGCCAGCTTCAGCGTATGATCCCTGAACCCAATCCTTAACGCACGGAGAACGGTAATGCTTAAACTCTACGGCTCGACCACCTCACCATTTGTCAGACGTCTGCGTTTATGGCTGGCCAATGTGGAGCATGAATTTATCAATATGCAGATCTTTTCCGGCCCGGATCGTGAGCTGTTGGCGAGCATGAATCCGACCCTGAAGATCCCCATGATCGAAGATGACGGCAAAGTGATCTATGACTCCAGGGTGATCTTCCGTTACCTGAGTGACAAGTTCTCTGAAAAGGCCTTAAGCTGGCAACAGGAAAACCTGTTGACCCTGATCGACTCGGCCAACGATTCACTGGTGCAGTCTTTGATCCTTAAGCGCTCAGATATTGAAGAAGATAACAGTAAGCTGATTTTCAGATTGCAGAATGAACGTGTTCAGACCATTCTCGAGCACCTTAACCGGCTGGTGGAAGAAGGGGAATTTTCAAACTGGCACTATCCGGAAATTTGCCTCTATTGCCTGGTGGACTGGATTGAGTTCCGCGAACTGCACGATCTCTCGGCAATGCCGGCGCTGCTCGAGTTTCAGGCCAGGCACAATGATCGTATCGAAGTCACCACCACGAATCCAAGAAACCCTGACTGACAGGAAACAATATGAATCAGGCGCAAGCATCACAACAATTACAACAAGCTATCACCGCGCTGCAACAGGGCCGTGCCCAGGAAGCCAGATCTCTGTTTAACACTGTGGTACAGCAAGTGCCACAAGCGGCACAGGCCTGGCTGGGGCTGGCATTCAGTTGCTCCAATCTGGGTGACACCGAGGCGGCCATGGCGGCCATTGAGCGTTGCCTCAAGCTGGAACCCCGCAATATCAGGGCCTTGCTGTTTAAGGCTGAACATCTTGACGGTGCCGGTCAGAGTCGCAAAGCACTGAGCTTTTTTGAAGCCGCTCTGGGCCTGGCAGCAAACATTCAGGAGCCGCTGCCAGCGGATATTCAAAAAGGTTTGCAGCGGGCCCAGCAACTGAGCGATAAGTTCTCTGCCGAATACGGCGATTTCTTGCTCAGTAAGCTCAAAGAAAAAGGCTATCAGGCCGACCAGGCCAGTGATCGTTTTAACCTGTCACTGGATATTTGCCTGGGTCGCAAACAGATCTACCACCAGCAGCCTAATCGCTTCTATTTCCCCGGTCTGCCGCAGCGCCAGTTTTATGAGCGCAGCGAGTTTGAATGGATTGAGCAACTGGAAGCGCAAACGGACAGTATCAGAACCGAGCTGCAGGCGCTGCTGGAAACCCCGGAACGCTTTGCTCCCTATCTGCAGTCAGATGCGGATATCCCCGAGATCAATGAATCCGGCAAAGATATTATCAATAATCCCGACTGGGGGGCCTTGTATCTGTGGGAATATGGCCAGCAGGTCGCAGAAAATGCCCGTGCCTGCCCTCAAACCATGGCAGCAATGGAACAGGTGCCACTGCCTCATGTGACCAGCCAGACTCCCATCGTGCTGTTTTCGCGCCTGGCGGCCAATACACATATTCCGCCCCATCATGGCATGCTCAATACCCGGCTTATCTGCCATTTGCCGCTGATTGTACCTGAAAATTGTGGCGCGCTGCGCTGTGGCAGCGAGCAAAGGGAATGGGTTGAAGGCCAGACCCTGATCTTCGATGACAGCATTGAGCACGAAGCCTGGAATAACAGTGATCAGGACAGAGTCGTATTGCTGTTTGATATCTGGCGTCCTGAACTGACACAAGACGAAAGAGCGCTGGTCTGTATGATGCTCGAATCAGTCAAAGAATATCAGGGCAGCGAATAACACCAAAAATTTTAGCGCCCTGTTCAGGGCGCAAATCCCGCACCTTCGCTGCATTTCATCTCCGTTTTTCTGCAATTTATCGCTCTCAAAGACAAAAAATATCGCCAAAACCGATTGAAATTACATTCTGTAACATTTAGATTGGTTGCCACCTGGTCGATTTTTGGTCGGCCTTAAGGTCTTATTCAGAATATAATTCAATAAAAATAAATTATTCTGAATTAAGTGCGTTCCTATAATAAATTGTTGAAGGTGGTAGAAGTGAAAACAAGAATACTAAAACCCGTGGTAGCCGCCACATTAATGGCATTGGGTACAGCCTCGGCCCAGGCGGCCAATGATCGTTATATTATCCAGGTAGATAATGCCGGCAAAGGAATTGTTAAAGCACTGAGCAAACAGCTCGGTGGTCAGATTGAAGTGGACTCAGATGGTTTTATCGCCGTGACCTTCGCAGGTAAGAGCCTGGATCAGGTTCGCGGCGTTCTGAATAATCCTCACGTGACATTGATTGAAGAGGACCATATCCGTAAGCCTATGGCGCTGTTCAATGATGATCCCGGTAATCCGGAAGTGGAGCAACTGACGCCTTACGCCGTGTATCAGTCACAGGCTGATCAGGTTGCACTGCAACTTAACAATGCCAAAAAGGTCTGTGTGATCGATTCTGGTATCGCCAGAGAAACTGGTGAAACCGGTGGTTATAATCCTGACTTTGACTGGAACAGTATCACTGGTGACAGCGATTCAGGCACCGGAGACTGGTTCCGTGACGGCGGCCCCCATGGTACTCATGTTGCCGGTACTATTGCTGCCGCCGATAACAGCTATGGTGTAGTGGGTATGGCGCCGGGTAACCCCCTGCATATTATCAAGGTGTTCAATGACGCCGGTTGGGGTTACTCCTCAGATCTGGCCCATGCGGCGAATAAATGTAGCCAGGCTGGTGCTGAAATTATCAGCATGAGCTTAGGTGGCGGTGGTGCTAACAGCACCGAAGAAAATGCCTTCAATGCCTTTACCGATGCCGGTGGCCTGGTGGTTGCAGCGGCCGGTAACGACGGCAATACAACCCGCTCCTATCCTGCCGGTTACTCTTCGGTAATGATGATCGGTGCTAACGACGCAGACAACAATATTGCGGACTTCTCTCAATACCCCAGTTGCAGCAGTGGACGAGGAAAGAATGCCACAACAGATGAAACTATCTGTGTTGAAGTCACAGCCGGTGGTGTGAATACCCTTTCAACTTATCCCTCAGGTGGTGCTTCAATTGCCAGCATGAGTGCCGATAATGTTGCCTATGCGACTTCGGCGATGGAAAACACCGGTTACGCCAGTGCCGGTGCCTATTTTATGGGTACGGCCGAGTCCACTGATGCCGGTGCCAATGGCATGGTCTGTATGATTGACCGGGGTGTTATCAGTTTCCATGACAAAGTGGCGAACTGTGAGAACTCGGGTGGTGTCGGTGCGATTATTATCAACAATGAACCGGGTATGCTGTACGGCACACTGGGTGATACCAACAGCACCAGTATTCCGGCTGTAGGCGCTGCTCAGGAAGACAGAAGCGCGCTACTGTCTGCCTCTGCCGCTGAGATCAATATCTCAGTCAGTGACTATGGCTATATGAGCGGCACGTCTATGGCTACGCCAGGCGTATCGGGAATGGCAGCACTGGTATGGTCTAATCATCCTCAGTGTACAGGAACTGAAATCCGTGAAGCACTTAAGGCAACCGCAATGGATGCCGGTGCCGCAGGTAAAGATGAGTTCTTTGGCTATGGTATTGTTAATGCTTTGGATGCCCATAACTATCTGACTGCCAACGGTTGTGCCGGTGGCAATGATGGTGGTGACGGTGGAGATGGCGGTGACGGCGGTACTGCTGATATCCAGTTAGGCGCATCCGGATATAAAGTTAAGGGCACGCACTATATCGATCTGAGCTGGTCTGGTGCAGGCAGCACCAATGTGGATATCTTCCGCAATGGTGCACAACTTACCACCACTTCCAACAGTGGTAGTTTTACTGATGCAACCGGCAATAAAGGTGGCGCGGTATACGACTATCAGATCTGTGAAGCCGGAACCACAGTTTGTTCTGAGATAATCACGGTAGTCTTCTAGATTTCCCTGTGACGACCTGAAAGCGGGCTCAGGCCCGCTTTTTTTGTGTTTTGATTAAACCAGGAGTAAAGAATACTTTGCTCTGATGTTAAAAAATATCAGCCAAACCGCTTTGTTATAGAATAATATTCGGTATAACCTGCATTAAATCATCACATGTACGGGTTGTTTTAATGTATACCAAAGAGCAAATTGATCAGGCCAAGATCCTCTCTCCGCGCCGCAACACCTCAGAATCTTCAAGTATGGAGGCTTTAGCCGCTGAGCAGCTGAAGCACTTTGGTATTGATGCACGGACGGATTATGGTAAGGCGTTATACGATACGGCCTTGCACTTATATCAGGCGCAGGTCGATGTCAGTCAGCTTTGGGCGGTGACCACAAAAACCCTGAATAGCCTCAGTCATGAAGACAAGATTGCCCGCTTTAATGCGAAAAAGTTTCTGTCGTTCCAGTTGGCGAAGATTCTGGATACGCTGCAGAATCCGTTCAGGGCAGTGCATCAGAGTCTGCACAAACAACATGGTTCACATCTGGTCAAGAGCCACTATCCCCTATTTGATAATGTGACGGCGCTGTTTTCGGCCACACCGGTGATCGTGCGCACTGCCACCTATGTGTATGCCTGTACCGAATGGATAGATGATGCGTTTCAGGGTAAGGAATTTACCCATCAGATCTATTCAAGATTGCTTAACCCTACTGCCATTTCTCTGGCAAATGCCATCGTCGACCTGGAGGCCGGCAAGTATTCAGCCGACTACCTGGCCTGGAATTTCAACTCGGGAATGGCGGCCATCGATGGCGTGCTGTCCAATGTACTCAGCCATGGTGATGTACTGGTGGTGTCACGTAACGTCTACGGTGGTGTGTTCCAGTTGTTGCAGGATTATTTTGCCCGCAGTAACCGTATGGATATCCAGCTTGAGTGGTTTGACGGTTACGATGAACAGAGCTTCAGCGAGTTTTTAGCCAGGGTTAAACAACGTCATGCACAGCGTCTGAATCAGGGCAGTGAGCTGCATGTTTATATTGAGTCACCCTGTAACCCTCATGGTTATGTACTGGATGTACCCGGCATTTGTCGTATAGCTCATGAAGAGAATCATCTGGTGATGCTGGATGCCACCCTGGCAACGCCGATTTTGAGCCAGCCCCTGCAACGTGAAGATAAGGCAGAGCGGCCCGATTACGTGATCCACAGCTATACCAAAGATATCTGTGGCAGCGGAGCCACCACAGCCGGTGTTGTGATTGGCGAGACCTGGCGTATGTTCCAGCCCAAAGGCGATAAGGCGAACGGGCTGGACTGGTCAAAGACCATGTTCTGGGATGTGTTCTATATTAAAGGCGCGTTTCTGGATTCTGAGAAGGCCTTCGATGTGCTCAACGGTATGAAAACCCTTGAGCAGAGGGTGATGAATAAAGTCATCAATACTCAGGTTCTGACCCGGGTGCTGGCGGCTCATCCTGATTTTAACGTTAACAGTCATGCGCTGCCCGAACATACTAATGCAGGCCTTCGTGAGAAGCAGCACCGTCATGGCTGGCCATGTGCGCTGTTTACGGTGGATATGGAAAATGCGGCGCTGGACAGAGATACGTTTGTGCGTTTCTTCGATGCCCTGGAGCCGGGTTTCAGTCATCAGGTTTCTATCGGTCAGAACAATACTATTATTTTGTGCCCGGCACTGACCTCTCACTCTGAGCTGTCTGAGAAGGACCAGCATGCGGCCGGTATCTATCTGACCACTATGCGGATTGCAGTGGGCACCGAGAGTATTAAAGAGCTGATTGCGCACTTTATCCACTCAGCCAGAATGCATATCGATCCGATACGTCCGGGCTTCAGTGATAAGTTTATGGCCGGGGAAGAGATTGATGCCCTGTATTTACAGATCAGCACCGAAGTGTGCCGCCAGCACTATGGCTCCAGCGCAAGTATGGTAGACCTTCTGGCAGAGTAAAAGTAATCCGGATGGATGGGTATCAGGTATTTATCCTTGTTGCCGATACAGGGGCAGCAGTTATAACGGAAAAGACTTATGCATGAAGTAAAACTGGAAATTAAGTTTGATGCCCCTGTTGAAGCTCTGTATCAAGCCTGGTACAAGCCAGAGCTGTTATTGCAGTGGTTTGCCCCCGGTGAGATGATCCTGACCCAGGCCATGTCCAGCTTTAGCGTGGGTGGTAAGTACCGCATGGTAATGCAGGATCCCGATTACCAGCAGTATCTGATCACCGGCGAATACCTTCAAATTGAGGAAAACCGGTATCTGGTGTTTACCTGGCAGGTAGATGAACAAGAGCCTGTCAGTCAGGTTCGGCTGACATTTGAACGCTTAAATGACTCAACCTCATCCCTGACTCTGGTGCATAGTGAACTTCCTGATCAGGCGATGCAGGAGCATTATCAGGCACACTGGATTGCCAGCCTGGAGAAGCTTTCCCTACTTACCCTCTGAGGTTGTCAGTACGAACTTCGGCATGGTGTCACTGAGTCTGAAGTCATACACCAGTGCCGTCTCGACATGGCTGACTTCATTGCGGGCGGTAATGGTGTTGAACACAAAGTCTCTCAGATGCTGTGTATCCACTACGGTAACGTGAATCAGCAGGTCATTTTCACCGCCCAGATGATAGAGGCTGAGTACTTCAGAGGCCGGTTGTACCGCCTGCATAAAGTTCTCGACAGTTTCTCTGTTGTGGTTGGAGAGGCGCACAGCGATCATCGCCTGAATATGGGCGCCAAGAGCGTTCATATTGAGTTTCAGGGTACTGCCCTGGATCACCCCATCGTTCTGTAGTCGTTTTACGCGCTCCAGGCAGGAAGAGGGCGCCAGCCCCACCAGCTTTGCGAGGTCTTTATTTGACAGACGGGCATCCCTGAAAAGGTTCGCCAGTATTTGCAGATCCGTGTTATCCAACGCACGCATGCAATGTTTCCTTTCCTGTTAGTTCATTGCCAACATGATACGTCTGTTGGTGTCCAGGTAGCCCATATACTCCTGTGCAATAGCAGCGAATTTCACTTTTTCACTGCTGGCAATAGGCTCAGCCTTTGGCAGTTCTACTGTGCGGGGATTGCGGTGGGTACCGTTGACCAGAAATTCGTAATGCAGATGGGGCCCTGAAGCCAGACCTGTGGCACCAACATAGCCTATGATCTGGCCCTGCTTAACGCTTTGCCCTTTTTTAACCGCCCGCCTGGTGAAGTGCAGGTATTTGGTGGTGTATTTCTCGCCATGCTGGATAAAGACATAATTACCATTGTAGCGATTATACGATGCGGCAATTACCTTACCATCACCCGCAGCCATAACCGGAGTGCCTGTGCTGGCCGCGTAATCAATACCATTATGTGGGCGCACACTTTTTAAAACCGGATGCAGACGTTTGGGGTTGAAACTGGAACTGATGTATTTGAAGTTCACCGGCGCACGTAAAAAGCTTTTGCGCATGCTTCTGCCTTCAGGGGTATAGTAGTTGCCGTCTTCGTAGCGTATTGCTTTAAAGGTTTCACCGCGATTCGTGAACTCTGCGGCAAGGATCCGGCCTTTGCCGATGAATTCACCATCAATATATTCTTCTTCAAAGACCAGATTGAAATTGTCACCGGCGCGCAGTTCCAGCGCAAAGTCAATATCCCAGCCAAAGATGCCGGCCAGGTTCATAATCTGTGCTTCACTTAAGCCTGCGGCGACACCGGCATGCCAGAAGCTGCTGTTAATCGTGCCACTGGCATAACCAAGGCGGGTGTCAACCGGGCGTGATTCGATACGACTGATAATTTCATTGTCGTCATTTTTGTCGATTCGCACTGACTCAGTGGGGGAGTAGGCATAGCTAAGAGCTAGAAATCGGCCCTGGTCATCTTTCGCCAGTTGCAATTCGTCACCAGGCATCATTTTCAGAAGTTTCTTTGCTGCCTTGCCAGCCCGGCTTACCTGATAGGTTTCCTGTGGTGTCAGACCGGCGCGATCAAATATTCTGGCCAGATTGTCACCCCGTTTGACCTGATATTTGGACCAGCTCGGGCCCTCTTCACGGGCTATGCTGAGGCCAGTGTCATCCAGTTGCAATTCCAGCGGATAACGCTTACCGGGTTCCAGCTCTGCGGTATGACGGGACGCGCTTGCCTGCTCCGATGGAACAACGGACAGCACTATACCAACCAGCGCCAATGATAGTATCAACAGCTTATGGGGTTTTGGCAGTTGTTTTATGGTTTGTTTTACCACCTACAGCAACCTCTCAGATGACGGCTCACACAACAAAACTATCTGACAGAATAACAGAACAATAGTTCTGAATAATGTCAGGTTGCAGAATATCTGCTTCTGCGCAGAATTTCTACTCCCGCGCCGGTGCATAGGTATACATTAACAGTCTCAATGTGGCCAGGTGTCTGCATAAGTTGCGCCGGGGTGGTTGTCAGATGGCTGATCATAAATTGTGTGTCGGGATGCGACAGGATAGAATGGCCGACTTATTTTTAGCGGGTAGTGAAGAGAAATACAGATGAATGACTGGCAAAGTGCACTGGCAGAAATCAAGCGGGGGGCAGAAGAAATCCTGATTGAAGAGGAACTGGCAGAAAAGCTCAGACTGGGCAGGCCTTTGCAAATCAAGGCGGGCTTCGACCCCACCGCGCCGGATCTGCATTTGGGACACACTGTACTTATCAATAAGCTGCGTGCATTTCAGCAACTCGGCCACGAAGTAACCTTTCTGATTGGTGATTTCACCGGCATGATTGGTGACCCCACAGGTAAGAATGTTACCCGTAAACCTCTGACCCGGGAAGAAGTGCTGGCCAATGCTGAAACCTATAAACAACAGGTCTTTAAGATTCTTGATCCACAGAAAACCCGCATTCGCTTTAACTCTGAATGGATGAACGAAGTGGGCGCCGCGGGCATGATTAAGCTGGCGGCCCGTCAGACCGTGGCCAGAATGCTGGAGCGGGATGACTTCAAAAAGCGCTATGCCAGCGGTCAGC
Source organism: Lacimicrobium alkaliphilum (assembly GCF_001466725.1). Lineage (NCBI taxonomy): Bacteria > Pseudomonadati > Pseudomonadota > Gammaproteobacteria > Alteromonadales > Alteromonadaceae > Lacimicrobium > Lacimicrobium alkaliphilum. The sequence goes on from NZ_CP013650.1 coordinate 637,431, forward strand.
CTATTGCTATCCATGAATTTCTCTATCCTTTGGTACAGGGCTGGGATTCTGTAGCCCTGCAAGCCGATGTCGAGCTGGGCGGTACAGACCAGCGCTTTAATCTTTTGATGGGCCGTGAGCTGCAAAAAGACGAAGGACAAACGCCACAGACAGTACTGATGATGCCTCTGCTCGAAGGTCTTGATGGTGTGCAGAAGATGTCTAAATCTCTGGGCAATTATATCGGCATCACAGATAACCCCACCGAGATGTTCGGCAAGATCATGTCAATATCTGATGAACTGATGTGGCGCTACTATGATTTGCTCAGCTTCAGGCCGGTTGAGGACATCGCAGAACTTAAACAGCAGGTGGCACAAGGCGCAAATCCCAGAGATATCAAAATTCAGCTCGCCAAAGAGATTATTGAGCGCTTCCATGATGCGCAGGCCGCTGAAGCGGCTCATGCTGACTTTACCCGGCGTTTCTCGAAAAACGCCATACCTGATGAGATGCCAGAATTGGATATTGTCATGCCGCAAGAGGGTATCGCCATCGGCAACCTGCTCAAACAGGCGGATTTGGTTGGCTCTACTTCGGAAGCGGTGCGCATGATCAAGCAAAGTGCGGTAAAGATAGATGGTGAAAAAGTCTCCGACACCAAACTGGTGTTGACGGAGAAAGGACAGGCGGTCTATCAGGTGGGTAAGCGAAAATTTGCCCGCATAAGCCTTTGCTGATAACGCTATAAGTTGTTACCTCCGCCATAATTGGCGGAGGTATAATTTTTTGTTTATGTAACTGCCTGAGTTTATATTCAGTGACAACTGTTCTGAACAGTGTTCATTTTTCCGGTCTTAATAAAATCCTCGTGATCCTCAAAAACTCCTTGTGAAATCGGCAATCAAGGTGTATTTTTTTCATGCTGTTCCCGTTTTGTAGTAGGGATAAATTCGGATAAACAAGGAGTTGGGATATGCGACGCTCGCCTTTGGCTTGTCTCAAGCCGCTTTTCGTTTTGTCTGGGATCTTATTGTCGGCTTCTGCTTTAGCCGAGGATGAGGATGATGCGCTTGCCAAAGCGCAGGCTCAGATGAATGCGGAAGTCATGTCAAAACCCTTTCTGGCTGAGAAGCCGGAAGAGGTAGATAAGTATATTGAAAGTATGCTTAAGCAAAATGTCAAACCCAAGGAGTATCAGGGGCAACACTGGCGCCCTGGTTACACCTGCCGGGATTTACTTCGTTATAACTGGACTGAATACAGAAATTGTCGCTATTACTACCGCTACTATGGCCGGTATTACTAGAACGTCAGTTTTGAAAATGTAAGATGTTGATAATTAGGGTATTAAAATGAAAAAATGGATGCACACCTTCAAAATTTTTATGCTTGGGATGGTCATGTTGGGGCTGACAGGTTGTGCTGCCATGCACACCTCCATTGCCAAGAAAGATCTGGATGTTCAGACTAAACTGAGCACCTCTATTTTTGTTGACCCTGTGCCTAAAGAGAAACGTAAAATTTATCTTGAGGTCAGAAGTGCGGTGATGGAATTTGATCGCAATGCGTTCCGGACTGCGCTGCATAATCAGATTGGTCAGAGCGGTAATGGATACACTTTTACCGAGGATCCTGAAGAGGCACAGTACACTATGAGTGTATTTGTGCGTCAGTTGGAAAAGGCCTCTCCTTCCGCGGCAGAGAATGCCCTGCGTAGTGGTTATGAGGGAGTAGCTGTGGGAGCCGCGGCCTCTTATGCTACTGGCGGCAGTTATCGTGGTGCAGCAGCAGCTGGGCTGGTTGGTGGTCTGGTGTCTACTGCAGCGAATGCGTTTGTTAAAGATGTCACTTATCTGCTGGTGGCAGATATTCAGATTCAGGAGCGGGCTAAGAAAGGTGTGATTGTCAGAAAGGATTCCAAAGTGAATGCGAAAATCTCTGATGATGGCGCCACCACCACAACCTATTCTGAAGCCAGTAATCTGAAAGAATACCGGACTCGCGTAGTGACAACGGCTAACAAGGCAAATCTTGAGCTGGCAGAAGCGCAGCCGATGATGTTTGATAAGACGGCCTACGCGATGGCGTCTTTCTTCTGATCCTGAGCTGGGTTAAAAAAACCGGTGCCCTGAGCACCGGTTTTTTATGCGCTATAGCTTTTAAAACTCCCGCTTCTGAAGCTACTCAAACACCCTTCAGGCGTTTCGGTGTATCAGGCCTTCAGTATTATTACCCAAAAAGACTGGTATTGTCTTTTAACCTGCCCCAGTGATAAAAGGCCCACAGGCCCAGGCGTCTTGCACTTGCCAGTGGAAACTTTGGTAAGGGTGAATCAAAAAAGGGTAGATCAGGCAGGCTGTGATCACCTGCCACCAACTGCGCCAGTCGTTTGCCCGCCTGAGTGGAAAAGGATACGCCGGAGCCACAATAGCCCATGCTGTAATACACTGAGCCGGTATCGTCCGCCTTGCAGATACGCGGGTAATCATCCAGCGAGACACTGACCCAGCCACTCCAGAAATGCTCAGCTTGCAAGCCCTTCAATTGTGGGAAGCTCTGTAACAGTGCATTCAGCAGCCGTTGCCGATAAACAAGGTGTCCGGCGTCTTTACCGCGAATGGCTCCGCGGCCACCAAACAGAATACGATTGTCAGGCAGCAACCGGTAATAGTACTTGAGTGCCCGGGTGTCCATCACCATCAGGCCGGGTTTAAGGCCACAGGCCTCAAGCTGCTGTTCAGTCAGAGGCTCGGTGACAATCACACTGGAGAGTACCGGAAAGTGGCGATTATCCACTGCGCCGTTAAACTGTCGCGGCGTGTAGCCATTGGTGGCGATTACCACCCTGTCGGCTTTAATTGTGCCGCCTGGTGTGGTCAGTAAATGTTTACCTTGTTGGTTTTGCCATTGCCTGACCGGAGAATGAGAACAAAGGCTCACTCCCTGAGCTTCAGCCAGGCTGGCATAGCCCATCGCCAGTTTTAACGGCTGTACGCCAAAACAATAGGGAAACAACAGGGCACCATAAGCTTCCTGGCTATGCAGGTACTGTTGTTGCAATGTGCGGGCATGAATAAAGTGAACCGGATCCTGAAATTGCTTTTGCAATAACTCCGCCTGTTGCTCAAGGCCATTGACCAGAGAGGCCTTGTGCGCAACTTTCAGGTATCCGCCGGTGCTTTTATCGCAATCAATATTGCCTTGTTCGATCAGCTCGCTGACAGTATTGATGCCTGCTCGATACTCGGCATAGATCCGGGCGGCAGTCTGCTCGCCCCATTTTTTCTGAATCTGCGGCCAGGAAAGTCGCCCCGTGCCATTCAGCACAAACCCTGCATTGCGGCCACTGCAGCCCCAGCCAATCTGATTCGCTTCCAATACTATCGATGGGATGTTGTGTTCTATAGCCAGATGGTAAGCACAGGACAAACCTGTGTATCCGGCGCCGATAATGGCCACAGGTGTGTTGATATGTCCTTCAAGCGGATTGGGCGCCGGCGCCTGTATTTCCGACGCCCAGTAGCTTTGTGGATAGGGTTCGCCGATACCCGGTGAAGACGAGGTCAGGGGATCATACATGGCGGCGGTCAGTCAAAGCGCAGTAACATCTCTGCAGCGACACAGTCACAGCCTGTGTCGCAAACCGGGCAGTCATAACCGTCATTGATGACATTTTCCAGCCATTTACCCGGATGCTCTTTGACCAGTTCTCCACCACACTTTGAGAAGTATTTAAAGGCGCTGTTGCCGGGACTGGCCATCCAGATATGAGCCAGGCCACCACGGGCACCCTGTTTCCCGGCATTTTGTACCGATAGCTTAAGCATTTTCGAGCCGATGCCGTAAGCCCGGTAGTCAGCATCTACGGTGTTGCATTTGAAATAACACACTTCGGTGGCAGGAATGGGCCATAACTCAGGTGAACACCATTTATCCGGCTGCCAGTTTCCGGCCGCCAGGGTCAGACGAAAACCTACCAGTTTGTCACCGTCCAGAGCTACCCAACTGGCGTTTATCTGATTAGTAAAACCTGCGTGCCAGTATGCTTCCAGCGCCGCAGGGTCCATATAATTATCGCCATGCACGGTGTTGGCGAGGAGCAAGAGACGTTCAAAGTGTTCGGGCTGTAATTCCCGATAATCAATATTTTTCATTTTTTGTCTGTAGTTATTTGGTTTTTTTGACCTGAATATTAACGCTGTCCAGATGCACATCAAGGGCTTCTACTGAAATGCGGATTTCCAGCACAGACAGCCACAAAGACCATAGCAATAGCACCAGGCTGCCGGCGAAGATCCAACTGCCGACACTCTGGTATTGCAGATAGATGGCAAGCATGGACAGTACGCACAGAAAGAAACTGGCGGCGCCGCCTTCCTGCATACGTTTAATCAGTTGAATGCGTTTACGCAGGTTAGTGACTTGTTTATGGGTGCTGTCACTGTCATCTTTAAAGTTACGGATAATGGAGGCCAGAGTCACAAATCTGTTGGTATAAGCCAGCAGCAGCAAGGAAATCGCTGGAAACAGCATAGCCGGGGTAGTCAGGGTAATATCCATAGTTTAAGAGGAGCAGGAAGGAAGGTTTTCTAACAGACCCAGCGCCGCGGCTTCGGCTTCCTGCACTGAAGGATAAATGCGTTCATCTATTGCGCTGTCAATGCCGCACTGGTGACGAATTTTTGCCAGTTGGGCAATCCCCATTGCAGAGCTGATGCAGTAGGCGTCGCCGACACAGCCGGATTTTAATGCCCCTTCGTATGCCTGACGCAAGTACTCAGCGGCCTCCGGAATTGAGGCCTGGTACTCAGTACAATCTGCTATGTAGGCCCAGGGCTGAGGAGCGATTTTAGCTGCCAGTTTCAGCAAGTCATTCTTATAGTGGCGGGCCAGGCCCGAGCCGAGCGCGCCGACGAAGGTTGCCTTGACCACTTTGCCGTGCCGGTGGTTATGACATTGCAGTTTGTAGCTGCCATATTTATCTTTTCTGCTCACCGGTTCAGTCATGGCTGATGTCGAATCCTTTTTCTGTCCAGCCAGGCATATCGCCTTGCATCAAAAACAGATTGTCATAACCCATGCTTTCCAGTTCTGTGGCCGCTAATCCGGCTCTGCGACCAGTGCGGCAATAAAGCACCACAGGTGCGTCTTTGTCTTGCGGTAAGGATGATATTTTAGCCTGAATGCTGTCATGGGGAATATTTACCGCGCCGGGTACATGGCCTTCGGCATACTCCTCACTACTGCGTACATCGAGGATATGAAAATTTTCAGCGTTGTGCTTTACCTGTTCTGGTGTCAGTTGCTCAGGGGCGGTGGTTTGCTCAGGAGGCAGGGCCCAACCAGGGGAAGCCAGCAATAGCAGCAGGGAAAACAATAAGAATTTCATAACCTGTAAGGCCTTATTCTGTCTGATGCTTTGATGGTACGTCTACCGGGCTGTTGAGTAAATAGGTAGCGCCTAAACATAGGAGTAAATGACCGATCCAAGTGGATTTAAAGGTCTTTTGCAACGCGATTGTTGGTTAAACCTGTTATTTGCTCTGTGTTCAGCTATTAGAAAAAGACCGCCATCAAGGCGGTCTAAATCAGATGCAGACTCATCCACAGTTACATCAGTATCTGTAACTGTCGTCTTTGTAAGGGCCCTCTACAGGCACATGAATGTAATCGGCCTGCTGTTGAGTCATTTTAGTCACCACACCACCAAAGCCCTGCACCATATAACGGGCCACTTCTTCATCCAGTTGCTTAGGCAAGACCTCAACCCGCATGGCATTGTTCTTTTCAGCGTCACTCATACTGGCGAAGCCCTGTTTAAACAGGTGAAGCTGAGCCATAACCTGGTTCGCAAAGGAGCCGTCCATGATCCGTGATGGGTGACCTGTGGCATTACCCAGGTTCACCAGCCGACCCTCTGACAATAACAGCAGATTGTCATGGGGATCATCGCTGCGCAGAATCTTGTGTACCTGAGGTTTAATCTCATCCCATTGCCAGTTTTTACGCATAAAGGCGGTATCGATTTCATTATCGAAGTGGCCAATGTTGCACACCACGGCGCCAGCTTTGAGGCTTTGCAGCATGCTGGCATCACAGACATTCACATTGCCTGTGGTCGTTACCAGCAGGTCAGTGCTTTGTAACAGGGGCTTGTTGATGTCTTCAACCTTGCCGGTATTGATACCATCGTTATACGGGGATACCACTTCGAAGCCATCCATACAGGCCTGCATGGCACAGATAGGGTCGATCTCGCTGATCCTTACAATCATGCCTTCCTGACGCAATGACAAGGCCGAACCTTTACCCACATCGCCATAGCCTATGACCAGCGCTTTTTTGCCGGCCAGCAGATGGTCCGTGGCCCGCTTGATAGCGTCGTTCAGGCTGTGTCGGCAGCCGTATTTATTGTCATTTTTGGATTTGGTTACCGCATCATTGACGTTGATGGCCGGCACTTTCAGTGTCCCGGCTTTGAGCATTTCCTGCAGGCGGTGAACGCCGGTGGTGGTCTCTTCGGTAATGCCATGCACGTTTTCCAGCACTTGCGGGTACTTTTGATGCAGCATGGCTGTCAGATCGCCTCCATCATCAAGCACCATGCTGGCGTTCCAGGGCTGGCCGTCTTTGAGAATAGTCTGCTCCAGGCACCAGTCGTACTCTTCTTCGGTTTCGCCTTTCCAGGCAAACACCGGCACACCAGCGGCAACCATGGCGGCGGCGGCATGATCCTGCGTAGAAAAAATATTACAGGAAGACCAGCGTACTTCTGCACCTAATGCCAGCAGCGTCTCAATCAGCACACCTGTCTGAATGGTCATATGAATACAACCGAGGATGCGGGCACCGGCAAGAGGCTTTTCGGCGCTGTACTTTTCACGAATGGCCATCAGTGCGGGCATCTCGCTCTCGGCAATGGTCAGTTCTTTACGGCCCCATTCTGCCAGCGCCAGATCCGCTACTTTATAGTCACCACTTTTTACTGTCATATTGTCGTATTGCATAGTGATCCTCTATTGATTGAATTCTTCCAGAATATCCCGTTGCAACTGAAAAGGCAGCCTCGGGCCAAAACTGGCAACGCATTCGGATGCGGCGCGGCTGGCGAGATCGCCGGCCTGCTGCAAGTTCATGCCCTGCGTAATCGCATGTAAAAAGGCGCCGGCAAAGGTATCACCTGCACCTGTGGCATCTACCGCCTTGACCTTGTACGGCATCACTGGCAGATAATCCTCAGCACCATTATAAATACGGGCGCCATGTTTGCCATGGGTGACCACGATCAGTTCAGCGATTTGTCTGAGTTTGCCAATACCGGTATCCAGATCCTGATTATCGGAATAATCGATCACTTCGTCCTTATTGCAAAACAGCAGGTCAACACCATCATCACCGATAACCTTCTCCAGGTTTTCGCGGGCATATTTTACCACTGCCGGATCGGAGAAGGTCAGCGCCACTTTTACCCCTGCCTCTCGGGCGATGCGCTTCGCTTCAAGTATGGCTTCTACTGCCGTATCTGAATATACCAGGTGCCCTTCGATATACAGGTAGCGGGCTTTTCTCAGCTCTGATGCATGCAGTTCAGCAACCGAGAAGTCTGTGGTGACCCCAAGAAATGTACACATGGTACGCTCAGTATCCGGGGTAATCATCACCACACAGCGTCCGGTATCACCTTTTGTGGCTTGCTCTTTTAAGCGGTTATCGACCCCGGCATCAGCCAGATCCTGACGATAGAACTGGCCCAGCTCGTCATCACCCACCTTGCAGCAGCAGAATACTTTGCTGCCAAACTGTGCCGCCGTCACCATAGAGTTTACCGCAGAACCACCTCCGGCAAGTTTTCTCAGATCACAGTGCTGATAGAGAGCCTCCAGTAATTTCAGCTGCGCCTCTCTGTCTACCAGCGTCATGACTCCTTTTTCAATGCCCTGCTCGGCGAGAAAAGCATCACTGACCTGAAACTCTTTATCCACCAGGGCATTGCCCAGCGCCACTACATCGTATTCTGACATTAATTTAGCTATCTGTTAAAAAATCAAAGGGCGGATTGTACATGACAAAACAGGGCCCTGGCTATTGGGCAACAGGTGTACAGGCTGATATATACAGATGAATTTATGTTCTGGTTCATCTGAGTGTGTGCAGATGTTGGCACATTGCTTCTGCACCATCACTCAGGCGCAATGAAAATCGATGCAACCTGTCAGGATCGACCCTGATGATATCGTCTTTATTCAGCCTCAGCATTGGCAGCCAGGGCTGCCAGAAACCTTTAATTTGTGGCATTTCCTGATGCTGTGCGGCAACGATGGCCTGAGGCTGGCGTTTAATCACTTCTTCCATGGTGACTTCCGGATAATCATTGATCGCATCGGCGAAAATATTGGTGCTGTTACACAACTCAAGCAGGTGATTGGCCCAGGCACCGCTTCCGATACTCATCAGCGGCTTGGGATGCATATAGTAGAACACCTTAAGCGGTGTTGTTTGCTCATAGCGTTCTGAGATCTCTTGCAGAGCCTGGCGATGTTGTTGTGCCAGTTTTCTGGCCAGGGTGCGCTGGCCAAGTAATTCGCCCAGAGCTTCCACTTCATCGGCAATATCGGCCGGTTGCTGAGGGCTTGAGATAAACAGCTTATACCCCAGCGCTCTGATCCTCTGGATATCCTGAGGTTTATTGCCGCCCTGCCAGACCAGTACCAGATCCGGCTGCAGTTTTACCAGAGCCTCGAAGTTGACGCCCTGATAGCTGGCGATGCGGGGTAAGACTTTGGCGGCCTCGGGATAATCGCTGTAATCACTGACCGCCAGCAGACGGTCATCGGCTTTAAGGGAATAGATCAACTCGGTAGTATGAGGCGCAAGACTGACGATCCGCTGGGGCACCTCAGCCCACGCGACTGATATAAACAGGTATAGCAAGGCTGATAGTGTTTTTTTCATTGACCTACCTTCAGGGCAAACAGGCCGACGCTGAGTAGCAGTATCAGGCATAGCAGGATCGCCGTGCACTTGTGCGTGGCCAGCCTTGCCCGGCGAATATCCCCGATTTGCGGTAATCGGTTGCCACCACATTTCGGTGTACGACGCTTTTGTCCGCCATAGTATGCCGGGCCGCCCAATTGCAGCTTTAAGGCGCCACCGGCCAGTGCCAGAATGCGGCTGTGAAAACAGCTGCCTCTGGTGAGGGATCTGCGCCCGGCAAGGGCGCCGGAGATATTCTCAGCCAGCATCAGGGTGGACAATGCCAGGTACACCGGCAGCATCTGAAGTGCCGTAACAATCATCCCCACGGGCTGACCGAAATAACGAAAGCGGGGCTGGCGTGTGTTCCAGGCCTGGCTGAACTCATAGAGTATTCTGTAGCTTAGCGCGGCTAATCCGCCGCCAATAAAATACCAGAACAGCGGGGTGCAAAACTGATAGAAAAAGCGCAGCAAGGTGGTTTCTGTGAGGGCCTTGCTCAGGCCCATGGGAGAGAGGCTATCTGTCTGGCGCAAAAGTAATGTGGCGCCAAGATCCCTGGCCAGGGCTTTTTTATTATTTTTAAGCGCATTTTCCGCCCGTTTAAGGTTTTGCAGCACAGGTTTGAAATAGATCGCCATCAGCAGCAGGATGCCATCAAAAAATACCGGGTATTCGGCCAGTGTAATAAACAGGCCAATACAGATCAGTATGGGGGCCAGCAGCACCAGTGGTGCCAGAGTGCCGGAGAGACGCTGTTGATAAACAGAGTCTGTGCCGCGGCGATTGACCTTGTCGGCCATGCGACTGGCCAGCAGGCGAAAGAAGCTGAGCGGATGATACGCCACCGGCCATAACCACAGCCGTTCAATCAGTATGGCCAGCAGCATCACCCACAGAGGTTGTAAAAGGGGTTCAGAAAACAGCCAGGTGATCATCTGGCCAGAGTTTTTATCATGTCCATTACCAGGCTGGCGGAGTTTTTTGCCGCCTTGTCCAGATACTGGCCGAAAGATACCGATGAGGTTTTACCGGCAATATCCGATAGCGAGCGGATCACCAGAAAAGGGGTGTCGAGCATGTAAGCGGTCTGGCCGATGGCGGCGCCTTCCATTTCCACCGCGCACATATCGGGAATAAGGTTACGCAATCTGCCCGCAGCCTCATCGCAACCGATAAAGGAATCACCGGTACAGATCAGCCCTTTTTTACAATTCAGGTGCAGCACATCTTTGGCAGCGTGCTCAGCCGCCGCAATCAGAGCCGGATCACAGGCATAGCGGGCGGGCATGCCATATACCTGACCCAGTTCATAACCGAAATGAGTGACGTCCACGTCATGGTGTTGCACATGGGAGGCAATCACGACATCGCCAATATTCAGGCTGGTGTCGAAACCACCGGCCGAGCCCGTATTCACTACATAATTTGGGGCGAAGCGGTCGATCATAATGGTGGTGGCGATGGAGGCGGCTACTTTGCCAATGCCGCATTTAACGACAATGACTTCCACCCCGTGCAAGGTGCCATCATAGAAATCAAGATGACCATAACGGGAGTGGGTAACGTTTTTCATGGTTTGTTTAAGCAGTGCCACTTCCTGATCCATGGCACCCAGAATTGCGATTTTCATTACTGCGCAGCTCTAACATGGCGAATAGGGGATAGTGTACTGATAGCCGCAGGACAGGCCAACTACTAATATCAGTGCTGCTTATTCCTGCTTTTGTTTAGCTTGTCATTATCAATGATGAAAAATTAACCTACACCACTGTCAGTATACTTTACGTTTGCTGTAGAGGATTATTGAAAATCATATTTAAATTCATAAAAAACAAATAGTTATAGACTGGCATGAATATGGCTTGATGGACAAGATATATTTTATTAACTTACGGGAAGTTTCAAATGCATAAAGCTGTAGTATTTAAGTCACTATTCGTCGCACTATTGTTGACCATCGCCTCAACGGCGAACGCCGCACTTATATTTGATAATGCCGATCCGTCACAACAGTCAAGCAACCGTTCAGCCGAATCCTCTCCTGGCGCGCTTATCAGCGTATCTGTTGATACAACTATTAATCAGATCGCGGTAAAGAATGACCTGAATGCGGATGGCGATTTACGCTTTTTGATTTTTGACCACGACTCTCATGCACTGCTTTTTGACTCTGGTGCTCAATCTTTTGTGGATGACGGAATGACATGGAAAACTTCCGGGCTGTTTTCCTTTACCCTGTTAGCCGGGAACTCCTACGACATTGGTGCAATAGCAAATGTTGGCGGACTCTGGGCCTTTGATACAACGGGGAATACACAGAATGGCCTGACATCCATTGTCCAGAACCCTAATTTCACAAACTTTGCCGCGCCGGTATCTGGTGGTCACGCAGGCGGAGATGCACATGTTCGTTTGTTTGCTGCTGATGCGCAGGCGATTCCTGAGCCTTCAACGTTAGCTTTGTTAGGCCTGGTGCTTGTCGGCATGGGTTTACGTCGCCGGGTTTAGTTCTGAGTATTCGCACAATAAAAAAAGCGACTCGGCGAGTCGCTTTTTTTTTGTGCTTTTTAAACAGTAACAACTTTGGGATATATAATCAGGCCGTAACAGGTCTGCGCATACCGGGTTTATCCTGACTTTTATTGGTACCCTGAATCAGCGGCTTGGCAGGCTCTTTATACCTGACCGGTGCCAGTTTGGCCTCAATACAGTTGCGGATTTCTTCTTTGCTGTAGCCGGATTTGATTTTAATCCGCAGGTGAGGGATGCGGGCCGCGTCCAGGGTACTGCTGACGAACCAGTCACGCTGGCCCTTGTACCCTTCTTTACCTTTGGGGCTGACCAGATCGATAGCCACGACAGGGCTTAAGTCTTCGCGGTCACAAAGTACAAAATCCAGGTGCCGGCTGCCAGCTCTTGACATGGCACTACGGGCGGTTTTTTTGTCGGTTCCCTGGCGCAACGCTACCACATCACTGAGCTTTACCCGACAGATGACGCGATATTGATCACCTATGGCTTTTTCCAGCATATCCAGAAAAGAGCGTTCAACGGGAGTAAACAGGTTGGTACGTTTTTTAAAAGGAAAGGCCAGGGTTTCACCATTGAGCTTAACAGCAGCTACGCCTATCACTATCAAGATCATCAGTAAAATTAATGTCAGTTCCATTTATCACTCCGGTATGTTGCATAACAAGCTTTTGACGCCTGATTAGGTTACCGGAAGAACTGCAAAAACAGTGCCAGTGCGACTCTGTGTTGCTCTTTTCTTTACCTCACTCCTCACCACTCTTCTTGACCAGGATATCTATCTGGCTGCCTTCGCCATCGGCTGATATCACTAACACCCAATCCCCGCCGGGCGCTTGCAATACCTGGCGTCCTTTAATGGCGGTTTGCTGTACATCGCTGAATTGCTCAAGGTAAAAGCTAAGCGCCGCATCGGGTGAAACAATGGAATGAAAACTAAGGGTAGCGGGCAGTTTATCGTCAAATTGCTGACAGAATCTGGCGTCCCCGGTCAGCGGGATAGTGCGAAAGTGCTCGGGGCATTCAGACTGGGCCATGGCACCAGGGCTCAGCAACATCAGGGCTGCTGCCAGCCCTGTTAGAATCAGAGTTGATAATTGTTTTTGCATTACTTTCATGCCATAACCTTTTGATAAAACTGAGCTTGCCGGATAACAGAACCATCACCAGGGAGTCTGTTGTCACAGAGGATTGATATACTATAGGTGTTGGTGGTGCCTCGGGCAATAATGCCCGGGTTCTGTTAGGTATGGCATCACACCCGCCGGTATAAAGGAGTGTTTGAATGAGTCTGAAAAAATTTCTTACCAACAGGCTGGCAACAGTGGGGCCGGATACCAGCCTGGCTGAGGTACAGCGTATTTTCCAGGCGGCGGCGTTTCATCATCTGTTGGTGGTGGAAAATAAGGTGTTGGTGGGTATAGTCTCTGACCGCGACCTGTTTAAGGCGCTCAGCCCTAATCTGGGAACGGCATCTGAGACCATCAGGGATACAGCCACCCTGAATAAGAAAGTACATCAGATTATGAGCCGGCAGCTGTGGACATTGCAGCCTGATAAGAGCGTATATGATGCCATTGATCTATTCCTGCAGCAGAAGATTTCCTGTATTCCTGTGGTGAATGAGCATAAACAGCCCGTCGGCATTATCAGCTGGCGGGATATTCTGCGACTGTTGGCTCAAGGTAAGAATCGTCGTGAACAGGGATAAGGTTATGTATTTAAGGGCAATGCTATGAGCGTGACCCGGCTGGCTCCGAAGCGGGAGATCTTTGGCTGGTCGATGTTTGATTTTGCCAACCAGGCTTACACTCTGCTGATTATCACGGTGATTTACGGGGATCTGTTCACCCGGGTGATTGTAGCTGACGGGCCAGATTATCGTATGGGTAATCTGTTGTGGAGCATTGCTCTGGCGATCAGTTACATGATGGTAGTGGTGGCGAATCCCTTATGCGGGGCGGTGATGGACTACTCTGCCAGTCGCAAAGGCTTTTTGTTTGCCAGCTACCTGCTGACGATTGTCAGTACCGCCATGCTCTACTGGGTTGAACCTGGCTGGATTTGGCCAGCCATGTTGCTCGTCATTATCTCTAACTTTGCCTATTCCATTGGTGAGGGATTTATCGCCAGCTTCCTCACTGATTTAGGTCCTCGCAAGGCGCTGGGCTGGATTTCCGGTCTGGGCTGGAGTTTGGGTTATATCGGCGGGTTGGTGGCTACCGCCTTTGCGCTGTTTTTTTTAGGCGAAGTGTCGGCAGAAAACTACCAGACCATACGCTGGGTCGGGCCTTTTGCGGCAGTATTTTTCCTGTTAGCGGCTATTCCCACTTTTGCCTGGTTACAGGAGCGCGGGCAAAAACGTACGCCACCGCCAGGCAGTACCCTGGTAAAAATGGGCTGGCAGCGACTAAAAGGCACCTGGGCGGCAATTCACCACTTTGGCGACTTGCGCTTGTTGTTGATCTCCGTGTTCTTCGCCATGGCCGGGGTTTATATCATTATTGCCTTTTCTTTTATTTATGGTGCGCAGGTGATCCGCTGGGATGAAAACGTGCGGGTACTGATGTTTGTGATAGTGCAGATCACCGCCGCTATAGGCGCCGTGGGCTTTGGTTTTTTGCAAAGTAAAATCGGAGCCAGGGTCACTTATATTGTTACCCTGATACTGTGGCTGGTGGCCATACTGGCGATCTGGCAGACGCCGCTGCTCACCGAATTATGCCAGACGTGGTTTGGGGTTAACTGGCAGGCCCAGTATGTGTTTTTATTTGCCGGTTTGCTGGCCGGGCTCAGTCTGGGCTCATCTCAGTCGGCGGGCCGCGCTCTGGTTGGGGTGCTGACACCCCAGGGTAAAGCCGCAGAATTCTTCGGTTTCTGGAGTATGGCCAGCAAGCTGGCCGCCGTATTCGGCATGCTGGGGCTGGGGCTGATGCAATGGGCCTTTGGTCTGGCCGATGCGATTGTTTTCTGTTTACTGCTGTTTGTGCTGGCCATTATCAGCGTAATACCCATTAATGAGCAGCGCGGCAGTGACGCCGCCGATAGCTGGCGGGAGTGACAGCCCCGAATACAGCAATTGAGAGGTGGTGTTGTTGCGATTTGGAAAACTCCACAGCATGGGGGCAGTGGCGGAGCGTCCAGGGAAGGATTCACAGCGTGTTCCGAACCGAGGCAACGCTACCCGGGCTAATTGTTTTGTCGGGCGATGGCTTTTTGCAGGCTCAGAATATTATCGGTAAAGATCCAGTCAATATCGCGATGAGCCTCGCGGTTAGCGATCAACGGGTGTTCCACCTGACCCGTACCCACCCGTCTGCCTGCGGCTTTTAACTCTTGCACCAATGCCGGCGTCAGCAGGGCAAAAGAGCCAGCCACGGCGCCATGACCCAGTTCGAGATTCTGTCTGACGATGGATTTGGTGTTGGTCAGCGCCACATCAATAAAGGTTGCAGGGGGAAGTGCGGTAAAACCGCAAAGATGATCAGGCTCAAGGCTCAGCAGATGATATTCTTTATCCGGCTCAAGCGAACTCAGGGACTTTTGTATACGGGAAACTAATGCAGTTTTCTCACGCCATGATTCTTTAATCTCCAGCATCAGGTGCATTTGTCCGCCATAGCGACTGACTATTTCATCCAGATGCGGGATCTCCGGCACTGCCTGACGTAAGTGCTCAAATTTGGTTTCGCCGATCACTAAATCCGGACGCTCAAACAAGCGCCCGCAATGGTCGTCATGAGCAATCACCGGCTCACCATCCAGGGTTAACTGAATGTCCAGCTCAATCCCCCAGACCTGATTTTGCAGGCAGAGATCGAAGGCGGGCAGGGTATTTTCCACTATCACGCCGGCTTCATTGCGGCCATGGGCGCCGCGATGGGCTACCAGCTTTGTGCACTCAAGATCGGCAGACTTATAACACCCCGGGCTCAGCAGCCAGAGATAGTTAGCCAGCTTGTTTAAGTAGTGAGTGGTATCCGCCATCAATGTTCAGTTAAATACAAAATACAGAAATTCATCATAGCGCAGCAAACAGCAACTACAGAGCCGAAATTGGAATGTGTAAATCTATTGTGTATTCTGTTTGTGTATAAGTGTTTCAGGAGAAACAGATGAATTCCGTGAAATCTCTCACTAAAGTAAAAAAACGCACTAACCTTTCACTGGACGGTGCGCTGTTGCAGGAAGCAAAACACCTTGGCATAAACATCTCTAATTCTGCAGAGAAAGGGATCGAACAAGCCGTCAGGGAGCGCAAGCAAGCGCTGTGGCTGGAAGATAATGCTCAGGCCATTGAAAGCTCTAATGAATTTGTGAACAAGCAGGGTTTGCCTCTGGCTAAGTACAGAAACTTCTGATGGCACGATACGACGTTTACCGCAACCCTCATGGCGCTGGCTATATGCTGGATGTGCAAACCGATCTGCTTTATGGGTTAAACACCCGTGTAGTTGTTCCCCTCTTGCCGGAAGCAGAATCGCCGCGACCAGCCAGCCGGCTTAATCCCATTTTTGAGATTCAAGGGCAGCAGACGGTGATGGTGACGCAATTTATGGCCGCTGTACCTGTTACTGAGTTAAAAAAGGTTGCAGGCAATATCGGCGGGCATCACGACCAGATTTCCGAAGCATTGGATATGTTGTTTAAGGGCTTTTAGGTTTCAAAAACCGATCATGGGGTCGTAGTTGTTGAAACCACTAAACTCCGGATTCCGCTGTGCTACATCACGGGCTACAGGATCTGCGTTGTTCGTGATTTTAGTGTTTTTCGTGGTTGAGAGCTTTTTTACCACGAACCTGTAAATACCTCTCGCAGAGTCGCAGAGGACGCAGAGACTATGCGGTTAGCATTCTCAGCGCCCTCTGCGTCTTTGCGGTGAAAAGCTTTTTAAACCTCTGTGTTCTCTGTGCCTCTGTGGTTATTTTTGTTTTTCTCAAAGGGCGCCGGATGCCCGATTACTGCATTCGGGCATGACCAGGATTCGGATATGGATTTAATCTGTACATAGGCGAGGGTATCCCCGGATTCCGCTTCGCTGCATCCAGGCTACTTCTGTTTGGATGGATCAGATACCGCATCCTTGCGGCACTGGTGTTCTTTACACCTTCAGATAATCCAGTATGCCTTCGGCGGCCTTGCGGCCTTCGAAGATGGCGGTGACCACCAGATCGGAGCCGCGTACCATATCGCCACCGGAGAAAATCTTCGGATTGGAGGTCTGGAAGGCGAATTTACCGCTCTCAGGGGCTCTGACCCGGCCTTTCTCATCCAGTATGATGCCATAGTCGGCAAACCAGTTTGACGGGCTTGGCTGAAAACCGAAGGCGATAATCACCGCATCGGCTTCCAGTACATGCTCAGAGCCGGCTACTGGCTCAGGACGGCGACGTCCGGCCTCATCGGGCGCGCCGAGTTCGGTTTTGACCAGCTTAACGCCACAGGCATTACCCTCAGCATCCACCGCCACATCCAGCGGCTGCAGGTTAAAGCGGAACTCCACCCCTTCCTCGCGGGCGTTTTGCACTTCCCGTCTGGAGCCTGGCATATTCTCTTCGTCGCGGCGGTAGGCGCAGATCACCGACTCGGCACCCTGGCGCACGGCAGTACGCACACAGTCCATGGCGGTATCACCACCGCCCAGCACCACCACCTTTTTACCGCGCATATCGATAAAATCGGCTTCGCTTTGTTCCAGTTTCATTTGCCGGTTAGTGTTGGCAATCAGATAAGGCAGGGCCTCATACACGCCAGGGGCATTTTCGTGATCAAAACCGCCGCGCATATACTTGTAGGTACCCATGCCCAGAAACACCGAATCGTATTCATCGATCAACTGCTGGAAGGGAATGTCCTTGCCGATTTCGGTATTCAGTACAAACTCCACACCCATCTCGGTAAAGATTTCACGGCGCAGTTTTACTACATCTTTTTCCAGCTTAAAGGCCGGAATACCGAAGGTCAGCAGGCCGCCGATCTCCGGGTATTTGTCAAATACTACCGGCTTGACGCCGTTGCGTACCAGAATATCGGCACAACCCAGCCCCGCCGGACCGGCGCCGATAATGGCAACCTTTTTATCGGTTTTGACCACATCCGACATATCCGGGCGCCAGCCCATTTTAAAGGCGGTGTCGGTGATGTATTTTTCGATGGAGCCAATGGTAACTGCGCCAAAATCATCGTTAAGGGTACAGGCCCCTTCACAGAGCCTGTCCTGCGGACAGACCCGGCCACAGACTTCCGGCAGGCTGTTGGTCTTGTGGCATAATTCGGCGGCTTCGAGAATGCGCCCCTCATTAGCCAGATCCAGCCACTGTGGAATGTAATTGTGCACCGGGCATTGCCACTCACAATAGGGATTGCCACAATCCAGGCAGCGATCGGCCTGACCGGCCACCTGGGTTTCGCTCATGGGCTGATAGATCTCGGCGAACTCCTGACGGCGCAAATGGGCCGGCTTCTTGGGAGGATCGATACGCTCGACATCGACAAATTGATAAACATTCTTTGCCATACTGCTAATTCCTCCTTACTGGGCCTGAATGCGTAATTCAGCGGTTGAACGACTGATATGACCTAACAGGTTCTTCACATCACTGGTTTTGGGTTTCACCAGTCTGAATTTCTTCAGATAGCTGGCAAACTCGCCCAATATCACCAGTGAGTGCTCACTACCGGTCTCTTCATAATGCTGATTTACCAGTCCGCGTAAATGCTCGGCCAGAATCGGCTTATCTTCGATCTCCATGGCTTCTACCAGATCGCTGTTGACCCGGCGCTCGAAGTCACCGGCCACATCCAGCACATAGGCGAAGCCGCCGGTCATACCGGCACCGAAGTTCACCCCGGTCTGGCCGAGAATCGCCACAATGCCACCGGTCATATATTCACAGGCGTTATCACCTGTACCTTCCACCACGGCGATGGCGCCGGAGTTACGTACTGCAAAGCGTTCACCTGCGCGTCCTGCTGCAAACAGCTTACCGCCGGTAGCGCCGTACAGGCAGGTATTGCCCATAATGGCACTGTCCTGACTGGCGAAGGATACGCCCAGTGGCGGATGAATAACCAGCTTGCCGCCGGTCATACCTTTGCCCACATAGTCATTGGCATCACCGACAAGGCGCATTTCCAGGCCACCGGCATTCCAGACCCCGAAGCTCTGACCGGCGGTGCCGGTAAAACTAAGCCGCAGTGGATGGTCAGCCATGCCCTGATTGCCGTGATGGCGTGCAATATAGCCCGAGGCCAGGGCACCAACGGATCTGTCCGTGTTGCGAATCAGATAGTGCCAGTTGCCCCCTTTTGCGCTTTCAATGGCCTCTTTCGAGTTTGCCAGAATACGCAGGTTTAACTCGCCTTTATCCAGCGGCGCATTGGTCACCTCTGAGCAGAACAAACGGGTATGTTCTGCTGCCTGGGGTTTAGCCAGCAGCGGTGACAGATCCAGGCGGCTCTGACGGGCGCTGATGCCTTCGATCACTTCCAGCAATTCGGTGCGGCCGATCAGTTCATCGAGCTGACGCACACCTAAGGCTGCCAGCCATTCACGCACTTCCTGAGCAATAAACTTAAAGTAGTTCATCACCATTTCCGGCAGACCAATAAAATAATTATCCCGCAGGTTTTCATCCTGAGTTGCTACACCAGTGGCGCAATTATTGAGATGGCAGATACGTAAGTACTTACAACCCAGTGCCACCATTGGCCCGGTACCGAAGCCAAAGCTTTCGGCACCGAGAATAGCTGCCTTGATCACATCTAAGCCGGTTTTGAGGCCGCCGTCTGTCTGTACCCGTACTTTATGCCGCAGGCCGTTTTCAACCAGTGCCTGCTGGGTTTCTGCCAGTCCCAGTTCCCAGGGGCAACCCGCATACTTCACCGAGGTCAGCGGGCTGGCACCGGTGCCGCCGTCATAGCCGGATACGGTTATCAGATCCGCATAGGCCTTGGCCACACCCGTGGCCACTGTGCCCACACCAGGCTCAGATACCAGTTTGACCGAGATCAGCGCATCGGGATTAACCTGTTTAAGGTCAAAAATCAGCTGGGCCAGATCCTCTATCGAATAGATATCATGGTGAGGTGGCGGCGAAATCAGGGTCACGCCGGGCACCGAAAAGCGCAGCTCGGCAATATACCGATTGACTTTATCGCCTGGTAACTGCCCGCCTTCTCCGGGCTTGGCGCCCTGAGCGACTTTAATCTGGATCACATCGGCATTGACCAGATAATGGGGGGTGACGCCAAAGCGACCGGATGCCACCTGTTTGATCTTCGAGTTACGCTCAGTGCCGAAACGTTTCGGATCCTCGCCGCCTTCGCCGGAGTTAGACTTGCCCCCTAAGCGGTTCATGGCAATGGCCAGGGCCTCATGGGCCTCGGGGCTGAGTGCGCCGATACTCATGGCGGCGGTATCAAACCTCGGGTAGAGATTTTCCGCCGGTTCCACCTCGTCAATGGATATCGGGTTATCACTGAGTTTCAGCGCCAGCAAATCCCGTAACTGGGCCACAGGACGTTCATTCACCAACTGGAAGAACACCCGGTAATCTTCATAGTTACCACTGACCACGGCTTTTTGCAGGCTGGTGACCACATCAGGGTTATAGGCGTGGTACTCGCCGTCATGCACATATTTAAGCAGGCCGCCGTGAGAGAGCTTTTTGCGCTTAAGCCAGGCGATGCGATTCAGGTTCATCACATCCTGCTCGAAATCATCGAAGTTGGCACCCTGAATGCGGCTCGGTATACCCTGAAAGCAAAGATCCATCACGTCTTTGTTGATGCCGATGGCTTCAAACAACTTAGAGCAACGGTAGCTGGCCACCGTACTGATGCCCATTTTCGACATGATCTTGTACAGGCCTTTATTGATGCCCTTGCGATAGTTGAGCATGGCATCCATGGCGCTCATTTGCAGTTCGCCGTTATCCACCATCTGTTCAATGGTTTCATAGGCAAGGAAAGGATACACCGCGGTGGCACCTAAGCCGATCAGCACGGCAAAGTGATGAGGGTCGCGGGCCGAGGCAGTTTCGATGACGATATTAGCATCACAGCGCAGCGCTTTTTCAACCAGACGGCGCTGCACGGCACCCACTGCCATAGGCGCGGGAATGGGCAGACGATCGGCTTTGATCTTACGATCCGACAGCACCACAAAGGCGGCGTTTTTCTGTTTCACCAGATACTCGGCTTCATCACAGATGCGCTTAATGGCCGCTTTCAGACCCTCTTCAGGACGATAGTTGATATCAATCACTTCAGAGTAATAGTACTCCGGGTCAAATTCTCTTAGCTGTTTCAGATCCGTGTACACCATGATCGGCGATTCAAACAGTACCCGGTTGGCATAACCAGAGGTCTCGCTGAAGGGGTTCTGTTCGCGGCCAATGCAGGTGGCCAGTGACATCACATGGTTTTCCCTTAAGGGGTCGATAGGCGGGTTGGTAACCTGGGCAAACTGCTGGCGAAAATAATCGTAGATCACCCGGTGTTTGGTGGACAGTACCGCCATAGGTGTGTCATCACCCATGGAGCCAACGGCCTCCTGACCATCTTTGGCCAGCACCCGCACGATCTGCTGAATTTCTTCATAGCTGTAATTAAACTGCTTGTGGTAGGTGGCCATCATGTCATCGTCAAACATGCGCACGCCAATCTGACTGGCATCGCAGTCCTGAATCGGCTTAAGCCGGCGAATATGCTTGTCCAGCCATTCTTTATACGGATGACGGGCTTTAAGTTCTTCATCGATCTGATTAGAGCGCCAGATCTTGCCGGTGTAGATATCCACTGCCAGCATTTCACCGGGCCCCACCCGGCCTTTTTCGATCACATCCTCCTGCTTGTAGTCCCAGATTCCCACTTCCGAGGCCAGGGTAATCAGACCGTCTTTGGTGATCACATAACGGGCCGGACGCAGACCATTTCTGTCCAGGTTACAGGCCACATGCCGGCCGTTTGTCATAACGATGCCGGCCGGGCCGTCCCAGGGCTCCATATGCATGGAGTTAAACTCATAGAAGGCTTTGAGGTCCTCATCCATAGTCTGGTTGTTCTGATAGGCTGGCGGCACCAGCAGACGTATAGCACGGAACAAATCCATACCACCGGCCAGAAACAGCTCCAGCATATTATCCAGCGATGAGGAATCCGAGCCCTCAAAATTCACAAAAGGCGCGGCATCATGGAGATCCGGCAGCAGTGGGGTGCGGAACTTATAGGTCCTCGCTTCAGCCCATTCCCGGTTGCCACGAATGGTATTGATCTCGCCATTGTGGGCCAGAAAACGAAACGGCTGGGCCAGTGGCCACTTGGGCAGCGTATTGGTGGAGAAACGCTGATGAAATACGGCGATGGCCGACTGCATGCGCTCATCAGCCAGATCCTGATAAAAGTTAGGCAGATCTTTGGGCATTACCAGCCCTTTATAGATGCTGACCAGGTTCGACAGGCAGGCGATATAGAATTCACTGTCATCAGCCAGGCGCTTTTCGGCACGGCGGCGGGCCATAAACAGGCGCCGTTCCATGTCCTTTTTACGCCATCCGGGCGGAGCGTTAACAAACACCTGTTCGATTTGCGGCAGGCCGCTTAATGCCAGCTCACCCAACACAGAAGCGTCGGTGGGCACTACGCGCCAGCCAACCACTTCCAGGGTTTCTGCCTGGAGTTCTTCATTCAGTATGTCACGGGCTTTCTCTGCCAGGTTGTTGTCCTGGTTCAGGAAAATCATGCCAACGCCGTACTTTTTGCCCAGCTTCCAGCCATTTTCTTCGGCGATAGCGCGGAAAAACGCATCGGGTTTTTGCAATAGCAGGCCGCAACCGTCACCGGTTTTACCATCGGCAGCAATACCGCCTCGGTGCTGCATACGATCCAATGCGTGGATAGCGGTTTTTACCAGATGATGACTGACTTCCCCTTGTGTGTGGGCGATCAGACCAAAACCACAGTTATCCCGTGAATCGTTCGGGCTGTATAGTCTCATTACTCATGACTCCTTTAGTAAGGGCGCTTTTACCTCTCATACCTGTTTCTGTTGAGAGCTAACTACACTCTAACGACTGGGCAGGGTGATGTTCTTTCTATGGTGGCACAGGTGAACTTCTGATTGGTTCGTTAGGTTGTGCACCATTGTCGTCAGGCAGACCTTTGACAGGTTCGATTTATAAGGGATTTACCAGTCTTTCATACCACATCAGAATAATCTGATGTCTCATCTATATTGTTTCCGGCGTGTTATCGCGGGTTATTATTATTGGCTTCTGGCCTGTACTGAGCAGGCCATTTTTCCGAATTTTTATGCACTCATCGCGAGCGGCTATAGAACATACCCACAAAGCGATCAGAAATCAATTCCTCCGCACCTTGATGAATGAAATAAAATGCGCTCATTTACGACGCAAATAGGATAACTCTTTCATATGGGTGAAAATTAACACAGTTAATAGGATTTTATTTTGCGTTATAACAAAAAGGTCGATACGCCACAGCAGCCCTGATGAAAGGTCCTGAGGCAGTCTGCAGGCCTCAGTCAGCGGATATCTCAAGCATAAATATCGATTTTATATTGGATATTTACCCACTTCTTCAATGAAAGACAGGGTGCGTCAGTACAGAGATTGCTTTTATCCCGGGTGGTTTTTTAATAGCATTGCCTGCAATTCAATCAGCTTAAGCCTCTCTGCATGCAGCCATCTTCCTCGCAAAACGATCACTGGGCGATACGTTTCGCCCAGTTTGTGGCCCGTTTCGGCACTGTCAGAATCAGCATCTTTTTTGTGTTTCTTACCCTGCTGTTTACCATCGCCGGTTCATACTTTATCCGCCTGTATATGACCGGTGAAGTGCATATCGAGGATTTTGTTTCGGCGATTATGCTGACCCTGCTCAGTGCCCCCTGGGTGTTGTATTTTTTCAGTGAACTGGTCAATCAGTTGCAACAGAGTCGCAATAATCTCAAGGAAGTGGTGGCTCAGCTGGAGCGGCTCAGAGAAGAGGACGTACTGCTTAACCGCGAACTGCAAAATCATGTCAGACAACTCAACGTAGAGGTTGAGGAGCGTCGCAAGGCCCAGGAAGACAGAGAGAAGGTGTTCACGGAGCTGGAGCAGGAGATCAACAAAAAATCTGAACAGGAGCAGCAGGCCCAGCGTTTATCGACTTTGCTGCGCTCTATCATTGATGCTTCACCGGATCTGATTTATTACCGCAACGAAGAGGGACGTTTTGCCGGGTGCAACAGGGTCGCCGAGCAGATGACCGGCAAAACTGAGGCAGAACTGATCGGTCTCACCCCGCATCAGGTGTATGACGAAGAACTGGCCCGCCAGGTGGTGGAAAGTGATCATGAAGTACTGGAGAGCAATGCCGGTATCACCGAGGAGTTATGGCTACGCTTTGCCGATGGCCGTAAGCGTTACTATGAGATGCGCAAGGTGCCGTTTTTCGATAAAGAAGGCAATCGTCTGGGATTGCTGGCCTTTGGCCGGGACATTACTGAACGCAAGCAATCCCAGGTGGCGCTGGAAAAAGCCAGCCGTGACAAGACCGCCTTTATCGCCACCATCAGCCATGAGCTGCGCACACCTCTGAACGGTATTGTGGGCTTAAGCCGCATGCTGCGGGATACACAACTGACCGATGAACAGTATGGATGGGTCAGCACCATTTACGCCAGCGCCATTACCCTGGGCAATATCTTTAATGACATTATCGATCTCGACAAACTGGGCCGGGATAAGCTCGAACTGTCATTAAAAACTGTCAATCTGAAGGATTTCTTTGCCGAACTCAGCAGCATTATTCAGTTGCTGGTAGCAGATAAGAATCTGAGTTTTCAGACCCACATGGACGAACCCTTACCGGATTTTGTTGAGGCAGATGGCACCCGCTTGCGTCAGGTGTTGTGGAACCTGCTGTTTAATGCGGTCAAATTTACCCAGAAAGGCTCCATCAGTTTCAGCATGACAGCTGCAGCGCCAAAGCAGGGGATTTGTGAGGTGGTGTTTAAAGTGGCCGACACCGGTGTGGGGATCCCGGAGCAGGAGCTGGACAAAATTTTTGCCATGTATTATCAGGTGCAGCACCCTGACCACCAGAGCGCTACGGGTACTGGCATTGGCCTGGCTATCTGCAAACAGATGGTAGATTTGATGGGGGGTGAGATCAGGGTCAGCAGTGAAGTGGGCAAGGGCACCTGTTTCAGTGTGGTGTTGCCGTTGGCAGTCAGTACCCGTCCGGCGCAATTGGCGGAGCTGAAGGTCAGTGGCCTCAAGATATTGCTGGTTGAGGATATTGAGCTCAACGTGATGGTGGCCAAGGCACTACTGGAAAAGCTCGGTCAGTCAGTCGAAGTGGCCATGACCGGGCAGGAGGCGCTGGATATGGCCCGTAAGCAACAGTACGATCTGATTCTGCTGGATATTCAGTTGCCGGATATGAATGGTTTTGATGTGGCGTCAAAGCTGCATGAAGAGGAGCTGGTCACAGGAACGCCTATCGTTGCCCTGACGGCCAATGTGATCAAGGCCCGCCAGGAATACCTGGATCAGGGCATGGATGATGTGATTTCCAAGCCAATTAAAAAGAGCCGCGTTATAGAAGTGTTTAACAATCTTTTCTGTGACAGCGAACAGCTTCCGCAACTGGAAGAGAAGGCGCAGCAGAGCAAAGCCGAATCGGTGCTGGATCTGGAAATGTTACAAATGCTGGTGGATACCATAGGCGCGGAAATGCTGACCACCAGTGTCAATGTGTTTAATCAGAGTATTCCCCAGTATATGGAAATTCTGATGACCAACTTAAGCGCTAAAGATAAGGAGGAAGTCTGCTCCCAGGCACACAAGATCAAAGGGGCGGCCGGCTCAGTGGGCTTGTCCCGGGTTCAGAAAATCGCTAATCAGATACAGCAGGGGGATCACCCTGCCTGGTGGGAGAACGTGTATGACTGGGTGGAGGAGCTGCAACAGGCCCTGAAACTGGACATGCAGTCTCTGCATAACTGGCTGGCAGACCAGAGTATTGATGATTAATCTGATGTAAATCGTTAGTTAATAATAAATTGCAATCGATTGCAGGTGCTGGCACTATCTCTTAAAAGTCAGACTGACAGGAGCATGTGCCATGAAATCTATTACAGTAATATCGCTGATTCTGGTGTTGGCGGCAGGTTGCAGTGACACAGAGCAATCTGCGGCAATAAGCAACGAACATTGGGTAAGCAGTGGGGGCCTTGCTGAAGCCGTTACGACACAGCCGGTCCTGGCCTTTGAAGTGCAGGAAGGCAGAAATCTGAATGCATTCTACCGTCAGGGACCTGTCGCTGCACATTTATCACTCACCGAAGGCCTTGCTCCAAGGCTGATTGCCGCTTTTCCCGCAGGAAACTCTGGTGTAGGGATATGGTTTGATTCAACCACAGATATCGACTGGGACTGGCAGCGGCCACTTAGCCCCTTGTCTGCAGAGCGGGCCGGACAGAGGTATTATGGCATCCAGGGGCAAGCTGAGGCCGTCGGCGGCAGCCTGCGGATTACCAAGGTGCTATTGGGCAGTATCCGGGTGCTGCGGAATTATCATCAGCAAAGTGAGATCCCGGAGATTGTGGACAATGCCGAAGTGTACCCCGGGGATAATCAGATCAGCTGGAAACGACAACGCCTTGATGGTCAGGCGGGCTATCTTCTGAACCTGAAAATTACTGAAGGGAGTCTGCAGCAGGACCAAAGCAGCGGGGAGTGGATCCTTAATGCATCTGATCGGGGCAAGCTGGCTTTTAGTATTCAGGCAATGACATCGGAGACAGCTTTAACGCCGCTCGACAACATCCTCAGGGCAGAGGTGACAGAAGTCGATAACACTCATCTTCAGGCACTGCGTTTTCTCAGCTATGAAGAAAAACTGTTGGCCGGATCCTGGCGTTTTCTGACCTATTTTGGACGCGATACCCTGCTATCTTTAAGGTTGCTGATGCCGGTATTGAGCGATGATGCCATAGAGTCAGCCTTAGGCTCAGTTTTTGAACGCATGTCGCCAAAGGGCAGAGTGGCACATGAAGAAGATATAGGTGAGTTTGCCTTGCTGCGGAGTCTGCAACAGAGTCAGAAAGCGGACGACAGCCCGCAGTATGATTATGAGATGCTCGACGATGATTTGATGCTGCTGCCAATAGTGGCCGAATACCTGCTGGATGAGCGAACCGGACAACAACGCAGAGAGGCTTTTATAGCGCGCCGGAGAACAGACGGCAAAAGCTATGCTGAAATCCTGGGTGCCAATATCGACTATCTGTTATCTGTAACCCGGCCATTTTATCAGCAGCCCAGCTTGTCGAACCTGATTGGTCTGGCTGAAGGCCATTATGATGGTAACTGGCGGGATAGTGAAGAAGGTCTTGATGGCGCCCGCTATCCTTACGATGTCAATGCCGCACTGGCACCTGCAGCATTGCGCGCAGCGCTGAAACTGCATCAGAGTGGTTTGTTAAATGGGCATGGGGAATCAATTCAGAATCTTGCAGAATTGGAAGATATAGCCAGGCACTGGCAACAAAAGGTACCGCCATTATTTTTTGTAAAAATGGAGCCGGAGCAGGCCAGAAAAGCTGTTCTGCAGTACAGTAAAAAAATCGGCCTGCCTGCAGCAGTTACTGAGGAGGACATTTCACCCGAGTTTGCTGCCCTTGCACTCAACGCCGATGGTGCCCCTGTTCCTGTTATTCATTCTGATACCGGCTTCGATCTGCTTTTCAGTGAACCCGATGCGCACAGACTGCAACAGATACTCAGGAACCTGAGTGCAGACTTTCCGCTGGGACTTTATACGTCAGTCGGCATGTTGGTGGCAAATCCTGTTTATGCATCAGTGGACACTCAGGAACGATTCGGATCGGGAAATTACCATGGCACAGTGGTATGGAGCTGGCAGCAGGCGATGGTGCTCAGTGGTATTGAAAGGCAGTTACGTCGGACAGATTTGCCGGAATCAGTGCGCGCACAACTGAGACAGGCGCAAGATAAATTGTGGCAGACAGTCAGTGCTACTGAGGATCTTAAGACTTCTGAGCTATGGTCATGGTCTTTTGCAGATGGCCACTTTCAGATGAAACCATTTGGCCAGAGTCGGGGGGATATTACCGAATCTAACCCTATCCAGCTTTGGAGCACGGTCTACCTTGCTGTGCGCCCCTGAACCGGTTACAGCATACTACCCTAATCTATTGCCCCGGCCCATTTTGCCGGGATTGCAATCCATTCCATGTTATTTCAGTCTGACCCCTGTTCAGACTGAAACAGCATCTCCTGAAAGAGCGGACTTAATACCAATCCGCATGGATAATCCTCCTGAACCCGCAGATGTGTTACATAAGTTGTAAATAGAATCAGCACAAAAGCACAAAATTAACAAAATTTTAATAAACTTCACTCAAAACTATTGCAATCGATTGCAATAGATTCTATTTTTAATCTGTCGACAACGAGCACAGCAATGATGTAGTCAGTTGCAGCCTTGCTGAAAGTGCACATAAACCAGAAAGCACCATGTAAATCAGTTAGTAAATCGGGGACCAGAAAATGAAAACGAAAAAGTTAGCTTTGGCACTGGCGGTATCAACGGTATTCGGTACCAGCTACGCGCAGCAAGAACCAGCCGCACAGGAAAAAAAGGATAAGGACTTTGAACAAATCATCGTCACAGGTACGCCCACGGGTACCGCAATGCGTAAGGTTGATGCCAGTTTTGCAGTCACCAATCTTTCCGCCGAAGCAATAAAAAAACTGGCACCAAAAAGCACTGCCGATTTGTTTAAGGCGGTACCCGGGGTCTGGGCCGAGAGCTCCGGCGGTGTGTCCGGTGCTAACGTGTTTGTGCGGGGTTTCCCCGGCGGCGGTGATGCGCCTTTTCTGACCGTACAGATGGAAGGGGCGCCATTGTTTCAGCCACCGACCTTGTCTTTCCTGGAAAACTCCACACTGTTTCGTATTGATGAAACCGTCTCTTTTATGGAAGCCCTGCGGGGCGGACCCAACCCGGTTATCTCTAACGGGCAGCCGGGCCTGACCACTAACTTTATGCTTAAAGAAGGTGGTGATTACACCGAGGGTACCTTCAAATACACCACCTCAGATTATGATCTGCAACGGGTTGATGCGGTTGTAAGCGGGGCCCTGGCCGATGATCTTTACTATATGATTGGCGGCTATGTATCCAGTTCCCCGGGCATTCGCGATGCGGGGTTTAACTCGGAAAAGGGCCATCAGTTTACGGTCAATATTACCAAGGTACTGGATAACGGTAAGATGAACTTCTACAGCCGGGTCACGGATGATCACGGCGTCTGGTACTTGCCTACGCCTTTGGTGGAGGGCGTAGACAATGGTTATACCCAGATGGGTACGCTGACCCGCCAGGGCACAATTCAGTATGGCCCTGAAGGCACAGAGCAGGCCTTTGATTTCGGAGAAGGACGGGGCTGGGATGGCTCGGTATCCGGCGGTAAGATCCAGCTCGAATTTGGCGATGGCTGGCAGTTCAGCGATCGATTCAATTTTACCAAGGGTGACGCCAATACCTTAGGTCTTGTACCCGACGGTGCGCCGGTGAGGTTGTCTGAGGTGGCAGACAATGGTGTAAGTGCTGATGGCGCAGTAACAGGTGATACTTATGATGGTGATACCCTGGTGCAGCAGGTCGGTCGCTGGGTGGTGCTGAAAGAGATCGAGTCTTTTACCAATGATTTGGCTTTAACCAAAGAGTTTGATGCCCTGAAATGGACTTTTGGCTTATATACCTCCAACTTTTCAGCCAATGACTGGTGGTCACTGGGGAACCAGTCCTATCATGTTATCGCGCAGGGCGGAGAAAGTCTTACCGGCATAGATTGTAATGACAATGCCGACAGCTGTGGCTGGAACTATGATATCAATTCCACCGGTGATGGTTCTACCAGGGCTTTCTATACGGCTTTTGAATATCAGGTCAGCGATGCGCTGACGCTGGATCTGGGCCTGCGCCGTGAAAACCATAAGATAGAATACACCGTCGATGAAGGCCTGGATGGTGTTATCACCAAAGCGGTGCAGTATGACGAAGACACCACCTCCTGGACTGCCGGTGTCAACTATATGCTGACCGATAACTCCGGTCTGTTCTTCCGGGCTAATGACGGCAGCAAGATGCCCTACTTTGATGACTTCAGGGATAACTTTGGTTCATATTCCAATGGTGATGACCTGATTTTTGATATACAGCAATATGAACTGGGATATAAACATGCCGGTGACAATTTCAGTTTCTATGCCACCAGCTTTTTCAATGAAGTAGAGAGCAGTAATGTCAGCCAACCCGGCGCGCCGGCAACACTGTCAGTGACCGAAGCAAAAGGTGTGGAACTGGATGCCAACTATACCTTTGATTTCAATCTGAACCTGAACCTGAATGCGACGGTACAGGATACCGAAATCACCAAGAGTGGTGACGCCAGTCAGATTGGCAACGAAGGGCAGCGTCAGCCTGGCTGGCAGTTACGTTTCACGCCAAGTTACGATCTGGAGCTGGCAGGCGGTAACTTCCTGACAATGTACGGTACGGTGAGTATGGTTGATGATCGCTGGTCAGATAATGGCAACACTGTGGTGCTGGATGGTTACACCAAAGTGGATCTGGGCGCCTACTGGGAAGTCTCGGAAAACCTGAATGTCAGGTTGTCGGTGGATAACCTCACCGATAAGGACGGGCTGACTGAAGGAGATCCGAGAAATCCGGCGGCGCCTAACGGCAGATTTATCATGCCGCGCTCGGTGAAACTCAGCATCGGCTATAACTTCTTCTGAGCCGTCAATTAAAACTGGTCGGCTTTTACCGGCCAGTTTTTCATTCAATACCCGCCGCCGATTTGCTAGTCTAGCGGCACCTCTTATCAATAAATTCACTTCAATGCCCGAAAAAATGGCGAAAAGTATTGCCGATATTGCCCGTATTGTCGGTGTGTCAGAATCCACTGTGTCACGGGCGCTGAATGATAACCCGCTGATCGCCGAAAAAACCCGTCACAAGATTCAGAATGTGGCGCGGGAGCATAATTTCAAAATTAACGCCAAGGCGCGGGCGCTGCGGACCCAGAAGACCAATGTGATTGCGGTGGTGGTGTTATTTAAGGAGCGCACCGAGCGCGGTATTTCCGACCCCTTTTTGCTGGATATTCTCGGCGCCATTGCCGATGAGCTGACCTTGCATGGTTATGATATGTTGCTCTCCAATACCCGCACTGCCTCTGATGACTGGCGGGATTATTATTTTGATTCCAAACGGGCCGATGGCCTGATTGTGATAGGCCAGGGCGAGCATGACGCCCGTATCGATCGTCTCGCCACAGAAGATCTGCCCTTTGCGGTCTGGGGGGCGGCCCTGCCGGACAGTCAGTATTGTACGGTTGGCAGTGACAATAAAATGGGCGCCTATCTGGCGGTAACGCATCTTTTAAATCAGGGCTGTGAACATATCGCTTTTTTCGGCGATATAGCCCACAGCGAGATGGAGCAGCGCTGGCAGGGGTATTGCCTGGCCCTGCAGCAGGCCGGTAAGGACATCGACGAGTCACTGCGGTTTGCCACGGATTTCACCAGCGAGTCAGGTTATTCCAGTGCTAACCGTATGCTTAAGCAGCAGCCACTTAAGGTGGACGGTTTGTTTGCAGTGTCTGATGTGATTGCCCTTGGGGCGATGAAAAAACTGGTGGAGTCAGAGATCGCCATACCCGATGATATTGCTGTGGTGGGTTTTGACGATGTGGCCATGTCGATGTTCTGTCATCCCTCACTGACCACCATTCGCCAGCAAACCATGGAGGGCGGCAAACTGCTGGTCAATAAAGTTCTGGATAAACTGGCGGGCAGACCAGCCCGCTCACAGGTGCTGGATGTGCAACTGATAGTGCGGGAGTCGAGCAGAAAGGCCCATTGAGAGAGGTGTCAGGCGTGAAGCGTGAGGTGAAAACTAGAGACTAAACTCTGTGCCATAGACCTGATTGTAGTAATGGATCAATTCTTTATGCATATCAGCATCAAACCATTGCAGATGAATATCGAGATATTCACGTCTGCGGGAGAGCTGTGCAATGCTTTTTGAGATGGCATCTATGGCCTGTTTGCCTGCCTCTGAGCGTGAACAAAGTACGTAACCGGCAATAAAAGCCGGGGTTTCTTCTAGCCTGATATGAGCGATAGCCGGTTTTTCGGTGAACTGCTGGCTATACAGCTTAAATACATTGGGGTATTCGAATATGCCATCGACACGGCCTGTCATTAACATGGCCACCAGGCCTGAGCCCATATCTGTACCGCTGCGCTGCCAGATGCGCGGTTGCCACCGAGGGGCTTCTAATATCTGATCAAGCTCGTTGCCATATGAGCGGCCCTGCATGGTGCCTAACTGGATTTCGGGCGCCTTTTGCAATAGCTGATTCAGACTGAGCTCAGATGATGTCTCTGTGTTCAGTCCGATTTGTATTGCCAGCTCTTCGCGCAGATAAAGACGTAATCCGGGCACCACTGCCTGGGGCAGGGCGCTGGCAAGGCTGTAGTGCTGTCGTTCGGCATTATAAATCTTGTCGCCCACGCAGATATTGGGCTCCTGCTGCAAGCGCTTCAGGCCCCGTTGGGGATTGGTGGGCTCGACCTGAAACGCAACGCCATCCAATCCTTCAAGAATCAGGTCACGGAGCTGCTCGTCCATTCTGATGGATTTCTCAAATCCTGGGCTGGATTCTGCCAGCCAGATCATGGGAGCAGAGCTGACCGGCAGGGCGACAAATATCAGGATTAATACAAGACGTAACGACAACAACGATCACCTGCACAAAAATTGGTCGCGTATGCTACGCGATTTTTGTCTGATTGACCAAGTGCCGGCAGAGAAACGCTGACAATTTTAGTTTACAGTTAATCTTCTGGTGACGGACTGCCCTTATCCGCAGCGTTGTCCAGTATCTCGCCGGGTTTCAGTTCGCGAATATGAGCATACACTCTATCGGCCTGGTGCAGTACTCTGTCATCGCCAATGCCCACCGAATACATTCGGGCGTCAACAATGGCCTGCAGACCCGCCAGAGAATCTTCGACACCCACACACTGAGCGGGGGGATATTCAGCGCATCAGCCACGGTCAGAAAAATTTCCGGGTGGGGTTTGCCTTGTTTTATCTTGCCGGCATCGGCCACATAGTCAAAAGCATCTGTAATCCCCAGCCGGTCCAGTACCATCGCCGCATTTTTGCTTGCCGAGGCCAGGCCGATGGCAATGTTTCTGGCTTTCAGTGCATTAAACAGTTCAGTCACGCCCTCAAACAGGTCGGCTTTACTCATGCCGGCGATTAACTGCTGATAATGGCGATTTTTCTGTTCCGCCAGCTCCAGTATCTGCTTTTCCGGTAACCTTAAGCCGCCTTTTTGCAGAATAAACTGCAATGAGCCCATCCGATCAACGCCCTTAAGCTGTTCGTTGTCTGTTTTATCAAATTCTACACCGAGCTGATCGGCCAGGGCTTTCCAGGCCAGAAAGTGGTACTCGGCGGTATCGGTGAGTACACCATCGAGATCAAATATAAAGGCTTTGATGGTCATGGCTGTTTCTCCGCTTGAGTCTCAAGGGTGATGCTTTGTTGCAATGCCAGTTCAACGGCCTGGCCATGATGGAAAATGCTGATATTTTCGCCCTCAAGCAGATGATAGTGGCAATGCTGCCGGGCGACGCTGATTTTCAGGCGCCGCCCCAGGCAGTTAAGGTGAAAGCTGAAGCTCTGCCAGTTTGCCGGTAAGTGGGGCTCAAAATGCAACTGCTGATTGCGAATACGCAGGCCACCGAAACCATTGACGATGCCCATCCAGGAACCCGCCATACAGGCGGTATGAATACCGTATTCGGTGTTGCCATGACGATTGTCGATATCCATGCGCACCGTATCTTTGAAAAACTCATAGGCTTTTTGATATTGGCCGGTTTCTGCAAATTCGATGCTGTGTATACAGCTGGATAAGGTCGAGTCATGGGTTGTCAGTGGCTCGTAATAGTCCAGATTGCGCTTCTTCAGATCCTTTGAGAAGGCATCATCCAGCAGGTACATGGCCAGTATCACATCGGCCTGCTTGAGTACCTGATGGCGGTAAATCACCAGCGGGTGATAATGCAGCAGCAACGGGTAGTGATCGGCCGGAGTATTGGCAAAGTCCCAGGGCTTTTTATCCAGAAAGCTGTCGTCCTGCTTGCTGATACTTAAGTTGTTGTCATAGGGCAGGTACATCTTTTCAGCGGCCTGGCGCCAGGCGCTGATTTCTTCCATGTTAAGCGCCAGTTTGTCGCACAGCGCACTAAAGGCGTGTGGTGTTTCCTGCTTCAGCTTATCCGCCACCTGCACCGCAAACTGCAGGTGAGCGCGGGCCATGGCATTGGTGTAAAAATTGTTGTTAACAATGGCGGTGTATTCATCGGGGCCGGTCACGCCATCGATGCAGAACAGCCCGTTCTTGCGGGGGTTAAAATGCCCAAGGTCCAGCCACAGCCTGGCTGTTTCAAACAGCATTTCTGCGCCACAGTCCTGCATAAACTGCCAGTCGCCACTGGCCTGATAATAATTACGCAGTGCATGGGCGATGGCGGCATTAATATGGTACTGAGCGGTACCGGCCGGGAAAAAGGCTGAGCACTCATCACCGCCTATGGTACGCCAGGGGTAAAGTGCGCCTGTTTTGTGTGACATCTGTCTGGCTCGCTTTCTGGCGCCATCCAGGGTGTGGTAACGAAACTCCAGACATTTGCGGGCAATATCCGGATTGGTGGCAGACAAAAATGACAGAATATAGATTTCCGTATCCCAGAAGTAATGGCCGTCATAGCCATGGCCGGTAAGGCCCTTGGCGCCCATATTGCTGCGGCCATCCTTACCTGCAGACATAAACAAATGCAGCAGGTTAAAACGTATGCCTTGTTGCAGGCCTGCATCACCCTCAATTTCCACATCGCTGGATTGCCAGAACGCTGTGACCTTGCTGCTGTGCTGATCAAGCAGAGACTGCCAGCCCTGAGACCTGACTTCCTGCATGTCTTGTTTCAGTGCGGTTTCGATAGCGGCAAAATCCTGATCGCTGTTGTGGTGGTAGAGAATGTATTTGTCGATGACCAGCGTCTCACCCTGTTGCAGGTCAAATTCATACTCCAGCGCGGGACAGGGATCAGAATGGATCTCGCGCACCGACAACGGCGTATGGGAGAGCTGATGGCTGACTGAGGTACCGATGGCAAAAGGACTGTTGTTCACCTTGTGCAATAGTTGGATCTGCTGATTCTGCACAGTGGATTTTTGCAGCGTCAGGCTGTCTGCCATATTCAGCTGTCCCGCGCGGGGGTCGGCTTTATTGGCACTGAAGGAATAGTCCGCATCCACAGCGGATGAGAGGCTAATACGGCCGCAGAAATTCTCGGCGGTAATGTACGAGCGCAGCGCCAGCAGATTAGGGTGCGCCAATGACGCAAAGCGGCGGCTGGTGACACTGATTTGTTTGCCAGATTCACTTTGCCAGCGCATATCCCGGTTGAAGCTGGCATCTTTAAAATTCAGCCAGCGGCGGCCGGATTGGGCACTGCTGAAGCTGACTTTCTGGCCGTCCAGCGAGAATTGCATCACCTTGCCATTGGGCACCTGAAGCATCTTCTGATTGTGGCTGGCATAGCCATAGGCCACTTCACCATAGGTGATAGGCTCAGCATGATAAACGCCATTCAGGTAAGTGCCCTCACAGCTTGTTCCTTTGCCATCATGGCCTTCTTCCAGCGTACCTCTGGTACCCAGATAGCCATTGGCCAGGGCGAACAGGGTTTCTTCCAGCATGCTGTTGCTACTGTCAGTCTGTGTGCTGGTTAATTGCCAGGGTTCGGGAGCAAACAAATAATCCGTGCCTCTCGGTTGCATGGGCAGACTGTCCTTTTATCGGGATACTTGTGCCAAGGATAAGATTATTTACAAATAAATGCAATCGATTGCAATAATGTTAAATTAAGGTAAACTGCGTTTAAACTGTTAGCCTGCCTGGCAAAGGAATTTTCCTTGTGGCCGCGACTGGCGGGGCAACAATAATCCTGGATTCCGCAGTTGCGCGCGAGGTGAGAGTGCTATCGCCCGTGGGTCGACTGCCGAATTTAGGATAATTCTTTGGATTCAATACAGGTAGCCGTTTATGATTGCCAACCGCGTCAGGGTCAAGTACTCGCTGTTTCTTACCTATTTTGTGTTTGCCATATTGCTGAACAGTGTCGGCACTGTGATCCTGCAGGTGATCAACAGCTATGGAGTAAGCAAGGAAGCCGCCAGTGTGCTGGAGGGCTTTAAGGATCTGCCCATCGCCTTTGTGTCTTTTATCTTTGCCGCCTATCTGCCGAGATTCGGCTACCGCCGGGCCATGCTCACAGGCACCGCCATTGTTACGCTGGCCTGTTTACTGATGCCGCTGGTACCACAGTTCTGGATGAGCAAGCTGTTATTTCTGGCGGTGGGCTCGGCCTTTGGGCTGGTCAAGGTGTCGCTGTATTCCACAGTGGGCCTGATCACCGATGATCGTCAGCAGCACGCCTCTGTGATGAACACCATCGAGGGGCTGTTTATGGTGGGTGTGCTGTCGGGCTATTGGCTGTTCAGCGCTTTTATTGACGGCAGTAACCCGGGCTCAATGGCCTGGCTGAATGTGTACTGGTGGCTGGCAGCCCTGGCCGGCGCCAATTTTCTGATGATTTTGTTTACCCCTTATTCCAACCCGGTGCCAGAGCAGCACAGCCGACCCCTGACTGAATTTCTGGCCATGCTCAGACTGGCTTTTAAACCTCTGGTACTGGTGTTTATTCTGTCGGCTTTTTTGTATGTGCTGATTGAACAGGGCATAGGTACCTGGCTGCCTACTTTCAATAACGAAGTATTACACCTGCCGGCGGATATGAGTGTGCAGGCCACCAGTATTTTCGCCGCCTGTCTTGCTATCGGGCGGCTGGGTGCAGGGCAACTGATGCGCTTTATCAGCTGGTATCCGCTGTTAAATATCTGTCTGATTGCGATGGCGGCACTGATTTTAGTTTCTATGCCACTGGCCAGCCTGGCCGAAGTGAACCCGGGGATAAGTTGGGCGAGTGCGCCGGTCGCCGCCTTTTTGTTCCCCCTGATAGGCCTGTTTATGGCGCCAATCTATCCGGCGATTAATTCCATTATGTTGTCTTCATTACCCAAAGTGCAGCATTCGGCCATGACCGGGCTGATTGTGATCTTCTCTGCTTTGGGGGGGACGACAGGCTCAGTCATTACCGGGCTGGTATTCGGCCGCTTCGATGGCCAGAGTGCCTTTTACTTCTCGTTGTTACCGATTGTCGCGATTGCCATCACGCTGTTTTTCTTCTGGCGGGGAACAAAGAAGAGCTATATCAGTTAGATAGATAAAAACCTTGATATAATTGTGTTTATTCGGAACAGCTTTTAATATGTGCTGTAACTGATTCTGACAACAGGCTACATGTGAGAGCTTATTGGATACTGCTGGTATTTCTGATCAGCGCGTGCAGCCCCGGCCCGGAACTGAATATAGCCGGGAACCACTGGCTAGGTTACCAGCCTTATTATCTGGCAGCAGATAGCCAGTGGTCAGAATCCGGTACCAGAGTACGAGCCAACTTTACCCAACTTTCTTCCACTACCCACGTACTGCGAGTATTAGCTAATGGCCAGCTTGATGGCGCATTACTGACTCTGGACGAAGCTATCACCTTTGAGCAGCGGGCCGATTTGGGCCTGTGCGTGGCCATGGTGCTCAGCGCCTCAAAAGGGGCCGATGCGCTGGTGGTCAATCCTGACATTGTCGATCCGGACAGTGGCGATTTCAGCAATCTGAAGACCATAGGTTATGAGTCATCAGCCCTGGGCGGCTATATGTTCCGCAGAATTAAAGAAAAGCTTGCGCTGGATGAAAACAGAGTTGTTTCCAGATTATTGCAACCTGCCAGTCATTTTCGGGCCCTTAGTGAGGGGCAGGTGGACGGAGTGATTACCTTTGAACCATATCTGAGTAAATTATTGCAGGCGGGCTTTAAAGTTGCTTTCGACAGTACCGATATCAGCGGCGAGATCATCGATATTCTGGTCATGCGTGAAGATGTATGGCGTAACAATAAACGCAGCGTGCAACAGGTTATATGGCAGTACTGGCCGGTAGGATTGAATCTTCTTGAGCAGCGCCGCGCGTCTGATACCACCACTGCGGCGTTGCAGGCCAATACCGGGCTGCAGGAGCCCGCGCTTAGCCTGGCACTGAACAAAATGAGCTTTTACAAAGTAAAGGAGAGTCAGGCTTATTTACGGACTGAATTGAAAACACTGTCAATCTGATGACAGATTATCTTATCGAGCAGCAGGTTATCAGTTCGTCACCAGGTCTGGAGGCGTGCCCATGACCGCCTATCAGCAGGGCCGTATGCATTCTTTGCGGACTCAACTCACATTGATTTCTCTGGCAACCAGTATTCTGATTCTGATTATCATCGCTTTTGCGTTTGCCAGAGAGCAGCAGCACAGGGCCAGAACTCAGGCTCTTGGTGAACTTAAGACGACCAGTGCGCTGACCCAGGCCACGATCAACAGAGTTTTGCGCTTCGACATGCCTGAAGTGTTCGATGAGGTCTTTAGTGAACTGCACGTGCATCCAAAGATTAAAGCGGTGGCGATTGTTAACCAACAAGGCCGGTTCTTATATGGATATGGTAAGCAAAACCGGGACCGGCCGATCAAAGAACTGATGCCCCTGGTCGAACTGGAAAAAGTCAGGCAGGCAGCATCTACGTCACTAAGCGACTATGTGTTTCATTACAAGCAGGACAGATTGCTTGCTTATGTACCCGTCATTGCTGCTCAGGGCAATCTGATGGCCAATGAGCACTATGTTTTGCTTATTGAATATTACCATGCAAGTGGTTTCAGCCAACTGTTTGCAGCCCCTGTAACTGAAGTCTTCGTGCCGTTGGCCCTTATTCTCGGGGTCAGTTGGGGATTCTGGTTGCTGTTAAATACCATCATCACCAAACCCATCGGCAGACTGGTAGCCAGAGTCGAGCAGGCCGCTAAAGAGCCCGAGGCGCCGATAAATTTTGAACTGCGGACCGGCGGGAGTGAGATTCGTTTGCTGGCAGACGCCCTGGGGAATCTGCATAGAGAACGTCTGGCCTATGAAGACAATATCCGTCAACTGGCGTATTACGACACCCTCACTGGTCTGGCTAATCGGGTTGCTATTATTGAGCGCCTTGAAGAGTTCTCGGCTCAGCCAGAGGGCTTTGGGGCGGTTATTCTGATTGATGTGGATGGCCTGAAAAATATCAATGATGTGCGGGGCTTCAATTACGGCGATCAGGTACTGGTGTATATTGCCAACAAGCTGAGAGACTTAGGAGGCGAAAAATTGTCAGTGGGCCATCTGGGCTCTGATCTCTTTGTGATTATCTATCCGCCTGATTTTGATGATCCCGATATTGCAATTGCACAGGCAAAACAGTTTTCTGTAAAGCTGCAGGCTGAATTTCAGGCGCCGGTATGGCTGAAGGACGAATGGTTCAGCATCAATCTATCCATTGGTTTACTGTCTTACCCACAGAATCAGGGGCGGGCCGATGATATATTGCGCCATTGTGAAGTGGCAGTGCATCAGGCGAAAGAGAAAGGCGGAAATCAGATTACTCTCTATGATGATCAGTATAAGGCCCATCTGGAGCAGAATTTTATTATTCACTCAGGGTTATTAAATGCCTTAAAAGAAGATCAATTGAGTCTGTTTTTACAGGCAAAATATAATGCCGATACCAGCCTGGCAGGGGCCGAAGCGTTGTTGCGCTGGCAGCACCCTGAAAAAGGTATGATCAGCCCGGGGCTGTTTATTCCCATCGCAGAGAAATCCGATCTTATCGTTGACTTAGGTGACTGGATATTAGCTCAGTCACTGGCCTGGCTGGAGTCCACTCCTGTTGAAGACAGCTTTCAGCTATCGGTCAATATCAGTCCCCGTCAGTTTATGCGGACTGACTTTGTGACCAAGCTGGAAGCTCTGATGGCCAAATATCATACCCGGCCCAGCCAACTGGTGCTGGAGGTGACTGAAAGCCTGTTTATTGATGATATCGATGAGGTTAAACAGAAAATGCTCAGCCTGACCGAACTGGGCGTGCAATTTTCTATCGATGATTTTGGTACCGGCTACTCATCTCTGGCTTATATCAGGAGCCTCCCTGTGCAGGAGTTAAAGATAGATCGAAGCTTTATCAGTGAGATTGGCCAGGATAAAGGCGCCAGAGCTTTGGTGGAAGTGATAGTGGCGATTGCCCGGCATATGGGCTTTCGTATTGTGGCTGAGGGTGTTGAAACCAGGGAGCAGGTTGAACTACTCAACAGCATGGGCGCCATGGTGCTTCAGGGCTTTTACTTTGCCAGGCCGCAAGCCGCTTCAGATTGGTCTGTTAAGTAGTCCGGCTACATCAGCATCAGGGTCGCAGTACCTAAAAAGGCAAAGATGCCCACTACATCGGTAATAGTGGTCAGTATCACACCGCCTGCCAGGGCCGGGTCGATTTTCATCTTCTTAATCAGCAGGGGCAGGGTGGCCCCGGCCAGACCAGCGGCCACCATATTGATCATCATGGCAAAGGCAATCACGGCGCCAAGCATCAGATCATCTTTCCAAAGGGCTACCACACCGGCGATCAGCACAGCCCAGATGACGCCATTCAGCGCTCCCACCGCCAGCTCTTTGCCGATCAGCCAGCGACTGTTGCCACCGCTGACATGACCTAATGCCATGCCGCGGATCACCAGCGTCAGGGTCTGGCTGCCTGCGACACCGCCCATACTGGGTACTATGGTGTTGAGAATAGCCAGTACGGCGAGCTGACTTAAGGTTTCTTCAAACATATCACTGACCATGGCGGCCAGCAGCGCGGTGACCAGATTTACCCCCAGCCAGATGGAACGTTTCTGAGTACTTTTGAGCACCGGGGCAAAGGTGTCTTCTTCATCATCCAGACCCGCCATGCTCATCATGCTGTGTTCGGCTTCTTCACGGATAATGTCCACCACGTCATCGATGGTAATGCGCCCCAGCAGATGGTTCTCTTTGTCCACTACCGGTGCTGACACCCAGTTGTAACGCTCAAACATTTTCGCTACTTCACCTTCTGGCATATCCACCGGGATGCGCTCGGCGTCTTCATCCATCAGCTCTTCCACTGTCATATCGGCGGTGGCGGTTAAGAGTCGGATCACCGGTACCAGTCCAATCAACTTGTCATGGCGGTTTACCACATAGAAGGCATCGGTATCTTCAGGTATCTCTCCTTTTAAACGCAGATAGCGCAGAATGACATCCACTGTTACCTCGGGTCTTAAGGTAATAGTGTCGGTGTTCATAATCGAGCCGGCGGTATCTTCACCGAAAGACAGCGCCTGTTCTGCCCGCTGTCTGTCCTGCTCGTCCATGGAGCGCAATACTTCCTGGAAGATGGCATCCGGCAACCCGCGCAGCAGCTCGGCCAGATCGTCGGTGTCCATGTCTTCCAGCGCATCGGCGAGTTTTTCCGGCATCATCTGGCGGATAATGCCGTTACGCACATCTTCTGAGAGCTCTTCGAGAATGTCGCCGTGGAATTCGGGGTCAATCAGTTGCCATAATACGGCGCGGCTTCTGGCCGGGGTGGACTCGAGCAAAAACGCCACGTCCGGGGCCGGCATATGGTGCAGCATCTTGCGCACATGCACATACATACCGCTGCTCAGGGCATTATTGATGGTCTGAAGCTGTTGGTACGGAGATTGACTCTCGAAGGCTTGTTCCATGGTCCCTTATGCAACTTATTGATTTTCAGCTTAGTTTAGTGGATGTGAACGCGGAGATCAGCAGTTATCTGAGTCTGATTAGTGACTAAAGTACCATGGTTATTTATGGCCGGTAACGGTAAAGTCTGCGCAGGACATTTATTTACGACCGTTGTACTGGAATGGAAAACTTTTTCCTTGTTCTGATCTATCTGTTGATCGGCACGCAATTGCGCCGGGTCAGGCAGTTTCCGGCTGAGACCGGTATTGTCCTGAACCAGTATGTGCTTTATGTGGCCCTGCCGGCACTGGTGCTGCAAAAAATGCCATTACTGGAATTTTCCGCTCAGCTATGGATGCCCGCCGTATTGCCCTGGATGTTGTTGCTGATCACCGCCGGGGCGGTGTTGCTGGCCGGTAAGCTATGGAACTGGGAGCGCGGCGTGATTGGCGCACTGTTGGTGGTTCTGCCGCTGGGTAATACTTCATTTCTCGGTTTTCCCATGGTCGAAGCCTTCTACGGCGATACCGGTTTGCCCTTTGCAATTATCTACGATCAGGCCGGTTCGTTTCTGGCCCTTGCTACCTATTCCACCATTCTGGCTGCCTGGTTTAATCCTGCAACGGAAAAGCCGGGGGGCAAACAGATCCTGGCCAAGGTGCTGTTGTTCCCGGCCTTTATCGCCATGCTGCTGGGCCTGGCATTAAAAGGCTGGAGTTACCCGCCTTTTATGGAATTGTTGCTGGACTCTCTGGCCTCTACCCTGGTACCTGTAGTGATGATTGCGGTGGGCTTTCAGTTCCGCCTGCAACTGGATGGCGGGCAGAGTGCGCCATTGGCCTTTGCACTGGTATTTAAACTTGTGCTGATGCCGGTAATGGCACTGGGACTATTATGGCTGTTCCAGCCGCATCCCCTGTTAATTCAGGTGGCGGTATTTGAAGCGGCCATGCCGCCTATGGTTTCTGCGGGTGCACTGGCCATAGGCGCGGCGCTGGCGCCGAGATTTGTGGCGGCGCTTATTGGCCTTGGACTGTTTTGCAGTTTTCTGACCCTGCCGCTATGGTACTGGCTGTTAGGGGCGCTACAATAGCGGCTCGTTTGGGTATGGCAGGACCAGCAAGTGAGTGAAGTCAGGTTAATCAGGTTAAATAAATTTATCAGTGATTCGGGCTATTGTTCGCGCCGTGAAGCGGACAAACTGATTGAACAGGGCAAAGTCACCATCAATGGCGTGGTGCCTGAACTGGGCACTAAGGTGGCCCCGGGCGATAGCGTTGAGGTCAATGGTAGATCCATCGGCAGCAGCGCCGCCGATAAATCAGACCGGGTGTATATCGCCTATCACAAGCCGCCGGGCATTATCTGCACCACTGAGCGAAATGTACGGGGTAATATCGTCGATGCCATCAACCATCCCCAGCGTATTTTCCCGATTGGCAGACTGGATAAAGACTCTGAAGGTCTGATTCTGCTCACTACAGATGGTGATATCGTCAATAAAATTCTGCGTGCCGGCAATCGTCATGAAAAAGAGTATATTGTCACCGTCAACCAGCCTGTCAGTGAGCGGTTTGTGCGCCAGATGAGCAAAGGCGTGCCCATATTAGGCACCGTCACCCAGCCCTGTCAGGTGATCCCGCAAAGCCGTTTTGTGTTTAAGATTATTCTTACTCAGGGCCTGAACCGCCAGATCCGCCGTATGTGCGAATTCCTGGACTATGAAGTGACCAGACTAAAGCGCGTGCGGATTATGGATATTAATCTTGGCAATCTTAAGGCTGGAAAATGGCGTAATTTAACGGACCAGGAAATGGCCCGCATTAATCAGGCAGTACAACATTCTAAAAAGACGGTGGATGAGTGAGTTAGGAGTTAGGAGTTAGGAGTTAGGAGTTAGGAGTTAGGAGTTAGGAGTTAGGAGTTAGGAGTTAGGAGTTAGGAGTTAGGAGTTAGGAGTTAGGAAAAATTTTGACTAATCAAACACCTGAGTCAAGCTTTTTCTGCCTCACGCCTCACGCCTCACGCCTCACGCCTCACGCCTCACGCCTCACGCCTCACGCCTCACGCCTCACGCCTCACTCACTGCTCTTCATTAAACTTCTTCTGAATCAGCTGTTCTACGGCGGCCATGGCCGCTTCGGCGTCCTGGCCTTCGCTGACTACCCTGACTTCCTTGCCCATGCTGCTTTCCAGCATCATCAGGCCCAGTACACTGGTGGCAGACGCGGATTTATCGCCCTGATGGATGGTGACTTCGGCATCAAACTGATTGGCCAGTTTGGCCAGTTGAGTGGCGGCTCTGGCGTGCAGCCCGAGCTTATTCTGGATCAGCAGGATCTTTTCCAGTTTATCGGTACTCATTCCCGCGATAACTCCCGGTGCCGGATCTGCACATCAGGGTGTACCGCGCGAAAGGTTCTGGCCAGGCTCTCTGCCACATACACTGAGCGATGCTGGCCTCCTGTACAGCCGATGGCAATGGTCACATAACTGCGGTTATTGCGCTCGAGATGCGGCAGCCAGGTGGAGATCAAATTCTGTATCTGCCAGATAAATTTGGTGACGATGGCCTGTGAGCCGAGAAAGGTTTCTACCTGCGGATCTAACCCGGTCAGGTGTTTGAGCTCTGGTTCCCAGTGGGGATTTGGCAGAAAGCGGGCGTCAAATACGTAGTCGGCATCTTTAGGAATACCGTGTTTAAAGCCAAAGGACTCAAATACCAGCACCAGACGCGAGCTTTTCTTGCCCAGAATACGTTCACGCACCAGTTCGGCCAGTTGGTGTACTGACAGTTCACCGGTATCGATATAAAGATCGGCGCGTTCGGCGATAGGGGCCAGTAACACCGCTTCAGACTGGATGGCGTCAGTCAGGGACTTACTGCGCTTGGACAGAGGATGCAGACGGCGGGTTTCGCTGAAGCGCTTGATCAGCACATCGTCGCTGGCATCTAAGTATAAAATCATCAGTTCCCAGGTGGCAGGCAGGTAATCGAGTATCTCTACCAGCTCTTCGGGATCTTTGGGCAGGTTACGTACATCAATGCTCACTGCTACCTGATCGTATTCATCCACCACTGTATGGGTGAGGGTGGGCAGCAGGTTGACCGGAATATTATCCACACAGTAGTAGCCCAGGTCCTCCAGAGAGCGCAGCACGATGGATTTACCGGAGCCGGAGCG
Source organism: Lacimicrobium alkaliphilum (assembly GCF_001466725.1). Classification (NCBI taxonomy): domain Bacteria; kingdom Pseudomonadati; phylum Pseudomonadota; class Gammaproteobacteria; order Alteromonadales; family Alteromonadaceae; genus Lacimicrobium; species Lacimicrobium alkaliphilum. The sequence continues at coordinate 681,993 of NZ_CP013650.1, forward strand.
GCCACTGATGATAATGAGTTTCACACTATGGCCTCGTACAGTTCCTGATTGGTTTTAGCGTGGCGTAAGCGTTTTACCACGTCCTTGTCATTGAGTTTGGCGGCGATGGTGGCCAGGGTCTGCAAGTGGCCCTGGGCTTGTTCTTCAGGCACTAAAATGGCGAAGAAAATATCCACCGGCTGGTTGTCGATGGCGTCATAGGCCACGGGCCCGTCACTGGTGATCAGCACGGCCATGACTTTGTCCAGCCCGGCCAGGCGGCCATGGGGAATGGCAATGCCATTGCCAATGCCTGTGCTGCCCATTTTTTCGCGGCATAGCAGGCTGGTAAGAATAGGGTCGAGGTCAATGTCGGGCAGATGTTGATCGGCCACATCGCTGATGGTCTCGAAGATGCGTTTCTTGCTGGTGCCCTGAACTGCACAGATGGTGCAGTCAGGGGTCAGGATGTCTTTAATTTCCATGCGGAGTCAGTTTTAGTGTCGCTTGATCTTTTCTTTGTGTTTGATCACCTGTCGGTCAAGCTTGTCGATCAGGCCATCAATAGCGGCGTACATATCAGTGTGTTCGGAAGTGGCAAAGACTTCCGCGCCATGCAGGTGCAGTGTCGCTTCGGCTTTCTGATTGAGCTTTTCGACGTTCAGTATCACATGCACATTATTGATATGATCGAAATGTCGCTCCAACTTTGTAAACTTTGAGTCAACGTAATCTCGAAGAGAGTCGGTAATTTCAACGTGGTGTCCAGTAAGGTTGATTTGCATAATGCCTCTTCCTCTTGTTCGCCTATAACAGGCTTTTGCGTTGGTTGGACGGGGGAATCGACAGGGATTCCCGGTATTTTGCTATTGTTCGCCGGGCAACTTTAATACCTTGCTCGGCCAACAACTGTGCAATTTTGCTGTCGCTCAGGGGTTTGGCGGGTTTTTCTGCCGCCACCAGTTTTTTGATCAGAGCACGAATGGCGGTGGAGGAACATTCGCCGCCGCTTTCTGTGGCCACATGGCTGGAAAAGAAATACTTGAGCTCAAAAATGCCTCTTGGTGTGTGCATATATTTCTGCGTGGTCACTCTGGAGATGGTGGACTCGTGCATATCCACCATTTCAGCAACATCGTTGAGCACCATAGGCTTCATGGCCTCGGGGCCGTATTCGAAAAAGCCCTGTTGCTGCTGCACAATACAGTTTGCCACTTTCAGCAGGGTGTCATTGCGGCTTTCCAGGCTTTTAATAAACCACTTGGCTTCCTGCATATGGGAGCGGATAAACTGGCTGTCGCTGGCGTTCCTGGTATTCTTGCTCATCGCCGCGTATTGCTGATTGATACTCAGTTTAGGCAAGCTGTCGGGATTCAGTTCTACGGTCCAGCGGCCATTTTTCTTGGCTACCGATACATCGGGGATCACATATTCCGGTTCACTGGTAGCGATGGCACTGCCTGGCCTGGGGTTCAGGGTTTGTAATAAACGTAAGGCTTCACGCAGTTCATCCTCTTTAAGCCGGGCTTTGCGCATCAGGGTGCGGTAATCTTTGCTGGCCAGCAGATCACTGTATTCGAGGATCAGTGATTTTGCCTGCTCCAGCCATGGCGTTTCAGGGGGGAACTGACGTAATTGTACCAGCAGGCATTCCTGTACGCTGCGACTGCCGACGCCAACAGGGTCGAACATCTGAATGCGTTTAAGTACACAATCTACTTCATCCAGTTCTACTTCTTCATTGTCCAGGCTTTGCAGGATGTCTTCAGTGGTGACGGTCAGATAACCGACATCGTCAATAGAGTCGATAATGGCCATGGCAATGGCCTGGTCGGTGTCACTGAAATGGGTCAGACGCATTTGCCAGAGCAAATGATCCTGAATGCTGTCCGAGGTTTCCCCCTGATAGATATTGTCATCGGCGGCACTGACCGCAGAAGAACCGGGTGCCGATGAGGCGCTGTAATATTCATCCCAGGTAGTATCCATCGGCAGATCTTCGGGCAACTCCTGCTTTTCCAGGGCTTCGCCGGTTTCGATGCTGTCACTGTCTTTGCTGTTACTGGCTTCGTTGGACTCACCATTCAGGCTGTCGGCATCGCGGCGCTCTTCCGTATTCTGATCGGCAGATTCTTCTGTCTCCAGCAGCGGATTAGACTCCAGCGCCTCCTGGATCTCCTGTTGTAAATCCAGCGTGGACAGTTGCAACAGGCGAATCGCCTGCTGCAACTGAGGCGTCATGGTAAGTTGTTGGCTGAATTTTAACTGTAATGCAGGCTTCATTTACTTCTTATTCTGGTTCCGAGGGCCTTGGTTACGGGTATTCCGGCTTCTGTTCTCATACAAATATCCGCACGGCATTTTCTCTAACTATAGCTTGAATTGGTCACCCAGGTATACATCTCTGACCTGCTTGTTATTCAGTACTTCATCTGCGGTTCCCTGGGCGATTAACTCCCCATGACTAACAATGTAGGCTTTCTCACAAACATCAAGGGTTTCACGTACATTGTGGTCGGTAATCAACACACCGATGCCTCTGTCCCGAAGATGGCGGATTATATTCTTGATGTCACTGACTGATATGGGATCGACACCGGCAAAAGGTTCATCAAGCAGAATAAAGCGGGGGTTGGCAGACAGTGCCCTGGCAATCTCTACCCGCCTGCGCTCACCGCCAGACAAACTCATCCCTGAGCTGGTGCGAATATGATTGATATTGAACTCATCCAGAAGTGCATCGGCTTCCTCTTCCCGTTGCTGCTGATTGATATCCTTACGGGTTTCAAGAATCGCCATCAGATTCTGATAAACCGTCAGCTTACGGAAAATTGAAGCTTCCTGGGGCAGATAGCCGATACCGGCCCTGGCGCGAACATGCATGGGCTCGAGAGTCAGTTCCTGGTCATCAATAAAAATCTGACCTTTGTCCATGGGTACCAGACCCACAATCATATAAAAAGAGGTGGTTTTACCGGCACCATTAGGGCCTAACAGACCCACAATCTGGCCACTGGCCACTTCCAGGCTGACATCCTGCACCACCTGGCGACTTTTATAGGACTTGGCGAGGTGCTGTGCTTTTAATACTGACATCAGTCCTGCTGCTCCTGGCCGGGCTGTTGCTCTTCTTTGGTGTCACTTAAATCCTCGGGCTGAAAGATCGTCATTACCCGACCATCTTCCTCGTCAGTGCCCTGCGCCATCAACTGTTCTTTTTCCATATTGAACTGAATGGATGAACCGCGCACGCTGTGGCTGTTCTGATGCAGTTCTGCATTGCCACTCAATGTCAGGGTACGGCCCTCAACCTGATATTCAATATATTCGGCAGCGGCGCGGATGCGGCTGCCATCTTCCATGGTTTGCTCATAGCTGGCAGGTGTACCCCGGGCAATAAAGGTCTCTTTGCCTTTGCCTTTGCCGGCATCGACTTCCACTTCGTCTGCGTTGATCACCAGGCTACCCTGGGTAATGTTGACGTTTTCACGGAAAAAAGAGATCTTTTTAATGCCGTCAGCCGACTGATACTCAGATTTTACTTTAATCGGCTGATCGAAATCTTCATTCACTGCGGCGACATTGAAACTCAATAGCGCCAGGATCAGAAACTTAAATCGTTTTGCCATAAATTGTCTGCACATGGTCCAGTAATTCAAATTGTTTTGTGGTCAGATCGGCAGAGAAGCCATTGCCGCTGATAGTGTAATTGTCACCTGAGATGGTTACGCTCTGATCTGACATCATGGTCTTAGCGGTCAAATCAATTTCAATAAAACTGGTGGTGACGGTACGAATAAAACCATCTTTGTCCTGACTGGTAATCTGTACATTCGTTTCCAGTTGAATTCGGTTGTCTTCATACAGCGTTCCCTGCTCTGCTGTTACTTCCCAGGGAGCTTCATCCTGAGCGACATAAATTTTGTACTGAGGCTGTTGAAACAGAGTAAAACCAAGCAAATCGTAATGTTCCATGCTGTTGGCATGGATACTGTGGGCGAGCAGGCCTTGCTCATTGTACAGATTGGTCTGCATATTGGACGCCAGATAGTTAGGCTGCAGGAAGGCTTCATCCTGCTGTTCAGCTTCCTGTGGCTCAGACTCCAGCCACCATAGGTTATTCGTGGCGAGGATCAGTAAGAACAGCAAGCCAATGCTGATATAGATGCGCTTCATGTGCTGCTACCGTGGATGTCTTCCAGTTTATGTTGCGCTTGCAGGAGCATATCACAGACCTCTCTGACCGCACCGAAACCACCGGATCTTTGTGTGACATAATTGGCTTGTTTCTTAATATAAGGATGTCCGTGGGGAACACTAATCTTCAGTGCCGCCAGTTCAAACATGCCGAGGTCGGGCATATCGTCACCCATCGCGGCGATATGTTCTTTTCTGTGGGGGGTTTGCTCAAGTATTTCACTCATGGCCTGCATTTTGTTTTCTGCACCCTGGATAATATGCCGGATACCCAGTGCTGACATTCTGCTTTGCACTATCTGTGAATGCCTGCCAGTGATTACTGCCACATCGATACCTTGTTTCAGAATGGCCTTAATGCCGTAACCATCGAGTGTGTGAAAGGCTTTGATTTCTTCGCCCTGATTAGTCATGTAGATGCGGCCGTCGGAAAATATGCCATCAACGTCACAAACCAGCAGCCCTATCCGTGAGAATTGCGTGAATAAAGCGGTGGGCATAGTACCGTATAATGTTTTTGTATGGCTCATCTGTTATCTGATTCTTTTATAATAAACTGACCTGAAACGCGATATATGCCGCCAGCAGCAATCCACCCTGCCAGTTTTCAATTCGTCTTTTACCCCTGATGGCAAAGCTGAAAAAGATCAGCAAGCCTGTCAGTAATAACATCACTGGCACGTCCCGGTGTATCACCTGGGGATCAATTTTGCCCGGTGAGAGCAGGGCAGGCATCGCCAGCACCGCCAGTATATTAAAAATATTGGACCCAAGTATATTGCCAAGGGCCAAATCCTGCTCTTTTTTAAGCACGCTTGCGATACAAGCTGCCAATTCCGGTAAACTGGTGCCAATAGCGATGATGGTCAGGCCAATCACAAGATCGCTGATCCCATAGAAATGGGCAATGGCCAAAGCCGAATCTACCATATAGTGGGCGCTCACCGGCAACAGTATCATACCGATCAACAGCCACAGCAGATAGTTAATTGGTTTGTGACGTGTATTGACCTCTGCAGTAAGTTCCTGAACCAGCGGATCACTGCTTCCTGCGGTTAAAGACAACCCTATCAGCGCGCCAATAGTGGCGACGAATACGGCCAGAAGCAGGCCACCTTCTGTGCGGGAAAGAAAACTGTCGGCCAGTAAAAAAGCAGCAATCACAGACACAGCCAGTACCACAGGCATTTCGCGTTTCAGCGTTACAGAAGCCACCTGCAGGGGTCTGAGCATGGCAGTCATACCCAGCACCAGCCCGATATTGGCAATATTGGAGCCGATAGCATTACCTATGGCCAGGTTATTCTTGCCTGATAAAGACGCACTGATGGCCACAAGAATCTCCGGCGCTGAAGAGCCCATGGCCATGATGGTCATGCCGATCAGCATCGGCCGGATGCCAAAACAGGCCGCCAGCCCAGCAGCCCCGGTGACAAAACGGTCTGCGCTCCAACTCAGTACCAGCAAACCGACAATGAAGATAACACTATGTGTGATTGGCATAGATAAATGGGTCAGCCATTGGATGCCTGTGATTGTCGCAAATACCCGTGGCTTTGCCTATGCCAGAGCCAAGTGGCAATAAAATCAGTGATAAGGTAAAGCAAATTGAAAAAGTAAACGCTATCGTTTACAATTCATCAGGTTCGCTATTGAACGATTCCCGGGTTTGTCACTCTTTACTAAGCCTATCCGTTAATCATGTTGGACTGTCTCATTATTTAGAACACAACTTATTACTTTTTAACTTTTTCACTGCCCCTTGAAAAACAGTACAATACGCCACACAACAGGCTGCCTGAGCGAACAACAGCCAGAAAACCGGATTAGAGAATGGAAGACCTGATAAAGATCGAAAATTTGAGCTTTTCTCGGGGGGATAAACAGATTTATGACAATATTTCTGTCACCATCCCAAAGGGAAAGACCACAGCCATTATGGGACCCAGCGGCATAGGAAAGACCACCTTACTGAAGCTGATTGGCGGGCAACTGCGTCCGGATAGTGGCGATATTCGTTTTAAGGATGAGTCGATTCCGGGTATGACACGCAGCCGGTTGTTTCAGGTTCGCCGCCAGATGAGCATGTTGTTTCAAAGCGGTGCATTGTTCACTGATATGACCGTATTCGATAATGTGGCCTTCGCGTTACGGGAGCATTCTGATCTGTCCGAACGTCTTATCCATATCCTGGTATTAATGAAGCTTCAGGCTGTTGGATTGCGTGGTGCTGCGCAAATGATGCCAAGTGAACTATCAGGGGGCATGGCCAGGCGGGCTGCACTGGCAAGAGCCATTGCACTGGATCCGGAACTGATTATGTATGACGAGCCATTTGCCGGTCAGGATCCGATCTCAATGGGGGTGCTGGTGAAACTCATTAAGGCCCTCAACGATGCGCTTAGTCTCACCAGTGTTGTGGTCACTCACGATGTCAAAGAAGTCATGTCCATAGCGGACTATGTATACATTCTGGCTGATAAAAAAATCATTGGTCAGGGTACCCCTCAAGAGATAAGGCAGCATGAATCAGAGCTGGTGCAGCAGTTTCTCGGAGGTAAAGCCGATGGGCCGGTGCCTTTTCATTACCCGGCCAACAGCCTTGAACAAGATTTACTGGAGGCAAATTAATGGAATGGTTTGCACAACTGGGTAATAAAACACTTGGTCGTCTTGCCGGATTGGGTCGGGCGACTTATTTGTTGTTCAGCGCCGTGGTGGCCAAACCCCAGCCGCTGAAAATGTTCCCTCTTACTATCAAGCAACTGTATGTTGTGGGTGTGCAGTCTTTATTGATCATTCTGGTGTCCGGGGCCTTTATCGGCATGGTACTGGCATTGCAGGCTTACACGGTATTGGTGGATTACGGTGCTGAAGAAAGTCTCGGGCCGATGGTGGCGCTGTCATTGCTGCGTGAACTGGGCCCTGTGGTGACGGCACTGTTATTTGCCGGCCGTGCGGGTTCGGCATTGACGGCAGAAATCGGGCTGATGAAAGCCACAGAGCAGCTAAGCAGTCTTGAAATGATGGCAGTGGATCCGATGCGAAGGGTGATTGCACCGCGGCTTTGGGCTGGCCTGATATCCATGCCATTGCTGGCGCTGATATTCAGCGCAGTGGGGATTCTCGGTGGCCAGGTGGTCGGGGTCGACTGGTTGGGTGTGGATGCGGGCAGTTACTGGTCGGTAATGCAGTCGGCGGTAGACTTCAATCAGGATGTTCTCAATGGTGTGATCAAAAGCATCGTGTTTGCCTTTGTGGTGACCTGGATATCGGTTTTTAAAGGGTATGACTGTATTCCCACTTCAGAAGGAATCAGTCAGGCCACGACTCAAACTGTAGTCTACTCATCGTTGGCAGTATTGGGACTGGATTTTGTACTTACGGCATTAATGTTCGGCAGTTAGTGACAGAGGAATGACAATGAATTCAAGGAAAATTGAAATAATGGTGGGGTTGTTTGTGGCATTGGCTATCGCCGCCCTGCTGTTGTTGGCGCTTAAAGTGGCCAATGCCGGTATCACCGGCGATGGTGAAACCTACGAACTGAAAGCCAAGTTTGACAATATCGGTGGGCTCAAGGTTCGTTCCCCAATTAAGCTGGGCGGAGTAGTAATTGGCCGGGTAGGCCGGATTAGCCTGGATGACGATGATTACACTCCGGTCGTGACATTAGAAATCTCCGCAGAATACAAAGGTTTTCCCGAAACCACGTCAGTTTCTATCCTTACCTCCGGTCTGTTGGGGGAGCAGTATGTGGGATTACAGCCGGGCTTTACTATTGATGGTATAGAACCGCTGGAGCCGGGCGACTATATCGCAGATACCAAGTCGGCGCTGGTACTGGAAGACTTAATTGGACAGTTTCTGTTTAACCGGGATTAAATCTGAGTTAGAGCGCAGGGTTGCAGGCATTTATCTTTAAACGGAGTGATATTATGAGCGTAAAATGGTTAATAAAAGGGGTGATGGTATTGGCCATCAGTCTGACTTTCAGTGTGCAGGCTCAGGAGCCTGAAGACCCGTATCAGTTGCTGTCTGAAGTGGCAACCAAGACCTTTGACCGGATCAAAGCGGAGCGCCCTGAGATTGAAAAGAATCCCGAGATCCTGCGCGATATCATGAAAGAAGAGCTGTTGCCTTATGTGGATTACAAGTTTGCCGCCCTGAAGGTGCTCGGCAGGCACTTTAAATCAGTACCACAGGATAAAATTCCTGAATATATTCAGGAGTTTCGTAATTATCTGGTTACCACTTATGCGCTGGCTATGGCCCAGTATGATGACCAGGTCGTTGAGTTTGAACCTGGCAAGGATTATAGCGACGACAAGATGGTCACAGTGCGGGCGGTAGTCAGGGAGCAGGGCAAGCCGGATATCAATATTTCCTTTAAGGTGCGCAAGAACAGCCGTACTGAAGAATGGCGTGCTTTCGATATGGTTGCTGAGGGCATCAGTATGTTGTCCAGTAAGCAAAGTGAGTTCGAATCGATTATTCGTCAGGAAGGCATAGATGCGGTTATTGCGTTACTCAAGGAAAAAAACCAGCAGCCAATCCGTCTTGAAACTGACAAAAAAGAGGATGACGCGTGAGTGCATTGCGTCTTGAAAGCACCGCCACGGGAGAGTTTTGTCTGTGTGGTGACTTTACCCGGGATAATCTGACTCAGGTTGAGGACAGCCAGGCGCAATTCTGGCAGCAGGACAGATTGAAACTGAACCTGGCCGAGGTTTCCCGGGCCGATATGGCAGGACTGGCCTGGTTGATCGATCTGGTCTCCCAGGCTCGTCATAAATCTGTTAGTCTGCAACTTGAGAATGTTCCTGAAACCCTGTTAAAGCTGGCAAAAATCAGCGACGTTCAGGAGCTTTTACCGTTACAATAAGCGGCCCACCGCAAGCCATAAGTTGTTCTATGCAAACAGATGAAATTGAAACCCTGCTCAGACAAGCCCTTGAGCTGACTGAGCTTTACGTTAAAGGCGAAGGCTCTCACTATCAGGTGATTGCTGTCGGCGAGATTTTTGCCGGCGCCAGCCGCGTCAAAAAACAACAAATGATCTACGCTCCGCTTTCGGCACAGATCGCCGATGGCAGTATCCATGCCCTGACCATTAAAGCCTTTACTCCAGAGCAATGGCGAACTGAACGCAAGTTCATCATGCCGGAGTGATGTTGATGGAAAAATTATTAATTCAGGGCAATGGCCCACTGTTGGGTTCGGTGCAGATCTCCGGGGCCAAAAATGCGGCGTTACCCTTGTTGATGGCCAGTTTGCTGACAGATGAACCCTGTACTTTTACCAATGTGCCGGCCCTGCGCGATGTGAAGACCAGCCTTGACCTGCTGCAGCGCCTGGGTGCCGGGGTGAAATCCACTGGTGATAAGGTGATTATCGATGCCGGTCATATCAGCAATCTGGTGGCGCCCTATGAGCTGGTTAAAACCATGCGCGCGTCCATTCTGGTACTCGGACCATTGCTGGCGAAGCACGGAGAGGCTCAGGTTTCATTGCCTGGCGGCTGTGCCATTGGGGCCCGCCCTGTCAATCTGCACCTTGCCGGACTGGAACGTATGGGGGCTGAAATCGACGTGGATGCCGGTTATATCACGGCCCGGGTTAACGGCCGCCTGCAAGGTGCCAGAATCTTTATGGATATGGTCAGTGTCGGCGCTACCGAAAATCTGATGATGGCAGCGGTACTGGCCGAAGGTGAAACCATACTGGAAAATGCAGCCCGTGAACCGGAGATCGTTGATCTGGCCGATTGCCTGAACAGTATGGGAGCGAAAGTCACCGGTGCCGGAACCGATAATATCCGTATACAGGGAGTCAGCGCACTGAAAGGATGTGCGCATAGTGTACTGCCGGACAGGATTGAGACCGGTACCTTTTTGGTTGCCGCAGCGATGACCGGGGGTAAGGTACGTTGTGAAAAAGCCGCAGCCCATACGCTTGAGGCGGTAATTGCCAAATTGCGCGAGGCCGGTGCTGAAGTTACCACCGGACAGGACTGGATTGAACTGGATATGCAGGGCAGAACCCTGAGCAGTGTGAATATTAAGACCGCTCCTCATCCGGGCTTCCCTACGGATATGCAGGCCCAGTTCGTGGCGCTGAACTCTGTAGCACAGGGTACCGGTGTGGTGACGGAAACTATTTTTGAAAACCGCTTTATGCATGTTCCGGAACTGCAGCGAATGGGTGCCAGAATAGATCTGGAGGCTAACAGTGCCGTTTGCCGGGGCAATTCAGCCCTTACCGGGGCGCAAGTGATGGCGACAGATTTACGTGCTTCTGCCAGCCTTGTGATTGCTGGTCTGGTTGCTGAAGGAGAGACGCTGGTGGATCGTATCTACCACCTGGATCGCGGTTACGAAAAGATTGAAATCAAGCTTGGTGCCCTGGGTGCGAAGATCCGGCGGGTGAACTAGCCGCTAATGCCTCTTATATCAATCTGATTGGAATTAGCCATTACTGGCCAGTTCGGTAATGGTTACTTCGGTTTTCAGAACCTCTTCATCCCGCTGTAATTCGAAGGTGAGTTTGGAGCCTGGCTGCGTTTCGGCCACCAAATCCAGCGTTTTAAAGGCGCTCTCTATGGGTTTGCCGTCAATTTTCATGATCACATCTTGAGTCTTGATGCCGGCCTTTGCTGCGGGTCCATTAGGATCTACTCCGGTCACCAGGATGCCAGGCTGGTCAATATATTCGCTGCCACTGATGCCCAGATAGCCCCTGATAACACGGCCATGGGCGATAATGTCGTCCATCACCCGTTTCGCCAGGGCATAGGGAACCGAAAAGAAAATGCCAGCCACATCCTTGATGCGTCGGTTATGATCCAGAGTCTTAAAGTTGGCGTTATTGATCCCCACCAGGGTACCGTTGCTGTCTACCAGCGCGCCGCCTGAATTGCCTTCATTGAGTACCGCATCCATCTGGATAAAATCCGCATAGTTGGCGCTGCTCACATAGTTACTTAATCCAGCCCGACCGGTGGCACTGACGACGCCCTGAGTGATAGTCTGACCGAGGTTGTACGGATTACCTATAGCCAGTACTACGTCACCCACCCGCGTATTTGGGGTTTCGGTCTGAGGTATGACCGGCAGGTTATCCTGGGTAACTTTAAGCACAGCCAGATCCGTATGTGGATCCTGACCGACCAGTTGTGCATCCATTACCCTGCCGTCCTGGAGGATAACGTTAATGTACTCAGCATCTTTGATCACATGGTAGCAGGTAAGAATATGACCGCTGGCGGTCATAATTACCCCTGAACCAAGGCTGGTGCGTTCTACCGGTTGGCGGCGATATAGCAGCGGGCGGTTGTCATAGCCTGTGCTGTAAATATTCACTACGGCAGGAGCGGCATTCGCAATGGCGTCGCTGAAACTCATCGGCGCGGGTTGCGAGGCGTTACTGTCAAATATTTTCAGTGACAATCCTGAACCGTTACGCAGTTCCGGTACCGTCAGCAGCAGCACCACGGCAATGATCAGTCCCAGCAGGATGGATTTAAATAAGAATGCGCCCCAGTTTTTGTCAGTCACGGTCAATACAGAACTCTTTCAGAAATTGGCCAGAGAATAGCATTGTCATAACGGTTTTGATAGGCAGATTGGAATAAGCGGGCCCTGTTGGCCCGCCTTTTGAGAGGAAAGTTTTAGCGAATGACCAGGTAAAGGGAGCTGCTGCCCCGTTTTACGTTCAGGGCAATAACCCCTTCATTGTCCTCAAGGTAACTGCGCAATTCGCTGACGCTGGTGATACGCTGACGGTTGACCCCAACAATCACATCGCCATCCTGAAGCCCCAGTCTGGCTGCAGGGGAGCGGGGCTGAATTTCTGAGACCTTAACACCGCTGATGCCATCTTTGGTTTCACCGTCAGACAAGGTTGAACCTTCAAGGAAGGGATGAACCTGGCTGGCTGTCACATTTTGTTGAGTGTAATCCCCCAGCACTACGGTGACGTCCCGCGATTTACCGTTGCGGATAAGGGTGAGCTCCACTTCTGTACCGGCACCAAGAGTACCTATTTTGGCCCGAAGTTCTGTGAAACTGCGGATCGATTTGCCATTAATGGCAGTAATGATATCCCCTGGCTCTATACCACCTTGTTGTGCCGCTGAGTCTTTATTCACTTCTCTGACAAAGGCACCCTGATTGATATTCAGATCCATGGCCTTGGCCAGATCTGAATCCAGATCCTGCCCAAGAATTCCCAGCAGGCCGCGGCGAACTTCGCCGAACTCAATCAACTGGCTGGTGAGGCTTTTCATCATGTTCACCGGAATGGCAAAGCCAATGCCGACATTGCCGCCGTTCGGACCGAAGATAGCCGTATTGATACCAATGAGTTCACCACGCAGATTGACCAGCGCGCCTCCTGAGTTACCCCGGTTAATGGCCGCATCGGTCTGAATAAAATCTTCATAACCGCCACCACCCATGATATTAAGATCGCTGCGCCCCAGTGCGCTGATGATCCCCGAGGTGACCGTCTGAGTCAGGCCAAAAGGATTACCGATGGCCACCGCAAAGTCACCGACTCTGAGTTTATCGCTGTCAGCCAGTTTAACGGCTGTTAGGTTGTCAGCCTTCACCTGTAACAGGGCGATATCACTTTGTTCATCTGAGCCTATCTTTTTGGCTTCAAGTTCACGGCCATCGATAAGCATAATCACAATTTCATCGGCTTTATCAACGACATGATTGTTTGTAACCACATAACCATTCTCTGCGTCGATGATGACGCCTGAGCCAAGCCCGCGGAACGGACGTTCCTGCACTTGTTCGTCGGGCATATTGGGACCAAAGAAAAAGCGGAACATCTCAGGTACGCGCTGACGGGAGACCTGGGTACCGGCGACAGATATGCTCACCACGGCAGGTTTAACCTCTTCCAGCATGGGTGCCAGAGAGGGAATTTCATCCTTGTCGGAATTAAAAAAAGGCAATGCCGCATGGGCAGTTGAAAAGGCTGCAAAGACAGCCATTGTGCTTGCAAAGATGACACTGATAAAGGTTTTGTTCATTGTTGCTATTACTCCAAAGCGAATCAAATAAACTGTCTAACAGACTCAATTGAAGGAACTAAAGTTCAATGAAAACAGTGGTGAATTATCCTGTTATTTATGCTCTTCGGCGGCTTTCCCTGTACTAACACTATCGCCGGACTTACCACTGAATAATCCGGAACTGGCACTGGGATAGTCTCTGGGCTGGTAGTCTGGCGCCTGATTCTGTTGTTTGCGCGGTTTACCCTGATTACGCAAATAAGCCGAAGCCTGATCACCAAAATAGCTGAGCTGAGCTGACTCTTTGTCTTCATCATCGGTCTGTGCGAGTAGCGCTTCATAGTGATCCAGCTGTTGTTTTAACTGTTCACTTTGCTGCTCCATGGCCTCGAGTACCTGACGGCATTCATTGACATGTATGTGGCCCTGTTCAGACAACATACTTTTGATTTCTTTCTCGAGGTGCAGGCCCGATGAGCTGCCCGATTGGCGCTGGGTAACAAAGCGGCCGACGAAAAAGCCGACGATGGTACCGCACAGCAATAGTAATATTCCGATAATCCAATCCATAACCACTCCTGAAATCGCATTAATGCATTAATCTATCATACCTGAACTCACGGAAACCTGGTGGCAACTTTGCTGGTTTCAGCCTTATTGCTGGCAAAAAAACACTTGTGAAGCACAGATGTAGTATGATTCCCCATCCGGCAGTTGACGCATAGACGATCAATGCTGAATCCGGGATAATCCGTTTGGTATAATACCCGCTGAGCAAACTATGCGGCCAATTTATTTTTATTCAAGATGTGGACTATGCATGAGATGACGCCATGGCAAAAGTATCAGCAGGATTTGGCCAGCGACGACTTTGTGCACGACAAATCCCAGGAAAACGCAGTAGCGCATTTGCAGACTCTGTATGATGAGTTGCTGCAAATGCAGCCAGACATGAGTCTGAAAAGTCGTCTGAAAGCGTTACTGAAAAAGCAGCCGCAAAAGACGGTAAAAGGATTGTATTTCTGGGGCGGCGTAGGGCGGGGTAAAACCTATCTGGTGGATACCTTCTACGAATGCCTGCCGTTTGAGCGCAAGATGCGTATTCACTTTCACCGTTTTATGCACAGGGTGCATCAGGAACTGAAATCCTTAAGCGGTGAATCCGATCCGCTGAAAATTGTTGCCCGACGTCTGGCCAGAGAGGCGAGAATACTCTGTTTTGATGAGTTCTTTGTATCCGATATCACCGATGCCATGATCCTGGGAACACTGATGCAGGAGATGTTTGGCCAGGGAGTGGTGTTGGTGGCCACCTCCAATATTCCCCCGGATGAGCTGTATAAAAACGGGTTGCAACGGGCCCGTTTTTTACCGGCCATCGAGCTGATTAAACAACATACCCAAGTCGTCAATGTGGACAGTGGTACTGACTATCGTTTGCGCACGCTGGAGCAGGCCGAGATCTACCATTATCCGCTGGATGAGGACGCCAACAGGAATCTGTATCGCTATTTCGCTCAACTGGCACCGGAAGAAGGTTGTGAAAATCAGCCTATTGATATCGAAGGACGTCAGATTCAGAGCCTGCGTGAGGCCGATGGCGTGGTGATGTTTGATTTTAAGGCCTTGTGTGATGGTCCCAGAAGCCAGTCTGACTATATGGAAATTAGCCGTTGTTATCATTCTGTGCTGGTGGCAAATGTAGCGCAGATGGGTCAGCATAATGATGACATAGCCAGGCGTTTTATTGCCATGGTGGATGAATTCTACGAACGTAACGTCAAGCTGATTATCTCGGCGGACGTCGCAATGGATAAACTCTACAGCCAGGGGCGGCTGAACTTTGAGTTTAACCGTTGTTTAAGCCGTCTAAAGGAAATGCAGTCTCACGATTATCTTGCGCTGGAACATTTGCCTTAGATCTATCGCTATATCCGGTACGTATCAACAGGTTAACGCCACTCATTATACATCTGGTGGTTCGCCAGAATTAGTGGCAAAATCATTGAAATTCAATGCTTTTTTATCAGTGTCTTGCTGCAAAACGACTATAGGTAACATGGATGAACAGTACTTTACCTCACAATCAGGGAACGCTCAGAAAGCCAGTCCGGATGGCGTTATGGCAGGTTCTGATCGGTTGTATTTTCGCAAGCCCCGGCTTTGCCAGTGAGCCTTTGACCCTGAATGTGGGCGTATATTCTAACCCGCCCAAGATTTTTGCCGATGATCAGGGCCGCGTCAGTGGCATTCTCGGCGATCTGTTGTCGGAGGTGGCTGCACGTGAAGGTTGGCAACTGAAAGCGGTGCAATGCCAATGGGATCAATGTCTGCAATGGGTTGAGCAGGGTGAAATCGATATCTTGCCGGATGTGGCCTGGACCGAAGACAGAGCGGATAAGATGGCGTTTCATCAGGTTCCGGCCCTGATGAGCTGGTCGCAGCTGTATGGGAAGAAAGATCTGAAACTGGCCAGCCTGCTCGATTTGCAGGACAAGCGTCTGGCTGTATTGCAAGGGTCAGTTCAACAAAGCTATCTGGAGAACCTGGTCAGTAGTTTTGAGCTACGGGTGACCTGGGTGCCTCAGCAGAATATCGTACAGAGTTTTAAAGCGATCAGTGAGGGCAGGGCCGATGTGGTGGCGTCAAATCAGTATGTGGGTGAGCAACTGGCCAGCAAATTAAACCTGAGTACCTCTCCGGTGATGTTTCTGCCGAATAAGTTGTTCTATGTTGCCCCTCCCAGGCAACATGCGTCTGTTCTGACAACGCTGGATCGTTATCTGCAAAACTGGAAGCAGGACCCTGATTCTCCTTATTTCTCTGTGCTGGAAAAGTGGAGCCTGCCGCAGACCAATATTGTTCCGGTATTTGTCTGGTGGCTGATGGCGGCGCTGATTCTCGGTTTGTTGCTGGCACTGTTGATCGGACAGTTACTCAGACGCAGGATTGCCCGTATCGGTGATCATCTGCGCGCCAGTGAGGCCAGACTGACAACAATTCTGGATAGTGTGGACGCCTTTGTATTTATTAAGGACAAACAGCGACGCTATCAATATGTCAATCAGAAGATTTGTGACTTGTTTGGACTGAAAGAAGAGCAGATTATCGGTCAGACTGATGAGCTGTTCTTTGATGCGCAAACCTGTGAGATGCTCAGAGATGTCGATAACCGTGTGCTCGAATCCGGAGAACGGGTAACCACTGAAGAGACCGATACACTGGCTGATGGCACCAGTGAAATGACCTGTGTCTCAGTTAAGCTGCCGCTCAGGGACGCAAAGGGTAAGATTTATGCCCTATGTGGTATCGCCACGGATATCAGTGAATACCGTCAGGCGCAGCAGGAACTGCATCAACTGGCCTATTTTGATCCTCTGACCGAATTACCCAATCGTCGCTTGCTGCTGGACAGGCTGCATCAGGCGCTGATGCACGCAAAAAATAGTGGTAGTGAAGGCGCCATATTGCTGATCGACCTGGATAACTTTAAGACACTGAATGACACACAGGGCCATGCCGCCGGTGATCTGTTGTTAAAGCAGGTCGCTCAGCGACTCGGTGAGGGGCTGCATGGTAAAGAAACTCTAGGGCGTTTGAGTGCGGACGAGTTTTTGCTGGTGCTTGAGGGACTGGGCAAGAATATGGACAGCGCAGTCAATTTTGCCACCTCTCAGGCAAGAGTGTTGCTGAACAAAGTGTCGCAGCCCTATGAACTGAATGGAGTGCCATTCAGCGGTTCAGCCAGTATCGGTGTGGTGATGTTCTCTGATGCTAATGGCAGTGTGGAAACCTTGCTAAAAGAAGCCGACCTGGCCTTATGTGATGCCAAGGACGCCGGGCGTAACACCATGCGCTTCTATAACCCGGTGATGCAGACCAAAGTCAACCACCAAAGTCAGATGGAGGCGGCACTGCGTAAAGCGCTGGAAGAAGGTAATCTGCAACTTCATCTGCAACCACAACTGGATGAAGGGCATCAGGTGTTTGCCATGGAGGCACTGCTGCGATGGCAGGACCCTGACATGGGCTGGATATCACCGGCGGACTTTATTCCGGTGGCCGAAGCCAGTGGCCAGATTGTTCCTTTAGGTGAATGGGTTATGCTGCAGGCGTGCAGATTGTTGGCTGGCTGGCAACAAAACAAGGCTATGGCCGATTTAACCCTGGCGGTGAATATCAGCGCCCGTCAGTTTTATCATCCGCATTTTGTTGAGCATGTGGAGTATTGTATTACCCAAACCGGCATCGAGCCACGCTATCTGGAGCTGGAAATCACCGAAAGCCTGTTGATCGATGATCTGGAAAATACCATCAATAAGATGAACCTGCTCAGAGGCATGGGGATCAGCTTCTCGTTAGACGATTTCGGCACCGGTTACGCATCTTTGGGTTATCTCAAACGTTTACCTCTGAGCCAGCTTAAAATAGACCAGACTTTTGTCAGAGACTTACTTTCAGACCCCAACGATGAGGCCATTGTCAGTACTATAGTGGCGCTGGGGAAAAGCCTGGATTTGAAGGTTATCGCAGAAGGAGTGGAAACACCTGAACAGGCCCAGAGGCTAAAAGAGCTCGGTTGCCAGGCCTTCCAGGGCTACTATTTTGGTCGCCCCGCACCGGAGGCACACTGGTTAACCAGCCTGTGATAACTACGTGAAAAGAGATGTTCAAAACAGAGATACAAAGAGCGCAGTGGATTTAACGGTTTGTGTCATGCCCGAATGCCGTTATCGGGCATCCAGCGACCTTTGACAAAGAAATTTAACGCAGAAGGTTTAAAAAGATTTCTCACCACAGAGCCGCAGAGAACACGGAGAAGGGCAATACCATGAAGGGCCAAATTTATTGGGCTAATAGTGTCAATCTGTGTAGTTTCCTCATGCAAAGGTGCTGAGACTTTTATCTTTCCTCACCTTTAAGACCTCTGCGCCCCTGCGAGATCACTATCTTTTCTCTTATTCTCTCGCAGAGGCGCAAAGACACAGAGAAATGCGGAATGGGCGCTAAGGGCCAGCGGTGAATTACTGCATCAACAAGCTGTTGTTTCGTCCTTTTCGTGTGGTTTGTGGTAAAAAAGCCTTCAACCACGAAAAACACGAAAGGCACGAAAAGGAAATTTAACCGCAGAGACGCAGAGGGGCTTAAGCCGATATTCCCTCTGTGTTCTCTGTGTTCTCTGTGCCTCTGTGGTTAATTTAAAAGTTACAACCTACTGTAATTATTTCGCCAGTTCGGCCCGGAGTTGCTGCGCAGCGGTAACCATATTGGTCAGGGCGGCACGGGTTTCCTGCCAGCCTCTGGTTTTCAGGCCACAGTCCGGATTCACCCACAGTCGCTCGGCCGGTACCACTTCCAGCGCCTTTTTCAGCAAGTCGGTTATCCAGCCCGTGTCCGGCACATTGGGCGAATGAATATCATACACGCCCGGGCCGATATCATTGGGGTAGGCTTTGTGCTTAAAGGCATCCAGCAGCACCATATTGGAACGGGACGTTTCCACCGTCAGCACATCGGCATCCAGGGCAATGATGGCATCCAGAATATCGTTGAATTCTGAGTAGCACATATGACTGTGGATCTGGACATCGGCCGGCGCTCTGGCACAGGCCAGACGGAAACAGGCAACCGCCCAGTCAAGATATTGCTGCCACTGACTGTGTTTAACCGGCATGCCCTCGCGAATGGCAGGTTCGTCTATCTGAATAATTTTGATACCTGCGTTAATCAGATCTTCTGTTTCATCACTGACGGCAAGGGCAATCTGCCGGGCCACCTGCTCGCGGCTTAAGTCATCGCGCACAAAGCTCCAGCATAAGATCGTCACCGGACCGGTCAGCATGCCCTTTACTGGTTTGTCGGTGAGGGATTGCGCATAGCTCAGCCAGTCGGTGGTCATGGCCTGCTTGCGGGTGATATCCCCGTAAATGACCGGTGGTTTGACACAGCGGGAGCCATAACTCTGTACCCAGCCATAACGGGTGCTGGTGACGCCGTCGAGGAAATCGGCAAAATATTCGACCATATCATTGCGCTCCGGCTCTCCGTGCACCAGCACGTCCAGTCCGATTTCTTCCTGACGGGCAATGCAGTCCTCTATCTGTTGCTGCATAGCCTGAATATATTCCTCGCTACTGAGTTCCTTACGCTTGTAAGCGGCTCTGAGCCGACGAATTTCTGCGGTTTGCGGGAAAGAGCCGATAGTAGTGGTGGGCAGTTGCGGCAAGGCCAGTGACTGTTGTTTTTGTTTGCGCACTGCATAGGGCTCGGCGCGCTGTACCTGTGTAAGGCTGCCGATCCGCTCTCTGAGTGCGGTATTGACAGCCTGTGCTGAGACTAACCTGGCCTTAACCGGGGCCGAGTACTGTTCAATAGCAGCGGTGTCACCTGTCAGCAATGCCTGTTTCAGTAACGACAATTCCTGACATTTCTGACTGGCAAAGGCCAGCCAGCTTTTGATTTGCGGATCCAGCTTATCTTCCTGCTCCAGATCCACCGGACAATGTAACAGTGAGCAACTCGGCGCCAGCCAGGTTCTGCCGTTTAGTTGTGCATAAAGCGGCTCCAGTTTCTGATACAAAGCGCTGAGATCGCTCTTCCAGATATTGCGCCCGTCAATCACGCCCAAAGAGACCACCCAGTGGCGTGGCAGCATATCGATGGTGAGCTGGATATCTGTTGGTTCGGCCACACAATCAATGTGAACACCGTGCAGGGGCAGGGAGGCGATCAGATCGAGGTGGTGATCGATGCTGGCAAAATAGCTGGTCAGCAGTAATTTAAGGCTGCCCTGACGCAGCTCACCATAGGCTTGTCGAAAGGCTTTCTGCCAGTCTGCATCCAGCTCCAGACCGAGTATGGGTTCATCAATTTGCAGCCAGCCAGCACGGGCACTATTGAGTTTATCGAAGATTTGCTGATAGCCAGCCAGAAGTTGCGGTAACAGTTGCAGTTTATCGCCTTCAAAGGCGCTTAAATACAGGTAGCTGAGCGGCCCCAGCAACACAGGTTTGGACTCATGGCCAAGGTTCTTTGCTTCTTCAATCTGCTCAAGCAAGGGCTGAATATCCACCCGGATATCTAACTGCTGGCTCAGTTCCGGCACGATATAGTGGTAGTTGGTGTTAAACCATTTGGTCATATCTGACGCGGCACAGGCACAGCCGGTAGGTGCGCGGCCCCGGGCAATACGAAATTCCAGATCCAGCTTGTCACTACTATCACTATCCCTGGCAAAGCGCTGAGGGATGATGCCAAGGTAGAGACTGGTATTAAGTACATGATCATAATTGGCAAAATCCCCAACCGGCAGTAATTCAATGCCGGCTTGCTGTTGTATTGCCCAGTTTTGCCGGCGAATGTCGGCGCCGGTCTGCAAAAACTCTTGCTTACTGATCCTGCCTTGCCAGTACTGTTCCAGGGCAAATTTCAATTCTCTTCTGGTACCGATGCGGGGAAAGCCGAGCGTGTGTAGTTTCATTTGTTCGTTCCTTTTAGCCATCTAGACGTGTATATTTACCGGCATCCCTGTTTGCTACAAGCGCAAGATTTTCACGTGCAACCTGAAGAATTTTCATCATGCTCGAGCTGAAACATTTAAAGACGATGCTGGCCCTGGAGCGGGGCGGTAACCTTGCCAGCGCGGCAGATCTGCTGTTTGTCAGTCAGTCGGCCTTGTCTCATCAGCTTAAGGAACTGGAATCACGCATCGGAGAGCGGCTGTTTGAACGCAAGAGTGAGCCACTGCGTTTCACTGCCTCTGGACTTACGTTACTCAATCTGGCCCGTGAGGTGGTCCCCAGGGTTAACAAGGTGGAAGCGGAAATAAAAAGCGGTGCTCAGGCCACCGAGGAACTGCGTATCGGCATTGAATGCCATGCCTGCTTTCAGTGGCTGTTACCGGCGATCACTGAGTTTAACCGGCGCTATCCTGACGTCAGTGTCGATCTTCAGGGAGAAAACCTGTTTGACGGTATCACCGAGCTGGAACGCCAGTCTCTGGATCTGCTGTTCACCGATGACAGAGTCGCCGCAGAAGGTCTGGAGTATGAAGCCCTGGGAGACTTTGAACTGGTATTGGTAATGGGGCTGCAGGATGAGCTGGCAGAACAGTCTTTTATTCAGCCCGAAGATCTGAAAAACAGGCGCTTACTGACTTACCCCGTGCCGCTGTCGAAACTGGATCTGTTCCGTCAGTTTCTGCAGCCGGCAAAATGCCATCCACAGAGCGTCAAAACCGTGGCTAACAGTTCGGTGATGTTGCAGATGGTGGCGGCGGGCCTGGGGGTGGCTGCGGTGCCGGACTGGCTGGTAAAAGATTTCGATCGCCAGCAGCTGTTGTGCTCCCGCCCACTGGGGCAGCAGGGGCTGAGAAAAACCCTTTATGGGGCCTATCAGCCTGCCAACAGGCAGAAGATACAGGAATTTCTGCCTGTTGTTCGCAGTAATTTCCGGCAGTTGCTTACCTCTCAGCCAGTCTCTTCTGAAAAAACGCCCCAATCAATTTAGTCCCATCAATTTCCATATTAGTCTGGCCAAGATATTCAGGGAAAGGGAACGGGCTGCCAGGCCAGGTATGACCACCTTCAGACAGAACGTAGGAGATCAGTGCGCTGTTGTCACGACAGAGACGGTAGCTGAACTGTGTGATGCTACCCATGAGCATTCTGGTGCTGGGTTTGGCGGAACAGTCATGCCGTTTTGCCCAGGCTTTCAACGCGTCTTCCACACCATACAGCCAGTATGGCGGGCTGGTGGTTTGAGCATCCACCTGATAAGGATTGATGCCATCATTCAGACTATGGAAGGAGAGTATGGAGGGTGAGCCATTGCCCCGGCATTGCTCTCCATCCAGCTCCGGTTGCCGGATACCAGCCACCAGAGCCACCGCCGTGATTTTGTCAGATGCCTTGCAGGCCAGCTCGGAAGCCATTCTTGCTCCTCCTGAAAAACCCGTTGCAAAAATGGGTAAATCGGCCAGATCGAATCTTGTTTGCAGGTGAGCAATGATCTCCAGGCTTAACTGCACATCATCACCGTATTCGGACGACTAGGGCACATTCCAGGTAAAGCCGCCTCTGGGAAAAGGGCGGGCGGCCTTTGGCAGCACTAATAAGGCCTGTAAATCTTCAGCAACCTTTTGCATATGAGTAATGCTAAGGTGCTGCTCTGGATGACTGCCGGAGCCATGAAAGTCAAACAGGATAGCTTCAGGTTTACTTAGCCCTGAAGGAATAAATAGCCGGTACTGACGAGTTGTACCTGATATTTTGATTTCCTGAACTTCGTTAACAGCGGTGTTTTCGCTGGTGTTTGCCTGCAGCCGGCCCCCCTGTGGCTCAGTTGCAATGACAGAGCTGCCAATAAAAAATAGCAATAGAATCAGATATTTCATTAACCATTCTCCTTCTCAGATTGTTGATTTTTGGGCAGTAGAGCAGGCATAAAAGGAGGAACCTGGCTCTGATATTTAAGGTAGTCAGGGCCGATCTCCCGGACCAGATCCTTTTCTTCATAAGGGGTAGCCAGAAGGATGTAAATTAAAACGCCAATAGCAAAAACCAGGTGTCCTGCGGTCATAACGGGGGTACACCAGGCAATCAGAATCCAGCAACTGGATATAGGGTGCCTGACCAGAGCGTATAGAAACTTTGTTGAGAAGGGCGGTTCGACATCCGGCTTTTTAAGAAAATGGTTCCATGCCTGAGCCAGACCCAGCAGGTGGAAGTGCCCGATTGGAAAGGAACACATCACCATCAGACCCCAGAAAAACAGGTAAAGGCATAGGAACAGAGTGACGGCCAGTGGTTGGTCGACCGCCCAGATCACCGTGTCGATGGGTTGCCAGAATATTACCAGTATGGCGGTCATCAGCGCGGTGAAATACAGATAGGTCGCCCGCTGGGCGGGCACAGGCAGATAGGATTTCAGCCATAGCTTGAAGCGGGTGCGGGCAGTCAGCGAATGGTGTAAGCCAAACAAACCGATCAAACCGGCGTTGACTAGCACAGATAGCCATAATGCGCCGGATTCACCGTCATCGATGCCCTTGGGCACACCGATATTGATGATAAAGCCCATCAGATATAACAGGCTCAGCATCCCGGCCAGATATCCGCCGAGTGCATAAATAAGAATAAATAATCGTTTTGGCATATGTAATCCTCTGTTTCGTTCACATATACCTAACGACATCGAATCGCGAAGAGTGACAGTTTCAATTCAGGAGTTCGCACAGCCTTAGTGGTTGAGTTTGCTGTATTGAACCTGGCTGGTCTTTCCTGCCCATCAATTATTTTCACCTGTTGGTGGCACAATTCCTGTTGTTTTCTGCGTAAGCCTTAAGAAACCTTAATTCAGAACAACAGCAGGAAATATAATGTTGAAATCCAAGTTTTTAATCCGTCTGGCAGCCACACTGGCTGCTGCTGGCATTGTTACGGCCTGTGCACCGGCTTCCGATGACGATGACTCTGAAGTTCGTGAAGAAAGTCAGGCCATGGTGCTGTTACGGGGCTTGCCGACACTGGATACTCATCACAGTGTGGCCATAGTCGAGCTGGATCCGGAAGCGGATAATTTCGGCGATATCCTCAGTGAATATGAGCTCCCTGATCTCGATGAACCACTGCATCACCTTTATTACAGCCCGATGGGACGTTTATACGCCACGGGACTGGACCCAAAGTGTAGCCTTGCTGAGATTGATCTGGAACGCGATGCGTCAGGAGCGCCCGTCATTCAGGGGGTTGAGTGCCTCAATACTGATGGTCAGCAGGTAGGGGAAGACATCATGTGGCATCAGGTCAATGGTACCGAGTACATGTTTGTCACCTTTATGGGGGGGACCGGCATTGAACAGGCAGACTGTGGTTCTGTGGGCGTCTTCGATGCCCAAACCAACGCCGTGATCAAAGTGATTGAGGCGCGACAAAATCAGAGCACAGGCAATGAGCCTTTTATCATGTATCCCCATGGAATCTCTGCTTATGGTGATCGTATGGTGGTGACTTCGACAAGTCATCCCGAGCTTGGGAAGGGAGTGGGTAACAGCATTACCGTTATCGATCTGAACAGCTTTGAGCCGATAGAAAATATCGTGTTGGAATCTGTTCAACCTGATGGTTCACCGTCGGCGCCTGTTGAAGTGCTTTTTGTGCGTCCCAGCATCGTGCCAGATGCGGAGCCTGCCTTATTAGTCAATACTTTGCAGGGCTCTGAAACCAGGCGTATAGCCTACGATGAAAAGACAAAGACTTTCGGTACTCCTGAGGTGTTGTATGACGGCGCCAGCAATGGCACAGGTGTACCACTGGAATTTTACGGTAACGAAACTGAGTTGTTTATCAGTCATGGCCTGCCAGGGTTGTAAAACGCTATGATCTGGCCAGTTTGCCTGATCTTGTCCCAAGTGGCGACGATATTGAGGCCGAGGCTGGCGCCCACCATATGATTTTTTACAGTTCCCGCTCAGGGCGTAATCTGATTGCGGTACAGAATAATCTGCTGAATCTGGGGGATGCTGCCGCCAATGATCCAACCGATATAGACTTTATCGCCAGTCTTAATGCTCACACTGTCACGGTCACAGATCTCGATAATAACGAGCGACTGGCCAGGGTCAGCTTCAAAGACAGGTATGGTAAGGGCGTGGAAAATATCGAAGCCTTGTTTGGCTCAGGCTTTGTCCACCACCACTGATCAGTGAGCGTGAATTAGCTTATGTGGCGCTACCTGATTCTGTTGATTGGATTGCTTGGCTGGTATCTGATTGAACGGGCCGGGATTTTTATCCCGGCGCCGACGCCGCTGCAAAACTTTAAGGCGCCCTTTGTCTTCGGCAAGTTCAGTGTACCAAAGGATAACCCACTGACCGAAGAGGGCGTGACGCTGGGTCGCAAACTGTTTTATGACCCATTGTTATCGGCCAATAACCAGGTTTCCTGTGCCGATTGTCATATGCAGGAGAAGGCGTTTAGTGATGGCAAGGCCCGCTCTGTGGGCGTATCCGGCAAGCCCACTGAATTTAACAGTATGGCGCTGGTTAATCTGATGTGGGGCCCTGAGCGTTTTTTCTGGAATGGCCGCAGTACCAGCCTGGAAGAGCAGGTGCTGGGACCTGTACAGCATCCGGATGAGATGGGCCAGGACCTGGATGAGCTGCTATCAGAACTCAGGCAACACCCTGAGTATCCGCAGGCTTTTCGTCGAGCTTATGGAGAGACAAGTATTGAGGCAATGGCTAAGGCTATCGCCTCTTTTATGCGCACCCTGATTTCAGCCAATTCCCGTTACGATCAGTTTCTGCGTGGAGAAATCAGGCTCAGTGAGCAGGAAGAACTGGGCCGCAAATTATTTATGGCTCATCCCGATGTCAAAGCCAGTCTGCGTGGTGCCAACTGTATAGATTGTCACAGCCAGTTTCTGACAGGAGGCTTCAGTGATGGTTTGGATGGTTTCTCCAACAATGGCCTGGATAAGGAATCCGAGCTTAAACCGGGCCTGCAGGCGGTGACCGGAGATCCTGCGCATCGGGGGTGGTTTAAAACACCGACGCTGCGCAATATCGCTGTGACGGCGCCCTATATGCATGATGGCCGTTTCGATACCCTTGAACAGGTCATTGATCATTATAATCACGGCATCAGGTATAGCAGTACCCTGAGCCCGTTGATATCTGAGGCAGACAACCGTGATCTTAACCAACCTCAGTCTCCGGGCCTGGGGCTCGGCGAAAAAGAAAAACAGGCATTGCTGGCCTTTCTGCATACCCTCACAGATCAGGACTTTCTGACCAACGCGGCCTTTTCCGATCCAGACAAGGACATTTCCAATGAACAATAAACTCATTATTCTGATATTACTTTTTGTGGCAGTTGCTCTAGGCGTATTGGCACTCAAACCGGCACAAACCGAACGACTGACTCTGCGGTTCAAACCTTTAGTGGGCACACAGCCCCTGGTGATCGAAAGTGCTGATTATGCTAACCCCTTAGGAGAAGGGCGCTTCAGTGTGCGCAATCTGCGCTTCTTTATCAGTAATATTGAACTGGTGGCTGACGACTATCGTCATCAGGTAGCGGACAGTTATCATTTGCTTAAATTCAGTCAGACCGCTAATCAGGACAGTGTGATCCTGACAGACATACCAGCTTATCAATACCACAGCCTGATCCTGAATATAGGAGTGGATGAGCAGGCTAATCATTCTATCCAGTTGCGGGGGGATCTCGACCCCAATAGCCAGATGGCCTGGAGCTGGGACGCGGGCTACAAATTTCTGGTACTCGAAGGAGGGCTGGTAAATGATCAGCAGTTTACGCCGTTGGTCTATCATGTCGGCTTCAGTGAGAACCTCCGCAGTCTGCAGTTTGCGCTTAATTCCCGGCATTTACAGGAGGGAGTGATGACGCTGAGTCTGGACATTGAGAAACTCTTCGATGGTGTGCATAAGTTGGATCCTGCCCACTTACCGGGCATTAAGTTTGACCCTGATGATGCACGCCTGATGGCCGACAATTATGCCGCCATGTTCAGACTGGTTGAATGAGTGCCATATAAGTAAATTAAGCTGAATTCTGTCACTTTTAGCTGTTGTATTCCGTTATCCAGTAAGCCACAGGATAACGAGGGTAAATAAAATGACAGATATGAATGTAGCCATTGATCAGACCGAGGACTTTGATCAGACAAAAGCAGAAAACTTTGCCGAGCGCCTTGGTGAAATGCTCAACACCGGCGCAACGGTAGTGATGATTTCTCTGGGCCATAAGCTGAAAATATTTGACCATCTGGCCGATATGCCGCCATCGGGCAGTGAACAGATTGCTGAGAAAACAGGACTTAGCGAACGATATATTCGTGAGTGGCTGGCAGTGATGGTGGTGTCGGGCATTGTGGCCTATAACCCGGAAGACAAGACCTATTACCTTTGTGCGGAGTATGCCGCCTGTCTGACCACCGATGCCGAACTGGGTAATATGGCAGTATTCGCCCAGCACACCTCGCTGTTAGGGCAGATGGAAGAGTCTATGATCCGCTGTTTTAAAACTGGCGAGGGTACCAGTTATGGAGACTACCCCTGTTTTCATCAGATTATGGCCGAAGACAGCGGGCAAACTGTGGTGGCAGGGCTGTTTGAACATATTCTGCCGCTGGTGCCGGGTATTCAGGCCAGGTTGGAACAGGGTATTGATGTACTGGATGCAGGCTGTGGCCGGGGGGCGGCATTGCTGGCAATGGCAGAACATTATCCCAACAGTCGTTTTGTTGGCTATGATCTTTGTGCCGATGCCATAGACTTTGCCAATGCACAGGTAAAAGAACGAAAACTGACCAACATCCGCTTTGAGCAAAGGGATCTGACCGGCTACATGGAGGCAGAGCGCTGGGATTTTATTACCAGTTTTGACGCGGTGCATGATCAAAAGGATCCTCAGGATCTGATTGACGGACTAAAGATGTCACTGAAATCCGGTGGCACCTACCTTATGCAGGATATTGGCGGTTCCGCAAAGCTTGAAAATAACCTGGATTTTCCTTTTTCAGCACTGCTTTATGCCGTTTCCTGTGCTCATTGTACGCCAGTGTCAATAGGCCAGGGCGGAAAGGGTCTGGGTACGATGTGGGGCTGGGAAACGGCTGAAACCATGCTTCTTCGTGCGGGTTTCAGAAGCGTAGAACACCATCGCCTTGAGCACGATCCTATGAATGTATGGTTTGTTTCTCAGGTGTAATAGCAGCAGAGCTTATGCTTAGTTTGCACAAAGCTGTGTTGCTTCGGGCTCGGTGCCGGCAGGTTTTTAACATACAGACTGAACCAGAGCCGATACTGTCGAAATAACATGTTGAAGAGAGAATAACCTTGACTGAACTGGACTTGTTAAAAAACGCCGACCACAAGGCGGGGGTTTATACCGATAACATCGGGCAGCGTCCGGCGTTTCCGTCCGAACAGGCCATCGCCTGTCTGTCCGCGTTTGAGCAGCCATTGAGCGAGCAACGGCGGCCGCCAACAGAGACGCTGGCGATGCTCGACAAGCTTGGTTCAGAGGCTACCGTCGCCTCCAATGGTGGTCGTTATTTCGGCTTTGTGTTGGGCGCCAGCCTGCCAGTGGCTGCCGCGGCTGAACGGTTAGCTCTGGCCTGGGATCAATGTGCCTCATCGGCCGTGACCTCACCGGTTGCTCACGCTATCGAACGGGCCGCTGCCCGGCTGGTATTGGAAGCATTGGACTTGCCAGCTGAAAGTGCAGTCAACTTTGGTACGTCGGCCAGTGCCTGTGGCCTGGTGTGTCTGCATGCAGCCCGAAGGGCGTTGCTGAAACGAAAAGGCTGGGATCTGGATCGGCAAGGACTGACGGGAGCGCCCCCGATCCGGGTAGTATTGACGGAACTGGCGCATATTACAGTGATTAAGGCGTTGCGGGTGTTGGGTTTTGGTCTCAACCACCTGGAGTTTGCTAAGGTAGATCAGTACGGCCGGCTGGATCCACAAACCTTACCGGATCTTGATGCAGATACCATCCTTTGCCTGCAGGCGGGAGAAGTCAATACCGGTGAATGTGATCCCTTTGCAGAGCTGATTCCCCGGGCTAAGGCGGCGGGCGCCTGGGTGCATGTTGATGGCGCTTTCGGCCTTTGGGCCAGGGCCAGCAGTCAAACCAGGCACCTGACTAATGGTATTGAACTGGCCGATAGCTGGACCACCGACGGTCACAAGTGGCTGAATACGCCCTACGATGGAGCTATTGGTATTTGCAGAGACGCTGTTGCACTGGCCGAGGCCATGAACAGCAATGCGGTATATTCAAGCTCGGGTATGGATAGCCAGGAAAATCTAGGTCTGGAATTCTCTCGGCGTGCGCGGGGTATTCCCATCTGGGCGGCTTTGCACAGCCTGGGGCGCCAGGGGCTGGCTGAACAGGGTGACAGATATGTACGCCTGGCCAAACGTCTGGCTCAGGGGCTTGAGGATAACGGTTTTACCCTGCTGAACCGGGTCGTATTAAATCAGGTGCTGGTGCGCCTAGACAGCGATCAGGCAACGCAGGCCGTACGTGAACAGGCGATTTCCAGTGGCGAAATCTGGTTTGGTCAATCTGTTTGGCGAGGGCGGCCGGCACTGCGATTGAGTGTTTGTTCCTGGCGTACAACCGAACAAGACATTGATACAGCAGTTGCCATTCTGGCGGCTGCTAAAGCGGGAATTTAGTGTGAAACAGAACAGTAAGAACACAATTGACTGGCAGGACTTTGAAAAGGTTGAGCTGCGGGTTGGGACCATTATTGATGTGCAGGATTTTCCCGAAGCCAGAAAGCCGGCATATAAACTGCGGGTGGATTTTGGTAAGGGGATCGGTGTGAAGAAATCCAGTGCCCAGATAACAGACTTGTATTCAAAAAAGGATTTGCTGGGAAAACAGGTGGTTGCCGTGGTGAATTTCCCGGTAAAGCAAATCGGGCCTTTTATGTCTGAGTGCCTGGTTACCGGGTTCCACCGGGATGATGGTGCAGTGGTGCTGGCCACCCCTGACATTAACCTGCAAAACGGTGCCCGCCTGGCGTAGTTATTGTCCTACTCTTTGTGCCGGGCAGTTGCCTGGCACAGTGTTGTTAAAAATCACGTTTACTTACTTATGGTCTCTTGTTGTAAACACCATAAGGAGTAAAGATGATCATTCAACGATACAAAAAACTAGTCTCGGGCGGATCTCTGCTTGTCTTTCTTATTGGCGGTGCGTTATCCGGCCAGATACTGGCCCAGGAAAGTGGCCAGCTGGAACCGCAAATCGAGGGGATCACCAGTGTTTATCCGGCGCCTTTCAGCGAGTTTGAGGGCACTGATATCGAGCCTGAGATTTCTTTCGCGGCCGCTACCTATTTTGGCTACACCGGCGGGGTGATTGAAATCTGGGATCTGACCCTGGATCAGCCGGTGTTCAGATTGGATCCCGAGCCCGGGGATGCCCAGGAAGGACTGAACTCTTTCAAAATCCAACTCCCCGAAGGCATTTTACAGCCTGGCCATAATTATGAGATACGTGCCGGTCACCTGTTTACCCGTATCAATGACGCCCCCTGGAATATAACCAGTATTCAGGCCGGTAGCTGGCAGTTCAGTATTGCCGATGGGGCGAGTTCTGAACCAGAAGAGCCTCAGCCGCCAGAGCCTGAGGAGCCGCCAACACAGACCCCGGGGGCTCCCGTGGATATTGATGGTATTGTGTCTTTAATGCCCGCTCCCGGCACGACGTCGGTCAGTACCGGGGTGTTACCGCTGATCGAACTGTCGGGTAACAGTAACTTTGGTTACACCGATGATCGGGAAATCCGGGTCATTAACCTCAGTACAGGCGAACTGGTGGCCAGCTTTAACCCAGAGCCCGGCGATGGTCAGGAAGGCGCCACTCAATATGTCATCCAGTTTGAACTTGAACCGGACAGTGACTATGAAATTCAGGCTGATCACCTGTTTGCCAGGGTTAATGCTGAGCCATGGAACGTAGCGGAGATTCCCACTGGTTACTGGCGTTTTACCACGGCGGATTCGTTCAGTGACAATCCAACCCTGCCTGGTGATGACGAACCGCAAACGCCCCCTGATGATGGTGGCGATGACGGCGATAGTGGCGGTGGCAACGGTGACCGGGACTGGCGTGATATCGACACCGACCTGACCTGGACAACCAATATCCCGCAAGCGCGGCCCCGTTTGCTGTTTGATCAGCAGAGTCTGCAGCAGGCCCAGAGCTGGTATGCCAGTAATGATTTTGAACCACGGGATACCACTAATCCTGTCTACAGTTCGTTCGACCCGGTGGGAAATGCCTTCAAATATCTGTTAACCGGTGATGAGCAATATGCACAGATTGCAATCCAGGGTGCCCTGAATGCTTCGCAAAGTATCTACGATCAGATTGGTGGGCACTGCGATGAATGCCGCTGGCACGGCGACAGCGTGATACTGGTGTATGACTGGCTGTACAATGTGATGACTGAATCGCAGCGCAATCAGATCAAAACGCAGTTAGATGAGGCCTTTGCCTATTATCTGGACTTCTTCTGGGGAGCCGCTGAGCCACGCTTTGCAGAGAACAACTATTTCTGGGGTTATTTTCGTAATGCGGCCATGTGGGGCATAGCCAATTTCCATGAAGATGAGCAATCGGAGATGTTTCTGCGCCGCTCACTGGGCGAGCGCTGGGATGAAATCGGGTTGCCCCATTTTAACCAGAAATCGCCATCCGGGATTGCCGCCGAGGGCGTCAATTACGGTCCGACTATGCTGTATTACAACATATCCCTGCAGGAGAGCCTGAAGAATCTGGGCCGCGATCTGAATCAGGAAACCAACTGGTATCGCAACGCCGCCTGGTGGTTGCAGTATGCCTCACTGCCCAAACAGACCTGGGATAATCCCAATGCCGATGAACCGGGCTGGAGCTGGTTCCCCTATGGTGATGCCGGTGGATTTTGGAACGGTAACAACTTTCTCAATGGCGGTGTCAGCCGGTTTCTGACCTATGTGCTCAGTCGCTGGAATGACACTAATCTGGAGGGTTACAGCCGCGACCTGCTGACGCGTACAGGGCTGGACGGAATGGCACCAGTGGTGCTCAGGGCGCTGGATGACGGTGGTGAGGCACAGAGCCCGGATGATTTACCGCTGGATTATTTTATCGACGGTGAACTGGCCTATGCCTATGTGCGCAGCGGCTGGGATGAAGATGCTACGGTACTCAACCTGCAACTGTTATCACCGCCTATGGTGGGCCATGAGCATCAGGATTCAGGCAACTGGCAACTGTGGAAAGACGGCGTCTGGGCCAGCCGAGAATCGCCGGCACGGGGGTATGGCTCCAACAATGGTCAGATCCCCGGTTTCGCCGGGCAGGGAACTGTGGATGTTAACCATCCGCTGGCCCATAACACGCTGCTGGTAAATGGCAAAGGGCCTGCATTCGCCGGTGGTGGCCAGGTTACTGATGTGACCAGTGAGCCTGAATACTTCTTCGCCACCACAGATCTGAGCCAGGCCTATGATGAAAATCACGTCAGCAGTGTCAAACGTCACTTCCTGTTTATCCGTGAACCACAGGTGCTGCTGATTTCCGATCAGGTAGCCAGGCAAAATGAGGATGTACAGTTATCTTTTATTGCCCACTTCCAGCAGGACGTCAGTCAGCAGGGCAATGTACACAGCAGCACTAACCGCCATGTACATATCCAGTTGCATACGCTCTTACCAGGTCAGTTCGGTAGTCGAGTGGTGGATGAACAGCGCAGCCATCTGGATAATGCCCGGCGCCTGATGATCGAGGGGCAAACCGACAGTATGCTGCACCTGCTACGGGCGGATACCGCTCAGGATTCTGAACTGCAGGCCAGCATGGTTGACGGGCAGATTGAGATGCGCAGTAACGGTCAGATCTGGACAGTGCAACTGGACAGCGAAGGTCGCTTCAGCCAAATCAGGGTTGATGATGGTGAGGGCGATACACGTCAGTTGCTGATCCATCAGGGTATCGAACGGCTGGATATCAGCGACGACGGCCTCAACTGGAGCAATAGTTACCAGTATTGAGTTGAATATTAGTTTAAGGGTTGCATCGCATTCCTTATCTGAATCGCCACTGATTTTCTGGACATCTCTTGATTAGAGCAAGTGACACTAATAGTGAGAACCGGTCACTTGTATTAAGGACAAAAATTAAATACTTTTGTCCGCATGCTCGATGCTACGAGAATTATTGATAGATTTTAGAACACGTTTTAAATTTAGGAATTTACAGGTGCATATTTCTTTCGAAGTCCCAACAGTAGAGTCTTACAGGTTAATACTAAGAGCCCTAAAAGAGGAGGATTTAAACGCTTTGATGGATCTATGGGGAGATGAAGAAACCACACGTTTCATCGGAGGTATTCAAACTCGGGCTTCCGCTTGGCAGTTGTTAGCGGGGCTGACTGGACATTGGCTTTGGAGAGGATATGGCCTATGGGGGATCATTGATAAAAATTCAAAAAAAACGATAGGATGGACCGGGATCTGGAATCCCGAAGGTTGGCCTGAGAAAGAACTAATTTGGTCAATCAATAAGGCATTCTGGGGAAAAGGACTTGCTACTGAAGCCGCTTTGGCGGCTCGAAACTATGCAAAACAAAAAATGGGTATCTCACAGCCGATTAGTGTGATAGCCCCAACAAATTATTCTTCTATTGCTGTGGCAAAGAAGTTGGGGGCTAAATATGAAAGAAATTGGGAGCTAAGAGGTAATGTCGTCGAAATTTGGCGACATCCAACTTAGAAGATAAAGATACAGGAATCCATCGTAACTATTTCAGAGTGAGAGCATAATGATCAGCAGAAAATACATTATTTCAGTAGTGTTACTTTTTTTTGTGGCGTTAATATGGAATGGCCTATTCCATATGGTTATTATTGTGGAACAGAATAAAATGATTACTTTCCTTCTGCGTCCAGACCTTTCCGAAAATATTTTTTTATCTCTACTTATCACTCTGTTAATTGTAACTCTTTTCGTTGTTAGTTATAGCAAGTGGCGCAAGAATGGAACTTTATTTGAAAGTCTTGTCCATGGATTATTTTTTGCGATACTGGCGGGTGTTCTAGTAAACGCTAATCAGTATTTGATGTATCCGATCCCTGGGGTACTTGCGGGATTATGGTTTATTGGAGGATTAATTGAATTTGCGCTGTATTCCGCAACTGTCTGGTTGGTACAGCAGAATAGAGAGTTTGCATAATAAGCTCATTTCTTATACTGGTTTTACTTTCTGCCAGAGCCATCTCAAGTTTATTAATGGGATATTTAAAAAGATTTCGTACATGGGCGGATTAACTGTTTATCGTTACGATAGTGCTTGTTTCAAGGTTTCAAGAGACAATCACAGGATTAGGCTAAAAAATCACTGAGCTACCCGAGGAACTGGATTAAATTATAAGGAGTTCGCTTGATGGGAATGTCATCTACTACCACTAAAGCCTGGCGAGAGTATCTCTCAATACATGAAGACAAAAAGCATTTAAAACAGAACCTCTACGATGTCATCACTATTGGTCATACTGATGAAAGTAAAAATGAAGGGGCGAAACTTATCCTAACAGGAGAAAAAACGACTACCAGCGCTCTTCTATGGGATGACTACTTCAATGAAAAAGGTTTACCTTTCATTGGAGCATTAAGCATTCTTGAAAATGGTTTTGGACAAGCCGTTGGGATAATTGAAACGCTGGAAGTCAAGGTGCAATCGATTTCAGAAGTTAACCAACTTTTTGTCAGTGGCTATGGTGAGTGGGGCCCCTCGCTATCAGACTGGAGAAAAAAAGCCTGGCTTTTCTATTCCAGTGAGTGCAGAAACCTAGGGAAGAAACCAGATCCTGATATGCCACTGGTTTGCGAGACATTTAGATTGGTACATAAGTTTCATGTTAATAAATGATGATCTACCCCCGCTCTTGTGACCCGCGAAAAGTTTAAATATGACGCAGCGGGCTTAGTCCTCGATGGCAAGCCACCTTAAAAACAGGACATACAAGTTGGCACATTTTCACGAAATTTGGCGTTACTAGATGGGCAAGCATCACGACAACTCATTGGAGACCCCAAATGTTCAGAAAATGTCTTCTGTTAGGCGCAGGCATAACAGCTCTATCACCACTATCGGCTCTTGCCGCATTAAGCCCTGTAACCGTACAGGCACCTTCAAAAGTATTAGCTGAAAGTAATTACACAGTGTACTGGAGTTCTGGAGGGCCGGGCGCATATTACTACATCACCGAAATCAACGACCAGACTGGCGCCTTTACAAGGAAGAAACATACTTCCACTTCAAAGCTCTTTAAAAAAACCAGCGAAGGCTCCTGGAGATATAAAGTTGAATGGTGCTTACAGCCTGACGGTTATTCTGAGACCTGTTCTGGATTATCTAATACTAAAACGGTAGATGTCCAAGAACCTGTGGGAACAGCCCAACTCATTCCTTTTGAAGGTGAAAATCTCACGGGAAATATTGAGGTCAAATGGAACAGACCTACTGGCACGGTAAAGCGATATAAGCTGAAGAAGAGAAAACAAATTGGGAAAGGACTTAGCGAAGAGCAAACCTACACCATTAGTGGGTCAGCACTTTCTTATAGGGTAGGCCCCTTTGATACAGGGCGTTATCGATTTGACCTTGAAGCATGTAACGATTTTGACTGTAGAGCAGGTACTGACCGCAGCGTCTCAGTGATGCTACGTCCGCAGCATGTTAACGACTTTAATGCGGTATTGACGGGGGGGAACGATCGTGAAGTTTTGCTAAGCTGGACAAAACCACAAGGAAAGGAGCGCATCGACACGTACCGTATTCGGGTAAAAAAGCCTGGTGAATCTGCTTATACCGTTTTTGATAGTGTGTCCTCTGACAAACTTACTTATACAGTATCAGGGCTGGGAGGTGGTCTGCATTTCTTCAGAGTGCAAGCTTGTAATAAGCAATGCAGTGAATTCGATCCAGATGGCTGGAAAGCCTATGAGCTAAATAAGCCTACTACTGCAGTAGTATTGGGTGATAGTTTCTCATCGGGTGAGGCGGGTCGCTGGAAAGGAAACTCTGATACTGGGTCAGGGGACTACGGTGGGACAAACATTTCGTTTGATGGCGTGGCTTACGAGTCAGAAAGCTACGATACAAATGCATGCCATAGAGCGTTGGGGGCCCCTATCCATTCCTTAGCTGACGAATTTGAGTTCACAAAAAACTTGGCCTGTTCTGGTGCTAAAAACAATGCGGTGTGGCCAGAAAGTGAAGGTGGGTTGCGTTATAGGGGAGAGTCACCTCAGATAGACAAGCTGGAAGATTTGCTTGAAACCCATGACGTTAAACTTGTTGTGGTGGGCGTTGGGGGAAGCGATATGGGCTTCATCAGTTTGATTCAAGATTGTGCCCAGGAGTTGATTGAGGATCTCACCACCCGACTCTCCGAAGGTTGTGGCCATAGCGTAACAGGCAAGATTAAAGGCTTAAACCAGGTGAGAGCTAAAGTTAAGTTAACCGTAAGCCATATCAAAAATATGATGGAGCGGCACGGGAAGGTTAACAATGTGGACTACGAAATTGTATTGATGGGTTATCCCAGCATAGTGGAAGATGATCCTGGCCCCGGTCTGGCCGATCGCCTTGAGATGCGCTGTCCGTTCCGGGCTGAAGATGTAGTAAAAATTGAAAGCCGCCTGATGCCAGCCCTAAATGGACTTTATGCTTCGGCTGCCGTTGAAGAGGATGTTAACTTTATCAATATCAAAAATGTCTTTGAGGGGCATAAGCTATGTAACGGCTCTGCCTATCGGGCAGGGGAAGTTTATCAACTCACCGCTAGTAATACGGAGTGGGTTAGATTTCTTGATACCAGTGTGGCCAGTGCTTTCGAGG
Source organism: Lacimicrobium alkaliphilum (assembly GCF_001466725.1). Classification (NCBI taxonomy): domain Bacteria; kingdom Pseudomonadati; phylum Pseudomonadota; class Gammaproteobacteria; order Alteromonadales; family Alteromonadaceae; genus Lacimicrobium; species Lacimicrobium alkaliphilum. The sequence continues at coordinate 718,630 of NZ_CP013650.1, forward strand.
TCTCCACAGCCTTGGTATTGTTGCGCTTGGCCTATGATGCCTTGGGTAGTCTTACTAATGGAGAATGGAACTCCCCTGACTTTATGGGCCATCAAGGTCGTATCCAGGAATCAATGCATCCTAACTTTTACGGGCAAAAGGCCGTGGGGCAATGCTTGCAACAGTTTTGGCAATTGAGGCAGTCATCAGCCACCCCACAGTCATATAACTGTTATTCACCATTAGGGGTAGTGCATTCCTCCCCAGAAGACGTCATTCTGGAACAACGTCCCGAAAGAGTGTATACCCAGTCTGTTTCACAAGACATATTCTTACAGCCTGGGGAACAAATCGTGGTTCCTGTTAATATGAATTTTAATATTGACGGAGGCTGGAATAGCCTGAACACAGGGTCTTTCTACATATCCGGCGAAGGGCAAGACGCACACGCTCCTTTAATTAAGCTCGTCAATAATGAGACTGGCGAGGAGATTGTCCTCAAGGCTACCATGGCCCCTGGTGAAGGTGGGGATCAACCCATAGATGACGAACCGTTTGAAGAAGAACCACTGCTTCCTTTCGGCGCAGCCCATGGATCATTCTACTCCTTACAGGGTCTACCCTTCACCGGAGGTATTTACGATGTAGTGATCCGAAATTCTAGTGACTTATATCCTTTATTAATCAATGATATAAGATTGAGTCTTTACTAAGCTAGCTAATAAGTCGGCTTATGCCTTATGTGAGAAGGCCTGGTTCAAGAATCCAGGCCTTGACCTTTACCAAGGGCTTTGCCAGAGCATTGTTTACAGTAGCCGTTATGCTCAGCTTTGCTGCCTGCAGTTATCCGTCAGGGTTGGTGTGGCAAAACACCAATGGACACTTTGACTGATGGAAACGAATTTGGGCGGAAAAGAATTTAGCTCAAATCTAATCTGACGCTGGCACCGAAAAATCGGGTAACTGTCAGATCAGGTCTGAGCTATGGCAATTAATAGTATAACGAGGACTTACATTTATGAATCTCCGCCCTACACCTGAATTACCCCAGTTTTTACTGGGACTGGTTTTTCTGTTTCTGGGCGCCTGGTGTTTGGTAGCGCCACACAATGTTGAATACCTGTCGCTTAACCCTGAATATCATATGTTAAATGAAGTGTCAGCATTGCTTATAGGGTGCTTTGGAGCTCAGGCGGTATTGGTATCTATTTTAATTTTCTGGTCTGAGTTTAAAACCAAAACCTACATCGTATTCGGAGTAGTTGGCTCGGTCCCATTCTTTGTTTTTAATTATTATTTTGTTTTCGTAAACCCATTGTTCTCAAGCTTAATGCTGCTCGACTTCTTTGGTAATGTGTCAATTCTGTTGATCTGCCTGTGGGGAGCAAAACGTCATAAGCAAGCTGGTTAGTATTTCCTGACGAGGTATACTGAAGTCCCTGGTCTGACAACTTTTCTTTTGGACGCCTGCGCCAGACAGCCATCAGTAGAGCATTGATGACCAGGTCAACTTTGGTCCTGTTTTTCTTATGGTCCAGCACACGATCATGCGCGAGAACAGATCGATACCAACCATGAGATACGACCAGCCCTCTTAAGTCCCGATGTCAGTGAAGTCGTTCATCCACTCATTATCAGGGTTCTCGACACTAAACGCTCTGTTTAAGGTGTTTGCTGCCATTGTTTAACCCAATCGGACAGTGATTTATAACTGACACGCAATCGTCCTGCGACGGAGGAGAGTGAATGGCTTTGTCTAGTGACTTGCTCAACAGCCTGGATTTTAAAATCTTCTGGGTAGCGTATTCCGCTCATGTACACCTAATAATTTATGCAATTATAAAGCTATAAAGTGTCCTGGGATCGGGGGCGCACCAACAACCGCTTTCTAGCCAAAACTGCTTAATTTTTCCTAACACAATCGCTGGTCTTCTTTTGCACGTGTGCTTAATGGTTACTTTAGCCACGCATAGAAACCACTGCGCTCGATGTTAAGGCTCCCGCACATGACTTTCACAGGATAGCGTAACCAAATAGATTGTTTAAGGGCCAGATATTCGCGTTGTAAGCTTTTATTTTCTCTAACTTTAACAACCCTGGCGATTCTATTTTTACGCTTGCGTCACAATTCATACATCCATTGCGTTATCTGGTTTGTACGCGAATTCACATGCTTTCGCGATATCTGAAACTAGCTATTTGTGGGGCCATGTATGTCTAAGAACAAACTTAATATCGACTATCGTATCCATGCTATTGACCAGGTCAGGGGCATTGCCATCTTACTGATGGCGCTGGATCATGTGCGCTTTTTCCTCACCGATCTGCGCTTCGACCCGATGGATATAGAGCAGACCAATGGGTGGCTGTTTTTTAGCCGCTTAATAACGCACCTGTGTGCCCCCCTTTTTATTTTACTTGCCGGAATGAGCGCTGGTTTGATGCTAACGCGTCGTACACCCGGACAGGTAAGAGTGTATCTGTTGCAGCGCGGAGCCTGGCTCATATTGTTGGACTTCGTGTTCATTTCAACACTTTGGAATGGCAGCGCCACCTCTTTGCCAGTTTTCGGTCAGGGTATTCCCCTTTATTTTCAGGTTCTTGGAGCAATAGGAGTGTCTATGATGGCACTCGGAATACTACTGATAGTACCAAGACCTGCGCTGTGGGCGCTTGCCGTGGGAATTCTCTGCTTGCATAACCTACTCGATCCAATCTGGCCGGTCAGCAGTGGCGACGCGGACCCTCTGTGGTATGGTCTACATGGCTATGCATCTGTTCAGGCTGGAGCTTTCAGCATTGTATTCTACTACCCTGTACTCCCGTGGATAGGAGTAATGTTGCTTGGATACTTGTTATCACCGCTTTACAGTCGAGGTGACAATAACCGTAACACAAAACTTTTGGTGGCAGGTTCATTGGGGTTGGGGTTATTTGTTTTGTTGCGCTGGTTTGGTTTGTATGGCGACCCTCATAGCAGGCCTCTGAGCGTGAACACTCCCGATTGGGTCATGCATATGCTGACTATTGAAAAGTATCCTCCCTCATTACACTATCTGTTACTGACACTATCAATTGGTTTTATATTGTTAGCCCTGATGAGCCACAATAATGGATTATTCAAGAATCTTTTGGTGACCTTCGGGCGGGCGTCGCTATTCTTTTATCTTTGTCATTGGGTGATATTGCGTCTTAGTGTTACCTTGTTGGCATGGTTCCAACTGGGCGACGTTGCGCCGAGTATGACTTACCCTGACTTCTTCCCGGATGGATTGGGGATTGGTCTGGCGCTTGTATATTTCTGTACGTTGATGCTTATTCTATTGATGTGGCCCGCCTGTCGCTGGTTTGAGCGAAAGCGGGCGGCAAGAGTTGTCTGGACCAAATGGTTCTGAGCAAACTACCAGACAACGCGACCAACATTGACGGGGCTGAAATTGGGGCCGCTTTTCTTTGCCATTTTGTTATCTGGTTTTGCTATGGCTGCAGAGGCGCCCTTATCAGCTGCCAAACTAACTGTGCCACTGTCGTCAGGGGAGACGGGATACTGCTATTATTTTTCCATAAAGAAACAGCAGAAGTCCCTTGACCCGTCTACCGGATACGGGTTGAAGATGGACTCCGGAGCAACCGGAGAAGCCCATGTTGACGATCACCAGTGCCGGGTATCCCGTGCCACCTTGTTGTATTACGAGAAGGAGGGTCTGCTGCAACCGGCCATGCGATCAGACAAGGGTTATCGCTATTATGGCCAGGACCAGCAGCAGCGCCTGCAACGTATCCCGCAGTTTCGTGGTTTTGGTTTGTCTACCCGGGATATACGGTTGATTCTTCACAAAAGGGATGAAAGTCGTTCAGAGCAGTTGCTGCTGCAGCAGTTATCGTTGTTGGATCAGCAGATTGAACGGTTGCGGCAGCAGCAGCTTGCCATCATCCGCTTTTTGCAATTCTCCGGAACAAGTGAGGACAATATGATGACAAAACAACGCTGGAGCGAGATTATGCGGGCATCAGGGATGGACGATGAGGCCATGTGGAACTGGCATCGTCAGTTTGAGCAGATGGAACCAGGAGCCCATCGGGAGTTTCTGGAATCGCTGAATATCCCGCCGACGGAAATCGCTGATATCCGCAGCCGATGTCAGGTGTAGGTATGCGCGGCAGGAATGCCGCACATTGGCTTAATGCAGCGGGTCTTAGCAGGCCCGGCATTTATTGCAAACCTGCAGACAAGCCGTCGCGCTTTCAGGCGATACTTCAAGCTTACTTCCGGTAACGCCAGCATGCTCAGCTGATATCAGCTGAACTCTGTTGTAGCAAATAATTCAGAGCGCCCTCTATGGCGGCCAGTTGTGCCTGAATGCATTGCTCCGGTGTGGTGCGCGGGCTGTCCGGATACACTTCTGTGGTGCTGACCAAAGGCGCATCCGAGACACTGGCACAGAGCCCCATGGACGCATTGGGACAGCTGACTACACCAAACTGCTGAATCTTTTCATCAATCAGTTCACCATTTTCGTCCGCCTCAGCGATATGGGTTACTCTGGCAACACTGTCGATAATGGCTTTGTGAAATGCCGGGCTTGGGCGCTCAGTATCAGCAGCCAGATAAAAACCATCGGGAATACTCCAGTTTTCATTTTCCTTGCCATCCCGCGCAGCGGTGGCCGGGCCAAACTCGCTATTGTCTGAGTCGGTGGTTTCATGCAGGTCTATATGCAGGGCAAAGCGTTGTTTAAGGCTGGTAAGGTATTGGCGTACCTGTTGCGCCTCCAGGGCTTTGCCATCAGAACCGAAGCTGCGGTTCGGATCCACGGCGGCCGGGGTCCAGCGGTTTATGGTTTCATAACCCCAGGGGGAGATACAGGGCAGCACCAGAATATTCAGTTGGCTGCTGTATGCTACGGCGCTGGTCTGCAGAAAACGAAGCGCCCCATGTACACCGCTGGTTTCATACCCATGCACCCCACCGGTAATCAGAACGGTAGGTTTATCATACTGCCAGTTACGGCTTTTTACCGCATAAAGCGGATAGACCTTGCCGCAGATCGGGTCATAGTTGAGCTCGCCATACTGCTCTATATCAAAATAAGCGTCTAACCCTTCTATAATGGGCAGTACGTCGTTAAAGAAACTGCGTTTTATCTTCTGTTCACTCAGCCATTGGGCTTTTTCTGCTGTGGTCCATGGCTGGCCCACAGTGCCGATATGATAATTATTGTTCATGTTGCTCCTGATTTTCGTTTTGAGTTATAGGGTATTGATTCACAGAGGCTTGCTGTATTTACAGCCTGTCTTTTTGCTTCCATCAGCGCCTAAGAGGGGCATAGATGCGGTACGGTGTGTGACGAGTCATTAGTATATGTCTGACGAATATAGGTTTTCCGGAATCCCAGATTGAGCAAGACTCCTGAACTTACGCTGTTTTGTGGTAAAGCGCTCTGTAAACAGCATTTTGTATAAACCTTAGTGCAGCCAACCTCTGCGGCATATTGCACACAGCGTGATATCAGCGCGGTTTGCTGTCTTTCTTTCTGCTCAGGGATGGCTACAAGATCCAGCCAGGCGTTCGTTCCCTGAATAAACAGTGCGGCTACACCGCAAGGTAAATAGTTTTCATAGCTCATAAATACGTGCCAGTCCGGATGAATTGGCAATTGGCTGAATAAACTTACTGCCTGCGCATCCAGCCCCAGGCAATATGAGGCCATCACTCCGAAGTCCCAGGCCTGATTGTGGCTGATCTTTACGATCACAATCTTTTGAGCACTGATCTCTGCGTCCGAAATAATTAGCTCAAGCATCTGAGAGGCGCCTCTGGCAACCAGTTTATGCATGCGCAGTTCTTGTTCGGACGGTGGTTCAGTAAACATATTCTGATGCAGCTGATAACGTCTGACGCCCCGGGACTGATAGAGCAAGCGTACTTCCTGAAAAGACAGATGCGTATCGACATGATGCGCCGTCAGACAGCAGTTCAGGGCTTTTGCATCGGGTAGCTTGCTGGCAATTGATATCATTGTGCCGCAATATTCGATCAGTTCCAGGCCTAAGTGATTTATGATTTCGGCAGAGGCAGCCTGATGAAGTGAAGCCAGCGCATTCGCCTCGAGCTGTTCACTGTATCGTTGATCAGCCGTTTTTTTTGTTTTTATAAGATCCATATATATCCCCGGATAACCGGCATTATTGTTTCCCTATAGGAATACGCTGGAACAAGGCGAATTGTGCCAGTCAACTTATTGGAATTAATGATTTTTATTTTTAATGAGAAGCTGGGGTTTATTCTGAAAATGGTCTGAATTTTTAATCCTGACCGGTGTCACGACCAGAGAATCCAAAAAAATTTCCCGGATTGTCACATTCCGGCTTGGAAAACCCGTATTACTCAATGCAAGCCGAAGTGAGTTGATGCTTTTCTCGTGTTGTGTATCAACAACTTTTGGTTCCTGTGTGATGTTTTGGCCGTGCCCTGGTGCACGGCCTTTTTTTGCATTAAATGAGATTGGCGATTCAAAACTATTCTGAGGGGACAGGCAGCTTATGCATACGCAGAAAAGACAATTTGTCCCAGTATCCGCGCTGAAATACGATTTTGTTATCCTGGATATGGAAAAAGCCACAGCCGCGCAGACCTAAGGGGTCTCTCCACTCAAGAATGGCCCATTCACCATCTTCAAACAGGTTTTCAATAATGCAGGTCATCTCTGCCTGCGCGAATTCAGCTTTAAACATCCTGCAGATCGCATCTTTACCCGTTACTGGCTCCTGAGTTATCTGATGATTGACAGCATTCTCGGCATACATCTCTGCCAGGGCTTCTGCATTGCCTTTATTAAACGCGTCGACCCATTTGCGGACAAGTGTTTTTGGTGTCATAACTGGTATTCACTCCAGGTTAGTGGATAGATAAGAGCAGGAGAAATAAGCTCAGGGTATGACAATACCCTCTACGCCATTGCTCTGTTCGAAGCTGAATGTTGATTTTTATTGTCATAATAGCGTGTTGATATCCAGGCTGTCTCTGCTCGGATCCAACGCTAATAGCTGCCTGAGTATGGCGGTATGGCCCTGGCCACCGAGCACGAAGACTCTCTCTCCCGGTGCTGCATGGTGCTGAATCATGGCATACATACGAAAGTTCCTATGCCACCAGCTTGCACTGGCATCGGCGCCGACAAAACTCTTTCCTGCGCCCAGATGATTGGTGGCCAGATACATTGCCATATTGGCCCTGTCTAACTCCGGTCCATTGAAATACCTTAACTGCTGTTGCAACGACAGGGTTGCATGGACATGATTAAGTTTCTCAGTGATTTCAGCAATCCGTGCTTCGAATTTTTGTTTTTCTTGCGGGGCATGCTCTCCCATATAGTTAAAAAGGTCTTCAGCCCGCCAGTTTACTGTGCGTTCATCGAAACTGTACACACGACTCAGCCCGGCCAGTCTGGCAACCCGGAATCCAATCTGGTAAATCTCATTGACGGGCAACTCAAAGCTGCCAGCCCTATACTCCTGATATTGCCGGTTTATTTTGTCTTCGTCATCGCGGTTGTATTCCAGCAATACCTTTGTTGGCTTTGTGGCGGCGATACGCTCTGCCAAAGCAACAAGATATTCCTGGTGAGCCGGAGTCATGACATCCACTGTTTCTGTTTTGACGGCATCCAGCCCGGGATTAGCGAAATGGAAGGAGCCCATCAACAGTACTTGTGCATTGGGCGATTCGGTTGCTGATGCAGCCCCCAGCCAAAACAGGGAGCTTAAGAGGAGAATGATGTGTTTCATGTGGATTCCTTGTTCAGGATGAATAGGTTTTGTTCCCAATGCAGAGTTTTGAAACAGCGGCCCGCGCCAAAGGCGCGGGCAGTAAACCCTCTGCAGAGGGTTGCTGTAATGACTTAATCAAGATCCGCCGGCAACTGGTAGTGCCCGCTCAGACCCATTTCAAGGTATAGCTGATTTACGGCTCTTTCGATGGCACTTCTCGCCTGGGCTGCCTGCGCCTGTTCTGATGAAGAAAAGGAATCCAGGTTTTTGTACACCGCTTTATAGTCGAAGCCATGTTTGGCGGGTGAAAATACCTGGCCGTCGATAAGACGGCTTTTTCCCACCAGCGGCGTATCTGTGCTGACCTGACTGGCCTGAGCGATACGATCATCACATTTACTGGTATACAGCTTGTCCTCATCGGCGAAACTGAACAGGCTAGGTAGCACGACCTGATAACCAATTGCATTGCGACCATCGGCGTCTACCACCCCGGGAGCCAGGTTGCTGTCCTGCTCCATATAGCCATCCAGGCGGCAGCCCGGATACAGAACATGTACCAGCTTGGTATCCTGATAGAAATTTCCACCTAGCAGGCTGGTTAACTGGTTGCGAAACAGCGAGGGCTCGAAGGTGCCGCTATCGTTAGGCAGGGGGTGCTCGTCTGGCGATTGGGATGCACCAGGCAGAATTTGCTCACCGGCGGCAAAGAGTTCAAGCTCCAGACCCATATCCAGCTTTGCACGTACATCAGAGGCCGTTAACTGGGCCAACATCTGCTCAAACGCTTCGGCCAGTTGCGGATCTGCGGCGACAGCAGCCAGCGTCAGATTGGGTTCAGGTTCCGGCTGTGGTTCAGGCTCGACTATCACAGGGTCAAGGTTTCTGGCCCAGAAGTCTCGGATATGTTGTGGCCAGATATGATGGTCAGCAGCCAGTGCAATCATTGCCGAACCGCCGTTGGAGCGACCTTCGATCACCAGGTTATCTAATGTCACATCCGGAAACTGTTGCCGGACTGCTTTGTACAAAAACATATTGTCAAAGCCACTGATATCCGGAGCGGCATGTAAGGGCCGATTGTCGCCGTCAATATCAGACAGCCCGTAGCCGTCGAAGTTATAGGGTGGCAGAGTGTCGCGGCTGACGCTGTCTTCGTCGGTGAGATTCAGCCAGTACAGCACATTATCAAAGTGCTGTGGCTCGGTGGAAATATTATAACGGCCCACCATAAAGACGTTTACCGGCGAGTCGAACTGGCGGAATGCGTCCTGCCAGTACCAGGCCGCAAACTTACTGCTGCCAACAATTTTCTTCAGCATAAAGTGTTCCAGTTTACTGCCCACCGGAACATGGTGATCATTAAAATCAGCCAGATAGAGCCGCTCGCCATTGCTGTCAACTTCACATAACCCCTGATAGGGAGTACCGCTGAAGTCGCCATTATCACTGACATGATCCGGGCCACAGGGGCCGAACTCCCGGTCTATTTCATCGTACCATTCACCACCGGAACCATGATTAATAAATACCGTAACAGGCGGGCCACTTCCTTGCGGGTTAAATACCCATCTGTAGGCCTGTTTGTAATTGCCGTCGCCGGTATACAGCGTGAAGCGCTGCATCGCATCGGGTTTAAAATCAGAATCCACACTCGCTTGAGTGAACAGTGACAGGCCAGCCAGAAAGAGGCCGTAAGTAAGTTTTTTCATCGTGTTACCGCTCCATTAATAGACTACCAGACGTGATTCGTCCGCATCTTCTAGTTAAACGGATTAACACCAAAATATGTGACTGTATGACTTATCACCTTTGATGCCTGTGAAAAAAAACTGTGGCGGTTTTTTATGTTTAAGTATTTGCGATGAGGCTCACTTGCGCATCAATACAATGGGTAAATAATCATATTTGTGAGATAGGAATACCCCTGGCTTATTGTTAATTAGCGAACCAGCATTGTCACACACCAACGTCAGGGAAATACCGGGTAATCATTTCTCGGGCGAGCCTGCCTTTACCTTATTGCTGATCTATTAAAATGGCCTTTCTTTGTCTAATCAATAGATGTTTTCACTAGGGCACTTTAAGCCTGTAAAAAGTTGGCACAACAACAGTGTTGATTGCGTTTATAAGAGCGACTCGGAGGTGAAAATGTTTTGCCGTCCTGAACCAATAAGATAAGGAATATAAAATGCCAACGAATGATTTAGTCTTTGATCCTAACCTGATGTACCTGACAGACGGTGGGCTCGAGACCACATTGATTTTTCATCAACAGTGGGAACTGCCCTGTTTTGCATCTTTTACTTTGATGGAAAGTGACAAGGGATTAGTGCAACTCTGTGATTATTATCGTGAATACCTGGAGCTCTACCGTACCAGAGCTTGTGGTTTCGTTCTGGAAACGCCTACATGGCGTGCAAACAGGGATTGGGCCGAAAAGCTGGGTTATAATGACGCGCAAACCCGTAAGTTTAATGTCGATGCAATAAGTGTTTTTCGTGAGCTGGCACGGGAATATGAAAAACCAGGGTTTCCAATTCTGATCAGTGGCAACATCGGTCCAAGAGGGGATGGTTATATACCCGGGCAAATTATGTCTGCGCAAGAGTCGGAAGATTATCATGCGGCCCAAATCGCTGCGTTCAGTTCCGCTAATGCTGACCTAGTCACCGCAGTGACTATTAATTATCCTCAGGAGGCTATAGGGATAATAAATGCTGCAGCCAAACAAAACATTCCCGTTGTAATCGCATTCACTGTAGAAACGGACGGGAGGTTACCTTGTGGTTTGTCCCTGCAAGAAGCAATCGAAGAAACTGACAAAATGACCAAGGGTGCCTGTCTGCACTATATGGTCAATTGCGCCCACCCAAGTCACTATTTGCAACCCGTCATTCGCGGTGGAAAATGGTTGGAGCGTATCGGCGGAGTACGATCTAATGCTTCTGTACTAAGCCATGCCGAACTGGATGAAGCTGAGTCGCTGGATGAAGGTAACCCACAGGAGTTTGCTCATCTACACAAGGTGTTTATTGACCGTCTGCCTAATCTTCGGGTGTTTGGTGGCTGTTGTGGTACAGACTGTAGACATGTTCAGGCATTAGCGGAAACCTTTGTGGATTAGCGAAATCCGGCAAGATGACGGCTTGAGTTTGATGTTTTAAAGAATATCGTGTCCTGTAAGTACGTTGATCAAATCTGTTCAAGCCAGGATCTGAGGTTGACAGGCAGCGGGAAGTATTGACGATGCAAGACGGGTTTACGGTTGTTGCTGGAGCGCATCCGTCACCATCTGTCGTCTTTGAGGAGGAATAAATGGTACAGATCAATTCGGTCCATTTAATATGTGAAGACGGTGTAGAGTTGAGGGCTAACCTCTTTGTGCAAAATGAGGGATCCTGTAAAGGATCGATACTTATTCTGCCCGGTGTTGGTATCAGTCAGTCACTCTATCGTCCTTTTGCGCACTATTTAGCAGAAGGCGGTTTTCAGGTTCTGACAATTGATTATCGTGGTATCGGTCAGTCTTTCCGCAAGGAACTCCCTCCACATAAGCTCAGTCTGAATGCCTGGGCGAAACAGGACGCAGTAACGGCTTTTCGTTATCTGCAGAAGCTGGATGAAAACCCGGTGCTGATATTTGGTCATTCTTTTGGCGGGCAGGCTGTATGTCTCGCAGAGGAGCTGGATGATGCACAAGGGGTTGTGATGGTGGCTAGTCAGTCAGGTTATTGGCGCCACTGGCGGGGGATGGGACGGGTAAAGCTGTGGTTTTTCTGGCACTGCTATCTGCCGTTTTTCAGTCAGCTTGGCACCTATACGCTAAGTACTCCTTTATTTGATGGCCGGTTGCCGGCTGGTGTGGCCAGAGAGTGGGCCAGATGGGGGCGGGACCCCGAATATCTCAAAGGGCATCATGCTGAGGTGTCAGAGCGGTTGCTCAACAGAGATAGGAATATTGTCGCTTATGCATTCAGCGATGACGATTTTGCCCCCCCAGCGGCGGCCAGAGCGCTTTGGCAATGGTTTCCCGAGGATTGTTTGCAAGGTCATATTATGACTCCTGAAGAACTCGGTGTATCCCGGATTGGCCATTTTTCGGCTTTCAGATCATCATTTGAGAGCACCCTGTGGCGAAGCTGGTGTAGGGATTTTGATAATTTCCTGAGTAATGATTCTGATCTATGAAGCTGGTGTTTGGTAAGGGGGATAAAAAATGTGGCCTTCTTACCTGTATTCGCGATGATGGCAGTCAAACCAGCAGTGTGTTGCCAGAGCATGGAATATTGCCCCACGACCTGATCCATTATGTGGTAGAAAAACATTTCAAGATGGACGGAGCCTTTTATGCGCAGGTAAAAGCGGGCGCTAATATTAACTTCAGTCTTGAGCACAACCAGGCCTCACGATCTGTCGGTGATACGTTGCAATCCTGGCAAACTGAGTCATTGGTTGAGGCGTTGCAGGCACTCATGTGGAGTGGAAACTACAGTTACACAGACTTCAGTTACCTGGTCGAACAGGCGTGTCAGGCCAGGAAGATACCGCTTCCGACAGACATGAGCGAGTCACTGTTTGTTGCCATATGCGCTGAAATATATGTGTTGACTCAGCGTTGGCAGCGGTTGCCAGTCGGTGGCAATATCGAGTTGATATTCTGAACCGCGTTGATTGACGAAGTGATTTGGCAGTGAGCCTGCAGAGGCTTTGTATGGGGAAATATCAACCACCTTTGTTCCGGATAGAAAAGCGATAGGGAGTACAAAACAGTGCAATCAGACGACCTCCTGTTGACCGGTGGTGGCAATATCAGTCCGACTCCACAGCTTGGAGGGCTGGCGGCCGCACAGGCTATGCTTGGAAACAGAATTGCCGGTTTCAGCTTAGATAAGGTGCTGGCCGTTTCCCATCAGTCCTGGGTGTTTCTGGCCCTGAAAACTGAAGACAATGTTCGGCAACAGGTCGTGGTAAAGCTGTTACCACCTTCTACATTTAGTGCTTTGCAGCAGCAACTGTTCGAGCGGGAAAAGCAATTACTGGCCAGCTTGTCTCATCCTGGCATTGCGGCTTTTATCGATGCAGGCAGGGCTGATAGTGGCTGTTCCTATATCGTCATGGAGTATATCGAAGGCACCGATATTCGCCGATATTGTGACAGTAAGCGACTGTCGGTCTCTCAGCGGGTTCAGATGATTGTTAAGGTGCTGGACATACTGAAATTTGCGCATTCCAGACTGATCATTCACCGTGACCTGAAACCGTCTAATATCCTGGTGACAGAAGACGGCTATATCAAGTTGCTGGATTTTGGTATCGGCAAACTCATTGATGACGTCAATGATGAACGCGCCGACAATACGCTGATTTTTACACCTCAGTACGCGGCCCCTGAACAATTGTGTAACCAGCGGGTGTCGGCAGCCACAGATATTTATCAACTGGGACATGTACTCTATAAGCTGCTAGCTGGCGCACCGGCCTTCGATGTGGGTGAGGGGAATATCGCCGAACTGTATCAGGCTATACTAAAAAGTGACCCGCCGCCGCCTTCACTGCGTTTCAGGCGATTGGCGTCCGGATTGGGCAAGCGGCGTATTGCGCGCCGTCGACAATCGTCAATCGGCGACCTGAGTAAGACACTTGACGCGGACCTGGACAAAATCACTCTTAAGGCTATTGAGAAACAGCAAGAGCGCCGATACCTGACAACCGATGCCTTCAGCCAGGATTTGCATAACTGGCTGGAAGGAAGACCGATCTCTTTGTCACATCATCTGTGGACCTACCGTTTACGCAAGTATATTTGGCGTCATCGACAGGTAGTGGGTGTATCTGTGCTGTTCCTGTTGCTGCTGGCAGGTGGGTTGATCAATCATCTTTCCCGGTTACAGCAGGCCCAGCAACAGACAGCTCTTCAGGCCAGAAAAGCTGAAGATGTCGCAAGTTTTCTGACTGATATGCTGTTGATGATGGATGTGAGCCTGGATGATGCGGCCCTTCCCAGTATGGCCGACCTGGTAGACTATGCTGGTGAGCGCCTGAATGAAGCCAAAGATATGCAAGAGGATGTGCGGGCCAGGCTGGCAGTGATTGTTGCAAATGCCCAGGGGCGACTGCAGCAATATGAGCAAGCCAGGCAAACCCTGGAGACCCATACCGGGATCCTGGCCTGGCTCAACGATGATGACAGGATAGCGGATGCGCGCGTTGCGCTGGAATATGCAGAAGCGATATATGATGCCGGAAACTATCAGCAGACCCGGAAAATTCTTGACAAAATTAAGCTGGGTTCGTTGTCCTTGTCGTTTCCGCTTGATTACCAGTTATATAAACTGGATGCGGAAGTAAGCCGTAAGGAAGGGGATTACGAGCAGGCGCTGGCCAGTGCCCGAAGGGCAAGACGGTTATTGGTCGAACACCGCGGCGATGATCAGGCCGGAAGGGATATTAACAATCTGCTCGGTGGGATCCTGATAAACCTGCGTCTTTACGAACAGGCCACTGAAGCTTTCGAGCAGAGCCTGGCTCTGTCAAGAAAAATGGGCCAGCAAAGAGCCTTCGGAACTCTGGTTATCCAGAGCAATATGGCCATTTTGTATAACATCACCGGCAATACAGAGCGAGCCGAAGAGCTGGTCAGAGATAGTCTGGATAAGATGCGCGAATTTTTCCCCGAACGCTTTTCCAATATCGCCAGCCTGCTTAATACCTATGCGGTGGTGTTAAAGAACAAAGGTGATATTGACGCTGCCATTGGGCAGGTTAAACAAGCCATCGATATTTATCAGCGTCACTACGGCCCTGACTATGCAAAGCTGGTCTCCCCCTATTCCAATCTCAGTGAATGGTACCGACTTCAACAACAATGTGACCGGGCTCAGGTCGCTTATGAACAAGCAGCCCGTATCAACAATCTTGCTTTCCCGGATAAACCGCTGCCGGGTTTTGACTGCTACAGCGATGTGACCGATGAAACGATTTATTAACCTGTCTCACTGATATAAGACCGGACCGGTGCGGTCACAGTCTGTAACCCAATAGCCGCGCCCCCTCGTGGCACATCATTTCAGTTTTTCCCGTTTGATTAAAGGTGAGAAGGAATCGTGATTCCTGACACATCGATTTCTGTGACTCTGTCAGGTCTTTTGTATTGACGGTCTGCGAATGTCAGAGCCGGTCAGCCCAGGTAAGACTCAGGAAGCAGTCTTGAGTACAGTCGGCACAGAGTCGGTATCTGGCGGAACTGCCAGGGTGCGGGTCACAGTGTTAAAAACATATTACTGGCTGATTGACTACATTCAGCCAGCGGAATTTAGGAAAACCATGAACGAAGAAATAGTTAATATCGACAAGGTGAATGAGTTTGTCGGCAAGGTGATGACGGATATCGGCGGCGCTTATGCGGTACTTTTGTCTTATCTGGGAGATCAATCGGGTATTTACAAAACCCTGACCGAGTGCGGACCTGTTACCTGTGAAGAACTAGCCAGCAAGGCAAATGTCGATGCCCGTTACCTTTTGGAGTGGTTAAGTGCGCAGACTGCCGCCGGGTATATTGAGTATGATGAAACCAGCAATACCTTTTTTATGCTTCCGGAGAAAAGTATTGTGCTGGCTCAGGAAGGCCATCCGGCCTGTATGCAGGGGTTGTTCCAGCTAGTGGTCTCCCAACATGCTACCCATGAGAAGGCCTTGCACACATTTGTGTCAGGCGAGGGACGGCCCTGGGGAGAGCATCACAGCTGTTGTTTCTGTGGGACTGATCGTTTCTTCCGCCCGGGCTATGAGGTAAACCTGATTACAGACTGGTTGCCCGCTCTGGATGGCATGATTGATAAGTTGCAAAACGGCGCCCGGGTGGCGGATGTGGGTTGTGGGCATGGCTCGTCCACTATACTGATGGCGGATGCCTTCAGAAACAGCCATTTTATTGGCTATGATTTTCATTCTGAGTCTATTGCCTCAGCCTCCAAAAATGCAGACGAGAGGTTAAGCCATCCTAACTGGCAGTTTGTGGCCGCCGGGGCGGCGCAGATTGAAGAGGGGGATTTTGATCTGATCTGTCTGTTTGATGCTTTGCATGATATGGGTGACCCTGTTGGTATTGCCCGACATCTGCGCTCGAAGCTTAAAGCTGATGGCAGCCTGATGCTGGTAGAGCCTCTGGCAGGAGATAAATTAACTGACAATCTGCATCTGCTCGGTCAGGTGTGCTACTCGGCTTCTACACTGATCTGTACTCCCGCCTCTAAGGCGCAGGAAGTTGGTTTGGCGTTGGGCGCCCAGGCCGGGGAGAAAAAATTAACCGAAGTATTAAAAAGCGCAGGCTTTACCAGTGTAAAAAGGGTGGCGGAAACGGACATCAATATGGTGTTAGAAGCAAAGGTCTGACAGACCTGAGATGAACCAGACAGCCCGTTACCGGACTGTCTGTCTTTGTGTTAAAGCCCTTGAGATTAAAAGCCAAAACAAACCGGGCAATCCCGTCACAAAATCAGAGCATTCTGCGTAAACCTCCATATGACTTTTACCGGAGAGCACTATGAGGATTCCCGAAATCAATATTCGTCCCGCTAAACGCACCGATGCGCTCGATCTTGCGCAGTTGATAGACATTGCCGGGGAAGGCATACCCTCGTATTTGTGGCAGCAGTCTTGTGAGAAAGGGCAGATGGCACTGGAATATGGCTGTATGCGTGCGCAACGGGAAAGTGGGGGATTTTCCTACCGCAATGCCAGAGTCGCCACACTTAATAATGAAGTGGTGGGTATGATTCTGGATTACCCGATTTCTAATCCCACAGAACAGGATCTGAAAGAACTGCACACCTTGCCAGAGGTCGTAAGGCCATTTGTTGAACTGGAGTATCAGGCAGGTGAGAGTTATTACATCAATGCCCTGGCGGTGTATGCGCCGCGTCGACACCTCGGGATTGGTAAGCAGTTGTTAAAGACAGCACAGAAAATAGCGGTACAAAAAGGCTGTCATAAGCTTAGTGTGGAGGTGTTTTCTGAAAACCAGGGAGCGGTAGCCTTGTACAAAAAAATGGGTTTCGAGGTAACCGCTTCGACACCGGTTTTACTGCATCCCTGTCCACCCTATTACGATCAGGATGTGTTGCTGATGACTAAGCCTTGTTGAGCGATGGTGACTGTTCTGAATCTGTATCCGGTAAATGTCACTTAATTATACTGTTCTGCGTTATATAAGTATTTGCAGTAACAAACCGGGAGGAAAAATGACTGTCAAACATCAAATATCCAATCGAGCTTCTCTGAATGATCAACATTTTCAGGTGCTGATGGAGAGTGGACAATATCCTTTGTCTGAGTTTGACCACGAGGCCCACCTGCGACTTGCCTATGTGTGTCTGATATCAAGGGATGTGGTGATGGCACTGGATTACTGCAGAGATGTGATCAACAGGTTGCTGCGTCTGAATAAGGTGGATCCACATAAGTATCACGAAACTATAACCTGCGCCTGGTTAATGACGGTTCGTCAGCGAATGTCTGACAGCCCGTCTACTGACAGCTTTGCGTCTTTTATCCGCCAGCATCCTGAGTTAACAGATAACCGGCTAATCCGGCGCCATTATTCAGATTCCAGATTGTTTTCACCCCTGGCGCGGGAGCATTTTTTGCTGCCAGACAAACAACCCTTTGGCTGGGTCAGTCCTTCTTCTCTCGGCTCAGCTGTGTAACCCAGTTATGTATTTTCAGTTAGTACTCAACTTAGACTGAATCAGCTCTTTGGCCTCATTCCACCGGCGTTGTACGGTACGTCGCGAAACATTCAGCGCCTCAGATACCTCTTCATTGGTCAGGCCGACGTAGTATTTCAATTCGATGATTTTTACCAGTTGCGGGTTCGCTTCATCCAGTTCAGACAGAACCTCGTTGACCAGAATGACCTGTTTCTCCTGGCTGGTATCGGCGCAGAGCTCCTCGGTGTAGGTCACTTCCTGTGCATTACCACCTCGCTTGGCCGCACTCTGGCCTCTGGCTATATCCACCATAATCTGGCGCATGGCCGTTGAGGCAACTGCAAAAAAGTGATCCCGGTTATGCCAGGTTTGTTCATTAGTGAACAACTTTAAAAATGATTCATGAACTAATACAGTGGGACTCAGGTCGTTACTGCTGGATTGTTTGAGCCTGACGCACGCCGCTTTGCGCAACTGATGATAAATTTTGCTCATCAACTGGTTTTGTTCGAGCTGAGATTTTTCCTGATACGCATTTAACGCCAGGGTCAGCTCTTCTTCAGCAATAGATTTCATCCAATTTGCTCCATATTCGTCACGCTTTGAGGCTAAATTGCGTATAGGTTAATAAGATTAAAGTCGGGAGCTTCAATTTGCTACCTCACCTTTTGGTAAATAAGGACAACTCTGACGGGCGTTTCATGGTGTTTGGTGATGTGCACGGCCAATACTCAAGCTTAATGCATCTTTTACAATATCTAAACTATCAGAACACTGAAGATCAATTATTGTTCGTCGGAGATCTGATTGACCGCGGGGCTGACTCTCTGGCTTGCCTGGAATTACTGCATGAGCAGGGTGTTTACTCATGTTTAGGCAACCATGAACAGATGGCTCTGGACAGCATTAAAGATAGCAGCGGTCTGATGCACGAGTTCTGGTCTGCCAATGGTGGCTGGTGGTTTGACGCTTTGTCAGAGGATAAGCAGCAGCGGGTAGAAGCGCTGATTAAAGATCATATGGCATATACCCTAGAGTTTCACTGGCAGAATAAGCGTATCGGTCTGGTTCATGCCGATTTTCCAGAAGATCTGAACTGGCATGATCTGCACAAACCCGGCGTTGAGATAAAAAAAGTGCATCTGAATCAGATGCTATGGTCACGTACCCGAGTTCGGGGGCATGTCAAAGGCGCTGTTCAGGGGATCGATCTTGTTGTTGCCGGACACACTATGCTGGAACAGGCCGAACTGTCAGACAATATGTTTTTTCTCGACACAGGTGCTGCAGCGATGAACAGAAAAACGGAGTTATCACAGCCCCGCCTATCTGTGCTGGTATTCGGGAAAGAGATTAATCTTTACAGTATTGATCACATCGGTGAAGTCAGGGAACACCCACATTCCATTAATGCGTTCTGGTCAGAGTAGACACATCCCCGAGCTGTATTCCACACATTGGCACAGAGTTTAAACAGATTGCGTTGATATAAAGAGGCGCCTGTTATCTGTTTTTAAACCCAGACAGCGCCATTAATGAATTCAGCTCAAAAGGAAATAAGTCTATGAAACTATCAGGTGTGATAACTACAGTTATTCTGACGACATTACTTGCAACAGGTTGCGCGACTGATATGAAGTCCAAGTATGCCAGTCTGGATAAATTGTCTGATACAGATCGCAACAACGCGTTAAAGGAGTGTTTCATGGAAGAAAATAAACCTGATCGGCAGGATTGCATTGCCAGATATGCAGACCCCGCCATTGGCTACAAGTGTGAACGTATTCAGGTCACGGGTACACGCTTTGGAACAAGGGTTTGCTCTACTAAACGTCAGCGTGATGAAGTGGCCAGAAACAGCCAGGAAGCGTTCAGTCAGGCACAAATGCGTAATAAGTTCACTAAGGACCAGGTCGCTCCACCTCAGGGCGGTAAAAAGTAGGTGGTGCCTTTTTACTACCCAAGGTTTACGCGCGTTACCAGTTAGATAGCCTTTTGAAAAGCCCGGACTTGTGTTTGGGCGTTCTGGTGAGTTCCTGCCGATAAGTCTAAGATAAACAGAAATCAACGATGCAGCTGGTCATGAATAGTGATTTGGTAACAGGGGGCGGCGTGTCCCTGCTCGGGGAGCATGACGTTTCGGAGAGTGAACTCACTCAGGTCGGTGATATTTATGGTGCATATCGCGCAGAGGAACTGATATCCGAAACCAGGCTGTCGAGAGTGTTTCTGGCAAGCCGTATCGACGGACTCTATGAACAAACGGCTATTCTTAAGATTTTACATCCGCAGCTAACCTTATTTCACGCAGAAGCCTTTCGTAACGAATGGTCGATACTGGCCAGGCTCAGTCACCCTCATATTGCTCAAATCATTAATGCTGGCGTCAGTGCCGGTGGCGCTCCTTACATGGTGATGGAGTACGTGGATGGTCAGCCGTTGCACCACTATCTCAATCGCAAAAAGATGGGGGTCAAGGAGCGTTTGCTCTTGTTCCAACAGGTGCTCGATGCCGTGGCTTATGCCCATCGTAATCTGTGTGTGCATCAGGATTTGAAACCTTCCAATATTCTGGTAACCGCAGAGGGGCAGGTTAAGTTGCTGGATTTTGGTATCGCCAGTTTACTCAGCCGTGAAAGCGGTGATGCAACCTATCAGCCTTTTGTGGGATATACGCCCCGATATGCCAGCCCTGAACAGTTGCGTGGTGAGAAAAGCGGAGTATCGGTGGATATATGGCAACTTGGAATTTTGTTGCTTGAGGCCGTGCTGGCAATTGACAGCAAAAATATAGATTTGCAGAGGCTGCGTGATGGCACAGTGGATTCGGTGCGCAGTCTGCTGCTCTGTGATTTAGGCATGAGTCAGTGGAGACGCTGTGCAATACGTACTAAAGAATCACCCCGGCGGATTATTCGATATCTGAATTCAGAGCTCATCTGGATCATCGACAGATGTTTATGTAGCGAGCCAACGGCTCGCTATCTGTCAGTAGAGTCCCTGATTGCGGATATTGAGGCGTTTCTAAGCCAGCATCCTGTCAGAGCCTTTCCCTCTTCAGGCCTGGGCTATCGAACCAAAAAGTGGTTGGCACGGAATAAAAGTGCCATTTTAGCCGTTTTTATGGTCATGAGCGGTGTTGCGGCCACTACTCTGTGGTATATCAATGCGCTAAAAACGTACAACCAGCAATTGATCCTTGAGCGCAGCCGGGCCAACGAGCTTTCACGTTTTCTGATTGATTTAATCGAGACGATTGGCGTCGGTACAATCGCCAAACATCCGGAGGCAACGGAAGAATTACTGGCTAAAGCCGAAGCATTCCTGGCACATCAGGGCAATCGCAATCAAAGTACCCAGGCCGAGTTGTTGTCCATATTAGGGAATATTTATGTTTCTATTGGTCTTAAGGAAACGGGCATCCAGCAACTTGAGACAGCGTTGCGTCAACAACAGAATCTGAAACATGAGGACCCTTTGATGAAGGCCAAGATTCTGCGGAATCTGGCAAATGGCTATAGTTTTGTGGGTGATTTTACCCGGGCGGATAAATATATTCTGGATTCCATCGCTGCTCTGCACCCTTTGCCGGGCGATGAAGCTGCATCGCAACTGGTCAGTTCATATTTGGCTCATTCGTTGATCAAAATAGCCCAGGGCCAATATGAGAATGCAGTAGTCATGGTTGAAAAGGCAAAACAGATATTTGATAACAAGGTTCAGCCAGATCAGGAACTGCAGCACCAGCTGTTCTACCAACTGGCTTTTGCTTACCATTACAATGCCCGCTTTTCTGAAGCTGAACCTTATTATCGGCAGGTCTATGAGTTCTTTTTACAACATTATGGTGCAGGCAACCTGGAAACAGCTGAACTGGTTGTGGATTACGGGTACCTACTTGCGCAACAGGGTAAGTTTCACACAGCCCGTAATCTGGTCAATGAAATGTTGTTGCAGATCCAGCAAAACTTATACCCGGATACAACAGTGAAAGCTAAATTGTTGGGGCTGAGCGGGTATATCTACTACGAACTGAAAGACTTTGCCAATGCCTATAAAAGATTTAATCAGGCCTATATATTGAATCGCAAACTTTTAGGCAGTGAGCACCGCTTTACACTTGGAGATCTCTCCCGCTCTGCGGGCGCTAAGATAGGTTTGGGGCACCTGGATGAGGCCAGGATAATGCTGGCTGAAGTGGCTCAGGGCTACGCCCGGACTTTGCCGCAAGAGCATCCCCGCTATGCCGGGCTCTATGTCAATCTGGGGCTGTTGGCTTTGGCTGAAGGAGATAGCCAGATGGCCATTTCGCGATTTACCCGGGCGCTCTCTTTACGGCGCAATGTTTATGAGGAGGGGCACCCTTTGATTTCCAATATTAAAAGACATTTGGGCAAGGCCCACTGGCTGGCGGGAGACTCACAGCAGGCATCGGTATACCTGCAAGAGAGTTACAGTGCTCTGGCAGTGGTACCAGGGGAACATCATCCATACGCCGAAGAGATCAGAGAGCTGTTGAAGAGGATCGAAGAAAAGGCCCAGAATATAAATAGGTTGTAACGGATATTGTATATAGGCCAACAGCCCCCGCATTAATTGCGGGGGTAGTCAGCTTACAGGCTCCAGCTAACGGAAGCCATCACATTGCGCGGTGCACCGTAATACCCCTGTGCCCAGTACAGGCTGTTAAGGTACGTTTCATCAGTCAGGTTGTTGATGTTGAGGTTCAGCGAAAGATTCTGATTAATCTCATAGCTGGCCATCAGGTTTACCAATGCGTAAGCATCCTGTCGGGTGATGATCTCCTCTCCCGCATTGACATAAAGCCCTGACACTATGCCCTGAGAGCGGTAGATATCGTCCTGCCACTGCACACTGGCACCGACACGCAGTTTTTCCAGCATCGGCAAACGATACGTGGTTGCCAGCCTGAGGCTTTTCTCTGGTGTGTAAGCTTCGACCTGATCATCGCCGTCGATATCGAAACTGGTCAGGCCGATACTGGCTTGCAGGCCGGGCAGTACCTCACCAGCCAGCTCCACCTCAAAGCCCTGGCTGCTAATGCCCTCGGCACCCTTGTACACATCTTCCGGTACCCCGGTGTTGGGGTTTTCAATGGTAGTATCAAAGACGGCCAGGTTAACCTGTTCGATATCGAACCAGGCCAGAGTCAGTAATGCATTGCCATTAAACAGCTGGGATTTGATACCGATTTCTCTGGCCTCACCGGTCAGCGGGCCCAGACGTTCGAAGTTACGATCTTTTTCCCTTTGTGCCACAAAGGTCTCGGTGTAACTGGCGTAGGCGGTGAGCTGTTCGTTAATATCATAGATCAGACCCAGGTAGGGAATACTCTGACTGTCATCACGGGTTTCATCCAGCCCGTAAGATTCGCCTTTTGTCTGCCAGTCATTATGGCGCAGGCCGGTAATAAGATTGATATTTTCATTTAAGTTAAAGCGGGCCGCCAGATACCAGGCTTTTTGCGTATCGGTGAC
The DNA here is from genome assembly GCF_001466725.1 of Lacimicrobium alkaliphilum. NCBI lineage: Bacteria > Pseudomonadati > Pseudomonadota > Gammaproteobacteria > Alteromonadales > Alteromonadaceae > Lacimicrobium > Lacimicrobium alkaliphilum. The sequence goes on from NZ_CP013650.1 coordinate 741,587, forward strand.
ATCACTGCCGGTCAGGCCATCGGTAAACTCCGGTAGTGGGGTGTTACCGTCCCAGTTCTGCATGGCGGGTAGTAGAGGAAAGCCATTCCCTGTGTGAAAGTCATACAGTGATTTATCCTGATAACTCAGCTCGGCCCAGCTGGCACCGAATACCACTTCATGATGGCGTCCAAAGGCGGTAAATTCGCCGCTGGTGTAAATATCCAACAGGTCCTGCTCATCGTCCAGATCATATTCACTGCCGTATCCCACCAGGCCAAGACCCGTTTGTGGATCCAACCCTGTGGCGGCATCACCCAGGTAGGTATAGAACAGCAGGCTGTCTTCATCGGTGCGGTTACGGCTATAACTGACGCGTAACGACCAGTTACTGCTGAAACTGTGAGTCAGGTCGGCAAAGCTGCGCTGTTCTTCAACCTGCCAGTTGGACCAACTGGCTGAAGTGCTGGTGGAAGCGTCAAAGTTGGTGGGGCTGCCATCACCATAATAGAGCGTCAGGGCACCCCAGAGGTTGCCTTTTGCATCGCTGGTATGACTGCTATGGCCCAAAGTCAGCAAGCTGTCATCGCCAAGCTGGAAATCGAGCACGCCATAGATGACGTCTTTTTCCAGCTCATACCTGTCCAGGTAGGATTCTTTATCCTGTCTGGCAATCACCAAACGGCCTCTGGTATTGTCGCCAATACGGCCTGATACATCTCCTTCCAGGCGCGCATTGCTCCAGGAGCCATAGCTGCCGGTAACATTGGCCTGAAAATCCTCTGTGGGGCGTTTTCGCACCAGGTTGATAGTGGCTGATGGGTTCCCCGAACCTGCCATCAGGCCATTGGCGCCTCTGACGACCTCAATGCGTTCGTAGATGGCGGTATCCATATCACCGTGGGCATTGCCGTTGATCAGTGGCAATCCAAGGCCATCGATCTGAAAGTTGGTGATATCAAATCCCCTGGCTTTGAAGTAAGTACGGTCGGTTTCTACCTGCTCCACATTGACGCCGGTGACATTACCTAACACGTCATTGACATTATCCAGCGCAAAGTCATTCATTTGCTCGCGGCTGAACACACTGATGGACTGGGGCGTTTGCTGAATACTCAGGTTAAGTTTACTGGCAACCTTTGCATCTTGTGCAAGATAGCCTGTGTTGCGACTACTGGTAATTACCAGGGTTTCGATAGACCGGAGATCCGAATCAGGGACCTTATCAGGTTGTTGCTGAGCCATCGTTGGTGAGGAAGCCAGGACGGCCAGGGCTAAAGAGGAAAGAGAGAGATATTTCATCAGTACTACCGGATTAGAGCGGAAACATTTGCGCATGCTAATGCAAATGATAGTGGTTATCAGCAAGATCTGTGTAATGGGTAAATTTTATGGATTTCGTACAGGGGTAAAGGATAAAAATGAGCTGGTTGATTTTTATACAGATGGAAGCTTAAATTACTATATCCCGGTGTTTTTTCGGGTCACAAAATGGTGGGAGCCAGGAAGATGAAATTTATACAATTAGCGGGCATTCTGAGTTTATTGCTGATAGGTGGTTGCGCCTCAGATATGTCTTCAAAATACGCAAGTCTGAACAATTTGTCTGACACGGAGCGAAACAATGCCCTTAAAGATTGTTTTAAGGAGGAGAATAAGCACGATCGCCAGGAGTGCATCGCTGAGTTTGCTGATCCTGCTATCGGTTATCAGTGTGAGCGCATACAGGTGACCGGGACACGATTTGGCGAGCGGGTATGCACAACAAAGCGTCAAAGAGACGAAGTAGCCAGAGCCAGTCAGGACGCATTCAGCCAGGTGCAGATGCGCAATAAGTTTACCAAGGGGCAGGAAGCTGCGCCTGCAGGCCGCAAGTAATATACGAGTCGTTTGTTGATGTACATGAATACTTTTCCTGGCTGAATTTGTATTGCAGTCCTAACTGACCTCTGCTGGTGTCGCTGCGCTGGTAGTGTTCCGGTTTAACAACCATGTAAGCGGATTGTGTTCCGGTAATCTTCCTTGCAGCTCAAAAGACAGTGCATGCCCGGTATCGAGAAAATCTTCAGTCAGTTCTGCACGGGGGGCAAAGTCATCATTGACATAACTGTAGTAAGCGAAAAACTCTGTTCTCTCGCCCAGTGCTGTTAGCGGACGGCTGAGGCTGAGCACCACTTTAAACTTATCATTATCCAGGCGACCAATAAGCGCCAATGCATACTGATGTTCATCGGCATCGGCATCGGCATCGGCATGGTGTATTTCAGCACGTAAAAAATTGACGTCGAGCATACGCTCGACGCCCGGTTCGAAGCCAGTTTGCTGACTGAATGCGCTCGAGTATTCCATACTGAAGGTCAGGCAGAGCGAGCGTCTATTTCATGTCGCAGAGGTCTAAAAATAGTGCGGTGTCCATCAATATTATTATTCTGATATGACATGGGTTGATTACCTGCATCACAGGGTTCAAGTAAGCTCAGAGTTTGCCCCTGGACGTTGGATAGTCACAATCCGGAATAATCGTTATTGCAGTTTTAACGATGAATACCATCAGCTTTTATTTTACCTCAGTGGTATTTCCTGCTATCTAAGTAACTGAATCCACGAGCGAATCCACAGCTATGCCAAGAGCCGCACTCACTTCCATGGCGTCCCCCCTGATCAGCCTGCTGATCTACTCCATAGGCCATGGTCTGCTGACTACGCTGCTGACGCTGCGGCTGGCCGAAGAGCAGGTTTCGACTTTCTGGATTGGCGCCGTGTCCACTGCCTATTTTGCAGGTCTGATGGCGGGTACTTTTATTAACAGCCGGCTGATTTTAAGGGTCGGGCATATTCGCGCCTATTCGGCCTACGCTTCTATTTTGTGCAGTGTAGCCTTGCTATACGGCATGTTTGTGGTGCCGGAGACCTGGCTGCTATTGAGACTACTGGGGGGATTTGCCACCGGCGGTCTGTTGGTAGTCATTGAGTCCTGGATCATGGTCAGCAGCCCGGTACGTATTCGTGGTCGTATGATGGCCCTGTATATGGTGCTGTTTTATGGCGCCATGGTGCTGGGGCAAATGCTGCTTAAACAGCTTGATATCAGCATGTTGCTGCCTTTTGCTGTGGCGGCGTTAGCCGCCTCATTATCGGTAATTCCGCTGGCTCTGGCCCGTGTGGATATGCCTCATTTTGATAAACATGAAAAACTCTCAGTAGCAGAATTGTTCAGACTGACACCTACGGCGGTATTCAGCTGCTTTATCTCTGGTCTGCTGCTCAGTGTGGCCTACGGGTTATTACCCTTATATTTCTCGTTGATTGGATTTGATCTCAGTCAGATCACCGACATGGTGGCCTGGTTGATCCTCGGTGGGATGTGCCTGCAATATCCGTTGGGGCGTCTGTCAGACAGGGTTGATAGGCGTATTGTGCTTATGGCCCTGTTTGCTGCAACCCTGATGATCAGCTTGCTGTTTGTATTGTCAGATCTTAGTGCGGAATCATGGCTGACGGCCCTGCTTGTGGCCAGTCTTGGCGGAATAATCTTCGCGATTTACCCCATCAGTCTCAGTCAGGCCTGTGACGAATTGCAGCCTGAACAGATGATTGCCGGTAATCAGGGATTGCTGCTGTGCTACAGCGTCGGTGCAATGGCAGGGCCGCTGCTGGCGCCGTTATTTATCAATGGCTTCGGCGCCCGGGGGCTGTTTATTTATTTCGTGCTGCTGGCAACTATTACCGTTGTTTTCCTGCTTTGGCGCCGAAGTGTGCGGGCGGCAGTGCCTCTGGACGAGCATGTGGCTTTCTCTGCTACTACACCCAATACCCCGGTTATGGCTGAACTGGATCCCCGTGCCGAGGGATATGATCCGGGTGAAGAAGAACAGGTTGATACTCGGCTGTCGCCGAATGGCGACATTAAATAGTCCATATAAATCATTAGGTTATAAGGATGACGTGTTTTTTTTCAGGAAGCATGTTGTCAATAACAGACAGTTCTGGTCGTCTGCGTTGGTATCCGTTCTGCAGATACTATTGCCAGGCCCCACATACCTCAGGCTGGAACGGATATTGATAGACTGATGTGAGTCCCATCAATGTAAAGCAATGAGGTTACCCAAGATGAAACTACAAAATCACTTACTGGCAATATCCGTAATACCCCTGCTCTTTGCCTGCGGAGGTTCAGACAGCGGAGAATCGCCATCTGGTAATGAGCCCCAGCCAACCAGCACAGGTTTTAGCCTTGCTGTCTCTGATGCGCCCATAGATTCGGCAGTGGCGGTAGTGGTGTATTTTGATCAGATAGAGCTGATTGGTAATGGAGAAACTGTCAGCTTTGATGTGACAGATGAAAATGGCGATCCCCGGCAGATTGATCTGCTGAGTCTTCAGGGGGAAAATTTTGCCACACTGGTAGAAGATGAAGAGATTCCGTTGGGTGAATATGGACAGCTGAGAGTGGTGGTCACTCAGGATTCCTACATCGAAATGGAACAGGGTACCTTTGAACTGCGGGTACCCAGTAATGAGCTCAAACTCGATGGGTTTATCGCTGAGGCCAATGTTACTGCCGCTTATACATTGGAGTTTGACCTCAGAAAATCCCTTGTAGATCCGGTTGGTCAGGCCCATATTTTTCTCAAGCCCAGAGGCGTGCGCCTGGTGGCGAACCAGAATGTCGGTACTATTGAAGGGGTTGTGGATGAGAGCCTGATAATGGATGCCAGTTGCGCCGATAAAGTGGATCCTGATAAAGGCAACGCGGTTTATCTCTATCAGGAAGCTGATCTGGAAATGGCTGTGTTGGGTGATGATACCGATGAACCGGCGAACGAAAATGAAATATCACCTTATACCATCGCTGAAGTTGAATTTGATGAGCAAAATGCCGAGTACCGGTATCAGGCTGCCTTTGTTGCACAGGGCGACTATACCCTGGCTTTCACTTGCCAGGCAGCACTGGATCAACCTGAAACAGACGAAAACGCTGAAGATGGTTTTGTGTTTCTAAGCAGTAAGTCGGCAACTGTCGAGGCAGAACAAACTGCAGAGGTGGACTTCCCTTAAACCGGGGCGTCACGGATCGGCGACGGATCAGACCATCGCGCCATCCGGAAATAACAGTTAACTTAATGATTATGAAGGATTTTAAAACTTTGGCACGGAGCTTGTAATAGTACTATTGCCTGACTGGTCTGGCCCCAACCGGGCTGGTCGGGTTTCCAATCGGGCAACAGCCCATTTCAGGATGTTATTCCCTGAAGGTGTTTTGGCCGCGCCAATCTGGCGCGGTCTTTTTTTCCGCGCGCTCTTCTCCTACAATGCTCTGCAGTCAGAATTGATAGGCTACAATACTGGCAATGAAACTTAGCAAGGAGACAAAAACACCAGTCAGTGGAATGCTAAACCAGAATGCTTTTGCCAGAAGCAGCAAACTGATTAACATCGCCAATCCTACGCCAAGCAAGAACGATGATTGAAACAGCAAATCAGGGTAGGCCAATGTCATATAAGTGTATATCAGGCCAAACAGAATGAGGCCCAGGCTATGGCTGGCATTAAAACCAATCCAGGCCTTCCACATGCTGGTCTGGTTACTTATCTTCGGGGAACCTTGTTCCATTTGTACCTGTAAAGCGTGCTCATCCGGACTGAATGCCTGGCTTCTGAAGGTATAGAAAAAATGGATAAGGCCTAGCAGCAAAACCGTTGCGCTGCTGATACACATTAGTATATTGGCTGGCATATCGTACCTTGATGATAAGTTGGTTGGACGTGTTATCCGCTGATACTCTGTCCCGATTAGTAATACTTCAGATCTGTGGCCTTGCCCCAGAATACCCGGTACGAGAAGACGGTATAGGCGAGAATGCAGGGCACTACAATCAATGCACCCATCAGAATGAACCGCAGTGACTCGGGCGCACTGGCAGCCTCGAAGATATCCATCTTACCCGGCACAATGTAGGGAAAGAAACTCACCGCGAGCCCCTGATAACAGGACAAAAAGATCAGTAAGGCGAGAATAAAGGGCAGCCAGCAACCGGCATCATCTTTTAAGGGCAGGCGCCGCAGTACCGAATGGCACAGGGCGAACAGACTCAGGCTGACAAACGGAATGGGCCAGATAAACAACGCCTGGGGCAGGCTGGTCCAGCGCTGCCATACCAGCTCATTGATCAGTGGGTTGACTATGCAGACTCCCAGTACCCCGGCAAAGCACAACCAGACGCAGGTTTTGGCCCAATGCACGGATTTTTGCTGCAAGCTGCCTTCGGTTTTCATAATCAGCCAGCATGCTCCGATAAAGCAGTAGGCGGCGGTCACTCCGACACCGCTAAGCAGCGCGAAGCCCAGCGCCTGAATACTTTGCTCAAAGCCCATAATATAACTACCCAGCATATACCCCTGCATAAAGGCCGCCAGTAATGAACCAAATTTGAATGCCTTATCCCAGATGCCTTTGCGGGCCGGTTTGACCTTAGCGCGAAAATCGAATGCTACCCCGCGCAGAATTAAGCCCAGCAACATGAAGGTGGCGGGCAGATAAAGTTCCTTCAGCACCAGAGAATGTGCAGCCGGGAAGGCGATAAAGAGCACACCAACGGCTAATACCAGCCAGGTCTCATTGGCGTCCCAGAACGGGCCAATAGAGGCGATCATTTTGTCGCTGTGGGACTCATTGTTAAGGGGCAGCAGAATCCCCACACCCAGATCATAGCCATCCAGGATGACGTACAGCAATACCGCCAGTCCCATCAGGCCGACAAAAATATAAGGCAGAGTTTGATCGGCAAACATCAGCGTTCTCCTTGTGCCAGTGGTGCGTTGTGAGTTTTCTTATCCGTCTGATAGCTACTAATCTCTTCCACCTCGGTGGCCTTACGGGCCAGACGCAACAAGGTGCGGATATACACCACCAACAACACTGCATAGAGGCTCAGATATAAACAAAAGGTCAGCAGCACATTGTCCGGGGCCACATCTGTCACGGCATCGGCGGTCCTGAGTACGCCACTGACAAGCCAGGGCTGGCGGCCAATTTCGGTTACATACCAGCCAGCCAGGGTGGCAACCCAGCCGGAAAAGGTCATGGCAAAGGCAGACTTAAGCAGTATCGGCGAGAGCCGGTTATGCCGCCATAACTGCCAGCTACCCAGCCAGGCCAGTGTCAGCATCAGAAGCCCGATGCCGACCATTAACCTGAAGCCAAAAATACGGGCTTAACCGGCGGGTGTTCACCGACAAAGTCATTCAGGCCCTGAATCTTCCCTTCTGGATCATGGGTCAGAATCAGGCTGGCCCCCTTGGGAATGCCGATTTCAAATTGATTGCTGCGGCTGTTTTCATCGGGAATGGCGAAGAGTAACAATGGTGCGCCGCGCTCAGTTTCCCACACCCCTTCCATGGCCGCGACTTTTTGTGGCTGATGCTCAAGGGTATTGAGACCATGCAGGTCACCGACAAAAATCTGTAACGGGGTCACCAGTGCCGCGGCATAAAGCGCTGACTTCAGAGCAATCCGCGGTGCTTTTTTGCTATCACCTCGTAGCAGGCGATAGGCTGACAGCCCCGCCACCAGAAAGCTCGCAGTAAGCATAGAGGCCAGCAGCATATGCACAAGGCGATAAGGAAACGAGGGGTTAAAGATCACCGCCCACCAGTCAGTAACATGGGCCACACCATCGCGCATCTCGAAACCGGCCGGAGTCTGCATCCAGGAATTCAGCGCCAGGATCCAAAAGGCAGAAAGAGAGGTACCCACAGCCACCATCAGTGTGGCCAGAGTGTGTACCCAGTTAGGTACCCGCCCCTGGCCGAACAGCATAATGCCGAGAAAGGTTGCTTCGAGAAAAAAGGCGGTCAGCACTTCGTAGCCAAGCAGCGGCCCGGCGATATTACCGACTTTCTCCATATAGCCCGGCCAGTTGGTACCAAACTGAAATGACATGGTAATACCGGAAACGACCCCCAGTGCGAAGCTCAACGCGAATATTTTGACCCAGAAGCGATACACCCGCATCCACACCGGGTCGCCGGAGAGATCGAAGCGTATTTTGAAATAGGCCAGAAACCAGCACAGAGCAATAGTGATAGTGGGAAACAAAATATGGAAACTGATGGTCGTGGCAAATTGCAGTCTTGACAGTAATAGTACGTCTTCCATCAGCGCTCTCCTTCTGAACCAGCATCCCTGGTGATAAATTTATCTTTCATATCCAGCACTTTGCCGACCCCGGAGCTGAGTTTGAGCAGGGTATTGAGATTATCCGGGCTGAGGCGTTGCAGTTCATTGCTCCACTTAGTTAATGACTCCAGCAGATCATGAATCTCCTGCAAACGCTGGCGGGCATGTTCAGAATCCTTCTGCTCGGTGCCGTCGAGTAAAATAGTGCGCAGCAGCGAAAGGGTTGGGTCAATCTCCCGCTTACGTCGCTCTTCTATCACTTTTTTAGCCATATCCCAGATGCTGCCCAGGGCCTTAAAATACTCTTTGCGATCACCAGGCTGATGGCTGACCTTCACCAGTTGCCAGGATTGCAGTTCCTTAAGGCCCATACTCACGTTGCCACGGGAAATGGACAAGGATTCGGCAATATCATTGGCACTTAAGGGCTGCTCGCTAACTACCAGCAGCGCATACATCTGTCCCACGGTACGGTTAAAGCCCCAGCGACTGCCCATTTCACCGAAGTGCATAACAAAAGAAGAGAGGGAGGGAGAGAGTGTCATAGTGATATTCAAAAGTTTCAGTAATTTCTGAAATTATAAATATTATTTGATCCAGCGCAAGGAATTTTATCGGAGCAGGGGTTTTTAGTCGCACTTCGGCATGGCTCTGTACCAGGAACCACACGAAAGAGATTCTCATCGCAGAGACACTGGAATTGGTGTAATCACTCCCAGCGCTTCTGCGAGAGATGGGTAAAGGTCCGTAGTTTGGTGCTATAACAACTGGTATTAATCGACGGCCAGGCCATAATCCTGTTTCAGCTTGTCGATCAGATCACGGTTTTCGCTCAGGAAACGGTTAAATTGTTGAATAACCTCGCCATGTTTGAGGGTAGAAAGGTGATAGTTGTCTTTGGTAAAGGGCAGGCTGTCATCGAAAACCAGCGCATTTTTATCCTCAATAGTGGTCTGAAGCTGATACCTGGCCACATCAATATTTAGGTAGGCGCCATCAATACGGCTGTTTATAGCCATTTTCAGCAGACGTTCAAAATCAGAGCTTTCCTGGACGCGTATGGTTCCTGCTTCGATTTGCTGCATATAAGTCCAGGGTGTAAAACCGCGGATAGTGCCGAGGGTTTTAAGATGCTCTTCACCCTTGCCCTTTTTAGCCGGTAGCACCATCACCCCGTCGATATAGGCCACCACTGGCTCACTATAGATAACATTTTTGCCCTGTTTGATATCGGCCTGCCAATAACGGTTATCGGGGTATTTAAAATCAAACTTTCCACGGTTGAGAAATTCATCATGCAGCCGGGCAACGGGGCGTGCTTCATAGCTGAACTTATGCTTATATTCTTTGGCAAAGGCATCCAGAACGGCGCGGGCAAAACCTTCATATTCGCCACCTTTATCGCTGAAGTGAGGGTAATAGTGCAGATTTTCGACACCGACCACAAAATCATCAGCCAGGCTTTTTGGTAAACAGCCAAGGCCAATAACTAAGACGATTATGGGCAGAAGTTTGTTACAGAGCGACATGCTGTGTACTCCTGTATATTGTTAAAGTCGGGCCACAACTAACAGCTGTATAGCTTTTTCATCGGTACCGGCATCGCCAAGTTTGTTTTGCCAGTATTGTAGTTCAACACCAGCGAACAGCCGTCCTTTGACATCAAACAGGGCTTTGCCCATATCCCATCTTATTTGCGGCTGGGCCAGAATCCAGTGGGATACCTCAGCGCCAAACTCATTGTCCCGGGAGGCGATATATTCCATATGCCCTTCGATGGAAAAGTCCTGTTCACCGATTGAAAAGGGGTAAGCCCAGTTGAGATCCAGCATCCAGCTATTGCTCTCGGCCGGAGCGCCTCCCTGTACGATGCCTGCACTGTCATCAATATAGGCAGTTAAGTCAGAATTAAAAAAAGCAAATCCGGGCAGATCCCAGGACAGACGTATACCGGGTAGGTACTTGGTGACCTTGGCATCGGCTGCCCAGTTAAAACCCATTAACAGGCCAATATCTTTAACCGGACCGGCTCCCACCGACTTCTTGGTTATTTTGCCAAGGCTAAAATTGCTGTACCACTCGCCATACCAGTCCTGATCATTAAAGCCGTCAGCATTATCGTCGTCCAGATGATCCATAAAGAAGAAGTTGTCGCCATACGCCCAGCCGCTGGCGTGCTGGAAGGTGATGATATTGGTGTCGGCGTCGCCGCCCCCGGCAAATCCGGGCGCATCCAGCTTGCCTTTCTGATACTGAATTTCGGTAATACTCCAGTCTGCGGCTGCAAGGGAGTGACTAAGAATAAGTAACACAAAAAACAATAGGGCAGATAAACATCGCACAGCCTCACTCCCGGCGTTTATTTCTGAGTATAGATTTTAACTATAGAAGGGTTTTGCCGGATGTCTGCTTTTTATGTTTCTGTTCGATGGGTGCTTTTTTACGGGTTAGCGTGAATCGGGAGCAACGGGTTCAATCCATTCGCTACCCCTCAGCCTCGGGTCCGCCTGCGCCTTGCCCCAGGTTCGCTCCAAAGGCAGCACTCCGGCCCAGACAGGCCAGTTATAATCGGCTTCATCATCTATGGGCGGCTCGTCGCGCATTTTAACTGAGGCCTCACTGATCGGGACCCAGGCGATGGCAGTCAGCATCAGCTCCTGCTCAGTAACCGGCCGTAATTGTGACCAGCGTCCCGGTGAGACTTTATCCACAAAGCGCTCAAGCTGGTATAGCTTTTCTTCCCGATCGCTCACCAGTTCAGGAGTGCCGAACAGTGTGACAGACTGATAGTTTACCGAATGATGGAATGCCGAACGGGCCAGCACCAGGCCATTTAGCTGACAGATATTGATACATACCGCTCTGCCATCACTGACATTGCGGGCTTTAGCATGGCCATGCCAGTAGAGTCTGTCGCCATCGCGCCAGTGACAGGTCGGGGTGACAACAGGCTGACCATGGATACTCTGACTGACATGGCAAAGCAAACTGGCATCAATAATCTGCCTGACCCGCTGTGGCTCGTAACAGGCTCTTTTTCTGCCCCGTTTGACCTGTGTTTTTGCTGAGGGTGCGTCTGAACTATGACTCATGGCTGTGCTTCCTGATGATTAAATGATATGGCGTTCTGGGCAATCTACCTGAACTGGTTATAATAAAAATATCCAGATTTGTAATTTTTTAAGATACCAGATGAGTGCAGCCGCCAGTCTTAGCCTGAGCCTTGAACCTGATGCTTCCCAGCCCCGTTATCGTCAGATTGAATTACAGTTGCGTCACTTAATCGACCATGGGCGGCTGAAAGCAGGCGATAAACTGCCCTCATCCCGTGAGTTGGCGCAAAGCCTTGGTGTGTCCAGAACCAGCACATTGAACGCATACAATCAGTTGATTGCCGAGGGGTTTGTGATCAGTAAAGCCAGAAAAGGCCTGTTTGTTGCTCAGAATTCCCCTGTTTCGCAGCCACAATGCCTTGCTGCCCATCTGGTTCAGCCTGCAACAGCCTCTTCACAGCAAAGCAGCATTGATAGTTTTGACTCTGGCGCCGATGTCAGTCGGTTTCCCCATCGGCAGTGGGCCAATTGTATGAAACGCGGCTGGCTCAAACCTGATGCGGATTTGTTAAATGGCAGCTATACCAGCGGTTTACCGGTACTAAGACAACAGGTAGTAGAGTATCTGCGCCAGCTCAGGGGCCTGGATTGCTACCCGCAGCAGATAGTGATTACCGCCGGTAACCGTGACGCCTTAACGATTCTGAGTCAGGCCTTGTGTACCACTGCAGGCAATATCTGGCTGGAAAATCCCTGTTACCGGCCCATGCAGGGTTTGCTGTCTATGTTGCACCGTCCACCGCTGCCCCTGAGCATAGATGAACAGGGGGCACAACTGCCGCAAACAGACGCTTGCAGTGGTATGGTTATTCTGACCCCCAATCGTCAGTACCCTCTGGGTATGGTGATGAGCCCCCAGAGGCGGGCCCAATGGCTGAGCTGGCAACAACAGTGCCTGGCGGCCGGCCATTCACTGTGGCTGGTTGAAGATGATTATGACAATGAGTTTATTTATCAGGGCCGCAGCCATGTGCCACTGATGCAACTGGATCGGCAGCAGGGGACATTTTTCCTTGGCAGCTTTTCCAAGGTGTTGTTCCGTGGTCTGCGGCTGGGCTTTATTGTGGCGCCGGCTGAGCAGGCTGCGCGACTCCGGCAGGCTCAGAATGTATTGAGCAATTCAGCGGCGCTCACCAGTCAGCCGGCACTGGCGGAATTTATCCAAAGTGGTGAGTTTGCACGCCATCTGCGGCGTATGCGCCGTCACTATCTGGGCAACAGAAACCTGTTACTTGAGGCACTTGAACCGCTGTCGCCCTGGCTGGACTGGCAAAAAACTCAGGGTGGCATGCATTTACTGGCAATGCTTAAACCACAGTGGCAGTACACAGATCGTATTGAGTATGTTGATCAGCGCATAGCTCAACTGGCACTGAAGAAGGGACTGAAACTCAACACCTTGTCTGAGCATTACTTCACCCCGCCAGTGTCCCAGGGATTTATTCTGGGGTTTAGCCAGCTACAAGAGGACAAACTGCAGGATCAAATCCGGATATTAGCGGATGCCTTACAGCAGATATTGAACTACTGATCTGCCTGCGCTTCTATACCGTAACGTGATTAAATAGTTATGTCAGGAAATCAGAACTATCGGTAGCAGGGATATTTATGAACAATTCAGTCCTCAACAACTCCAGGCCGTGGCTCGCTGCGGCCTTATGTTATCTGTGCAGTCTGTTCGTGGACGCACAGGAGTTAGTGGAAGTAGAAGGCACCAAAGTGACACAGCAGGCAATCAAACAGCAGGTGCCCCTCAGTGGCACACTGGTGTCACTGAAGATGGGCTGGTTGTCTGCGCAGGTTGACGGACTGGTGACCGGGATTTTTGCCGACCAGGGTGAGCGTGTTGAGCAGGGGCAGGTGTTGTTGCAGTTGGACGACGAACTGGTGCGTTTCGCTGTCGCTTCAGCCCATGCACAGGCTGCTGTAGCTGAAGAATCCCTGAGCGATTCGCGCAGACGCCTTGAGGACGCCCGCGCACTGACCTCACAACAAAGTATTGCCGAAACCGAAGTTGAAGCACTCGCCTCCGAGGTGCGTGCAGCCGAAGCGCGCTGGCAAGGGGCAAAGGCCGAAGCGCAGCGTCTGCAGGCCAGCCTTGAGCGACATCAGTTACGGGCGCCCTTTAGCGGCGTGATTACAGGCCGTGATATTGATGTGGGTGAATGGGTGAGTCCGGGAACAGGGTTGCTGGAGCTGACTGGCACCGATACGTTGGTTGCTGATTTTAAGGTGCCCCAGCGTTTTTTTGGCCGGGTCGATCAACACACCCGTCTGCAACTGAGCTTTGAAGGGTATCCGCAACAGAAATCTGAGTATCCGGTGCATCGTCGTATCCCCGCAGCAACACAAGGCAGTCGCAGCTTTGGCCTGCGAGTGCAGCTTGAACCGCAGGCGGACGATGGGTCTCAGTGGTATCCGGGTATGTCGGTGTCGGCGCAAATGATACTGGATATGGGGCGCAGCGAAGTCACCGTACCCAATGACGCTCTGATTCGTCATCCTGACGGCCGCATTACAGTTTGGTTGGCACAGCAGAATGCCCAGTGGGGGAAGCAGAGCCGCGTCAGGGAAGTTCAGGTGGAAACAGGCCTGCAATTTGAAAACAGCATTGAGATCCGCAAGGGCCTCAGTGGTGGTGAAATTGTGATTGTGCGTGGCAACGAAGCACTGAATCGGGATCAGCAGATTATTCTGCAACAGGCCGGTCGCTGATATGTTTGCCGGTATAGTTCGACACGGCATATTGGTGGCAGTGACGGTATTGATCATCGTGGTGCTTGGGATCTTAGCGGCTCAGCGTATTCCGGTGCAGATGATTCCGGATCTGGATGTGCGTACCATCAGTGTGCAGACAAGCTGGCCCGGCGCCACCCCGCAGGATATTGAAAAGGAAATTCTGATTGAGCAGGAAGAATTCCTGCGTAATATTCCCTATCTGCAGCAACTGACATCCTCAGCCAGTCTGGGCAGCGCCCAGATAGAGATGGAGTTCCCATTCGGCGTGGATATTACTGAAACCCTTATTCGGGTCAACAATGCTCTGACCCAGGTACCCTCTTATCCGGTCAATGTGGATGAACCCCGGGTTTATGCCACTTCCTTTTCTGCAAATTCCTTTATGTATTTCCGTATCTCGCCCTTACCTGGCAATCCTGAGAATCTCGATATGGATATGATGCGTGACTACATCGAGGACAATGTACGCACCCATATGTCCAGTGTCGCCGGGGTGGCGGAGGTCAATGTGGGTGGAGGGGCTCGGCGACAGATTCAAATCCGCCTGGACGCCGATGCCTTGGTCCAGCAGGGGCTGACACTGGCGCAGGTGCGGGAAGCTATCAATCAGCGTAACCGCGATATCTCAGCTGGCGAAGTACAAAGTGGCAAGCGCCGCTATTTGCTCCGCACCCTTGGCCGCTTTGAGGATGTTGAGGATATCCGCCAGCTTATTCTGCGCCGTGAAGGCGACAGCATAGTGCGACTGGAAGATGTGGCAGAGGTGGAACTTGATCATTATAAGATCAGTTCTCTTTCTTTTGTCGACAATCAACCGGTTATCAGCCTGTCGGTACGCCGGGAAAGCGGCTCCAACGTTATCGATATTAAACAGGCTATGCTGGCCGAAGTCGAGGTCATCAATCAGGATCTGTTGAATCCTCAGGGCATGGAACTGGCGCTGACCGCCGATGACGTGGTTTACGTGCAGGACTCAGTGTTCAATGTTTGGAAGAATCTTATTCTCGGTGCCTTGCTGGCAACCCTGATCATGTTCTTGTTTTTGCGCTCATTCAAGGCCACCGCCCTTGGCGTAGTGGGTATCCCGATATGCACTATCGCTGCCTTTCTGGGGTTGCTGCTGGCGGGACGAACCATCAATGTCATTTCTCTGGCCGGTATCGCCTTTGCCATTGGCATGACGCTGGATAACAGCATTGTGGTGCTGGAGAGCATCGAACTGGAACGACGCAAAGGACTGGACAAACTCAAAGCGGCAGTGGCGGGTGTGCAGAAAGTGTGGCCGGCAGTGCTGGCTTCGACCCTGACTACCGTTATGGTGTTTTTGCCTGTGGTGTTTATTGCCGAAGAAGCAGGCCAGTTGTATTCAGACATCGCCATCGCTATTTCTGCGTCGATATTGGTGTCCATGCTGGTGGCCATTACCGTGATCCCCACTGCCAGCGCCAGACTGAATTTCAGCGGTGCGGCTGGTCATCATCAGCATCAGGAGTCTTCGCAAAACAGAGTGTTGGAGAGTATCAGCTGGATCCTGGCCACGGGCAAAAGACGATGGGGTTGTATTGCCATTACCCTGTTGTTAAGCCTTGCTATCGTAGTTTTTCTGACACCGCCGGCAGAATACCTGCCGGAAGGTGAAGAGCCAAAAACCTTTGCTTCCATGAATGCGCCACCGGGCTACAACCTCGACACTATGGCGCAGATAGGTGAGGAGCTGAACGACTACTTTATGCCTTTTGTGGGCGCTGATCCGCAGGACTTTCATGCCGGTGAGGCAGCAGTGCCGGCCATGGCTTATCTGAATATGAGCATTAATCCCGAAAGCCTGAGAATTATCACTCAGTCGGTTAATCCCGGTGATATAGAAGCCCTGATGCAGGCGATTACCGATAAATACGAACAATACCCCGGTATGCGCGCCTTTGCGGCCCGCGGCTCCATCATCAGCAGTAACGATGGTGGTACCCGCAGTGTTAATCTGGATATCTCCGGCCCTGGTCTGGCTGATCTGTTCTCTGTGGCGCAGGCGGCCTATGCCAGGGCCGAAGAGATTTTCGATAATCCCCGCATACAGTCCCAGCCCGGCAGTTTGTCACTTGCACAGCCGCTGGTACAAATTCGTCCCGACTGGGCGCGTGCTGCCGAGCTTGGGTTGAGTGCTGAAGATATCGGCTTTGCAACGGCAGCGCTGACTGACGGCGCTTTTGTTAATGAGTTCTTCCTGCGTGATGACAAGATTGATATGTATCTGTACAGCCGTCACGGGCCAGGAGTAAACCTGCAATCGCTGCAGGAAATTCAGCTGCATACCCCTTCCGGTGAGAACGTGCCCTTGTCTGAACTGGCCCGGATAGAAGAGATCGTCGATACCAGCAATATTCGTCGTCTGGACGGGCAGCGTACCGTGACCCTGAATATCATCCCGCCCCGTTCGGTGGCGTTGGAGACCGGCGTGGCCCGGGTACGGGAGCAACTGGTGGAACACCTGCGCCGGACCGGCCAGGTGCGAGCCGGTGTGACCCTGAGTATATCCGGCGCAGCCGATCAGCTGGACGCCACCCGGGAGGCCCTTGGCAGCAATTATCTGGTGGCACTGACCATAGTGTATTTACTGATGGTGGCGATTTTCAGTCACTGGGGCTATCCGCTTTTGATCATGACCACTATCCCTCTGGGAATAGCCGGTGGTCTTGCCGGACTGGCGTTACTGAATCTGGTCGGCTCAGCCCTGCCCTTGTTTGGGCTGAGCCCGTTACACCAGCCATTTGATATGATTTCGATGCTCGGCTTTTTAATTCTGATGGGGACAGTGGTGAATAATCCGATACTGATTCTGCATCGTGCCATAGATAACGTAAAGCAACAGAGTATGGCTGCACTGGAGGCGGTCGAAGAGGCGGTAAGATCAAGACTCCGGCCCATCACCATTTCTACTATTACGACGATATGTGGTCTGGCGCCGCTGGTATTTCTTCCCGGGGCCGGTACCGAATTATACCGGGGCGTGGGTGTGATCGTGATGGCCGGAATTATCGGGGCGACCCTGGTTACTCTGACGTTGTTGCCTGCTGTGACGGTTATTGTGCTGAACTGGCGTGACACAAAGCGGGTCGCAAGCTAACTGATCCTGATACCCACTTATCCGTACTCAGAGTATCAATAGTTCAGATCCAGGCCGATGCATCAGATAAAGCTTTTTTATGATGGAAGTTGCCGGTTATGCCGTCACGAAATGCAGTGGCTGGCGCCTAAGCTTAAGGGCAAGTTGCAGATGGTGGATATCAGCGAGGATGGATTTTCCTCTTTCGCTGGCGTGGATAAAGCGCACATGATGTCGGTTCTGCATCTTTGGGATGGGCAAACCTTTATTACCGGTATTGACGCCAGTCTGTATTACTGGCGTCTGGCTGGCTTTCACTGGCTGGTAACACTACTGCGGCTGCCGCCTTGTTACTGGTTGGCCAGCAAAGCCTATGGTTACTGGGCCGCGAAACGTATGCAATGCACTGCAGGAGTGTGTGATGGCCGCTGATCAGCGAATTTCAATGCCTCCGATGATGCGTATTCTGGGCTATGCCGGATCAATCCCGTTTTTATTGCTGCCCTTGTTCTACTGGCAGCAGTGGTGGTTGTCTGAACTCCGGATATCGGTACTATTTCAATTGTACAGCTGTCTTATTCTGGGCTTTATGGCGGGAGTGCTCTGGCCGGTGCTGTATAAATCTGACCAGCCCACGCGCAGAGCAGGCTGGGTGGTAAGCTTTGTTGTGATGAGTTTTCTGGCATTCGCTTTATTGACAGGTTCGGCTTTGCTAATCCAGGCAGTCTTGTTTTTGAGCCTGCGGCTTTATGAAGTCTGTGCGGGGTTGGACCAGGCTTATCCCTGTGGCTATGTCTCGTTAAGAAGTCAGTTGACCGCAGTGGTAATACTTTGCCATCTGTGGATGTACTGGTTGATTTGACGCCCTTGCTCCGACGAATGACTCAGGCCGATTTACTGCCAATAGGTGTCGGTCCCGGAGGGCTTCTCCATACTCTGACACTGTTACGGCCCGTTGATTTTGCCTGATAAAGCGCTTTATCGGCTTCGATAAGTAAGCGCCGGTAATCATCCAGTGCCACACTGCCACTTATGCCTGTGCTTACCGTGAGGGTCAGTCCGAAACCAAGATGGCTGTAATCGGCATGCTGGATTTGCTGGCGGATACGTTCACAGATCTCCGTGGCCCTTTGCACATCAACCCCTGGCATCACCAAAGAGAACTCTTCACCACCCCAGCGGGCCGCATGATCTTCCTCGCGGCAATTACTGGCTATCACTGAGGCGACCGCCTGAATGGCTCTGTCACCGACATCGTGAGACCAGCGATCATTCACCAGTTTAAAATTATCAATATCGATAATGGCGAGAAAATAACCATGATGCTGGGTAGGATTCTGACTGAGCCGCTTAAGGTAATTGTCAAAGGAGCGCCTGTTTGCCAGGCCGGTAAGGGGATCCTGCATAGCCTGTTGTTCGAATAATTTTGCCTGTTGCTGAATTTTTTGAGTTTGCAGTTCGACCTGTGAACGGAGCTCTCTGGCATGAGCGCGCAATACATGCTCTCTGGCACGGATAAACGCGATCAACATCAATAATGCCAGCAGCAGTGCACCGGCAATGACTTCAGTGCGCTGCCAGAAATAGGGCTGCACTGTCATTTCCAGATTCAGCATGCGACTGTCTGCCTTTGCCCCGGCACCGGGGTAACTGGCTTTGACTTTAAAACGGTACTCACCGGGAGCAAGGTTGGTATATTCAGCCACGGGCACGCTACCTCTGGCTACCCAGCCATTATCAAATCCTTCCAGCCAGGTATGGTACTCGATGGCATCGGGCAGGATATAGCCCAGTCCGGCGAACCTGAATTGTATCCTGCGGGTATCGGCAGCCAGTTCAAGGCTATTGGTTACCGGCAGCGTCAGACCATCTACTTCTATGCTTTCCAGTACGACCGGTACTGCAAAGTCACTCAGCTCTTTGATATTGTCCGGATTAACCCGGGTAACGCCTTTAGCGGTGGCAATCCATATATTGCCGTTTGAGTCCTTGGTGATGGCCGGACTTGAGGTGCCATTGGCCTGATGGCTGAGCATGCCCTCTCCGCTGGAAAAGACCCTGACATCCGCCTGTTCCAGTAAGCCGTCAGCCAGCGCATGAGCCTGTTGCAGCGGCATCCTGACCATACCCAGATTTGAGGATAACCACAGATTCTGTTTGCTGTCTTCAGTTACCTGAAACAGCTTCTGAATCGGAAAACCCTGCTGCTGGCCAATGATACTCAGGCTCTGATCATGATAACGGTATCGAACCAGCCCACGATCCGTCGCCAGCCACATATATTCACCATCCTTGCCGGCATAGAAGCCATATACTGAACTGGTGTTATCCAGATGTTCCAGTGTCAGGGTTTGCATGCCGTCCCGGGTATAAATGGCGGCACCAGATTCTGTGCCAATCCAGATATCATCATTGTGATCCTCAGCCAGCGCCATCACATAATCATCCAGCAATCCGTTGGTCCGACTGTAGTGGCTGATCCCCTGCTGGTTGATTCTGTTCAATCCCTGAGAGGTCCCGGCCCATATATTTCCCTCATGATCCGCAAGCACCGCTCTGACCTGGTTTGAGGCCAGGCCCTGCTCCATGGTGATTTGCCGGAACTGATTGTCGTCACCGAGAAGCAGTAACCCGTGCTGGTGAGTACCGATTAGCAATTTGTCAGCTTGTTGTGCCAGGCTCAGTATGGAGGGCAACGGCGTTTCTTTTAAAGGCAGCGGAACAGGCTCAGCGATATTACCTTCAATGCGGGCCAGGCCATGACTGGTGCCCACCATAATGCTGTTGTCATCGGTATTTAATACGCTGCGTACATAATCACCGGGTAGCCCCTGTTGCGTGCTGATGGTGCTGAAGTTAGCCGTTCGTATTCTTACCAGACCAGAGTTGGTGCCAATCCAGAGGCTATTTTCGGCGTCCTGGAACAGCGCTTTGATACGGCTATCCGGCAGTCCGTGTTGGGGTCCCATACGGTCAATCTGTTGATCGACTATCCTGTACAGCTCGCCTCTGGAGGTGCCGATCCACAATGCGCCCTGATCATCAGCCAGCAACTGGCTGATGCCTTTATTCAATTGCTCCGGGAGAAAAGCCCTGAAGGTATCGCCCTGACCGCGGTAGAGACCGGTTTCGGCTCCGATAATCAGTTTGCCACTCTGATCTTCGGTGATGCTGATTACCGGAACGGATGGGATATCACGGATCAGCGTCAGCATACTTTGTGTCATTCTTACCAGGCCGCTGGCTGTACCTACCCACAGATTGCCGAGATTATCTTCATGCAGGGTCTCAATGGTCAGAGACGGAAGCCCGTCGGCGGCGGTAAAATGTCTGATGTTCTGCTCTGAATCAATTCTGAACAGTCCCTTACTGTTGGTGGCCAGCCAGATATTGGCTTTTCTGTCCTGGAGCACATAATTAATCCGGGCATCAAGGTGGGGCATGGGCTGCCATTGATGGTCACTATAACGGGAAAATGCGCCTCTTGAGCCGGCGGCAAGCAATTCACCCTCTGGTGTGACGCTCAGGGCACGGATACCGGAGTCATTCAGCGTCTCCACGGTGTCGCTGCCAAAACGGCTAAACTCGCGACCGTTAAATCTGACCACTCCTTCCCAGGTTGCAAACCACAGGTAGCCATCCGGGGTTTGTCTGATGCTGTTGACACTGTTGTGCGGCAGGCCCTGTTGATCGCTCCAGTGCTCAATAAAATAATCCGACAAAGGTGTCGGTTCGGCGACGACTTTATTGCTGAACAAAATTGCCGCCAGCATAAGAAAGCCAAAGATTTTGAGTAAGAGGGTGGACATGATCAGACTCTGATATTGCTCTGTGGCTATAATACCTGCCCTGTACAAAGTCTGTACAGAAAAAAGGGCCAGAGTTTAGGGCGCGGTCTGGTCGAATCTGTCATAATTAGTCCGGGATTGATATCAACTTCAGGGGATCTATGAACGAATTAACTATCACCACACCAGATGACTGGCATCTGCATTTCCGGGACGGTGATATCTTAAAGGAAACGGTTGCCGCTACTGCCCGTTGTTTTAAACGCGCCATTGTGATGCCAAATCTGGTGCCGCCTGTTACAACTGCCACAATGGCTGACGAGTATAAATCCAGGATCCTTGCTGCCAGGCCTCAGGGCAGTGATTTTGAACCGCTGATGACCTTATATCTGACCAATGATACTTCCATAGAGGATATCCGCGAGGCGAAACAGGCCGGTATTGTGGCAGCTAAACTCTATCCTGCCGGCGCCACAACCAACTCCGATGCTGCAGTATCGGCGCTGGATAGCCTGTATCCGGTATTTTCTGAGATGGAAAAGCAGGGCATGTTGCTGCTGGTTCATGGTGAGGTAACAGCAGCTGAGATCGATATCTTCGATCGTGAAAAGGTTTTTATCGACAGACATCTGCGCGTCATTGTTGAACATTTTCCCGGGCTTAAGGTGGTGCTGGAACACATTACCACTAAGGATGCCGTGGAGTTTGTCACTGAGGCCTCGGACAACGTAGCTGCCACTATTACGCCTCAGCATCTGATGCTCAACCGCAATGATTTACTGGTAGGTGGTATCCGACCGCATAATTACTGCCTGCCGGTACTTAAGCGCAATACTCATCAGCAGGCCTTAAGAGCGGCGGTGGCTTGCGGGTCTGCCAAGTTTTTTCTGGGTACGGATTCTGCCCCTCATGAACAGCACCGTAAAGAGTCCGCCTGTGGCTGCGCCGGTTGTTATAGTGCCTGGAGCGCGCTGGAATTGTACGCTCAGGTGTTTGAAGAGTTGGGCGTGCTGGATAAGCTGGAGGGCTTTGCCAGCCACCATGGCCCGGACTTTTATGGATTACCCCGCAATACCGGCACGGTCACCCTGGTACGTGAACAATGGCAGATTCCTGAACAACTGACGTTGCCCAATGGTAATCCTATTGTGCCTTTTCAGGCCGGCACTATGGTCAACTGGAAGCTAAAAAGAGACTAAGGCTGATGAAGCGGCTGATCTTTTTAACCTTGTTGATTATCAGCAGTAATGCATGGACGCAGCCCTCTCTGACATTGCTGACCCATGAGGAGCCGCCTTTTGTTTACCGGGATAAAAATAATGATCTGACGGGCTATGCGGTAGAGCTGGTAGGGGGGATTCAACAGCATCTCGATAGCAAGGAGCCCATTTTGCTGAACCCCTGGGCCCGTGCCTATATGCGCGCTACGGAACAGGGCAATGTGCTGATATTCCCCTTAGTCAGAAATGCCGAAAGAGAGCCCTTGTTTCATTGGGTCATGCCGCTGACCCGTAACCTGCATGCCGTGTTTGCCAACAGCGCGATGGATACGATAACCACACTGGAAGAGTTAGAGCAATTATCTGCTATCGGCGTGCAGCGTGGTGACTTTCGTGAAAGTCTGCTGATTGACGCCGGAATGACAAATCTGGTGTCCTATACCACATGGAAACAGGCGGTTTCGGCGTTGATAAAGGGGCGGGTCGATGGACTGTTCTTTTCGGCGGCGGGTCTGGAGTATTACTGTCGCCAGTTAGAGCAGGAGTGCGGGCAGTTTAGCGCAATTTACACTCATGATATTGAAACCACTTATATTGCGCTGTCGCGACGGGGGATCAGCGACGACGAAGCTGGTCGTTGGCAACAGGCCGCTAAGGATTTTCGCGCCTCGGAAGCTTTTGAGAAACTGCGGCAGACCTGGCTGGCGCGCATCCGCTCAGAGCACGGTCTGACTTTGCACTATGCTGACGGTGCCCTGAATCTGTGGGCCGCTCCACAAGTGGCTCATCCCTGATTTTTCAATCTGTCATCAATGGCCTGCAACTGAGCTCTGAGCTGGTCGATATCCTCTTTAGTCGCCGGTTGTGGCTGATGTTTTTCTTCTTCGTCGTGCATGACCTGCATGGCATCGACGATAATACCGATAAACAGATTCAGTACCGCGAAGCTGGTGATAATGATAAAAGGTACGAAAAACAGCCAGGATAACGGAAACAGCTCCATCGTGGGTCTGACAATACCCATAGACCAGCTTTCCAGCGTCATGATCTGAAACAGGGTATAGGCCGAGGCGCCAATACTGCCAAACCATTCCTGCATCTGGGCGTCTGGATGGGTACCAAAGAGTTTGGTAACCAGCACCGCCGAAACGTAGAAAATGATTCCCAGCACACCCACTACCGACGCCATACCGGGCAGCGAGTGGCCTAATGCGCCTATAACTCTGCGCATTTGCGGAACCACGGAGAACAGGCGCAGGATCCTTAAGATTCTGAATGCCCGCAGTACCGACAGGGGGCCGCTGGATGGGATCCAGGACAGGGTAACAATAATCAGATCAAACCAGTTCCAGCCGCCGCTGAAAAAACGATGCCGATAGGCAAGCAGTTTCAGTATCAGCTCGAGGGTGAAGATGCTCAGGATCAGAGCATCGACAGCGTGCAGGATACCTAGCGTATCAGGGGGCAGTGCCATGGTTTCAAGACCCAGTGTCACTGCGTTAATCAGGATCAGGGCAATAATGCTGTTGGTAAACCAGGGGTGTTCCACCAGTCTGATCAACAAAGGTTCTGATAGCGGGGTTGTCTGGGCTGGTTGCACGTTGCTGCCTTGTTATCGATATGGATTACTAGCAAAGCCTATCTATAGGGCCATCTGAAGATTTTACAAGATAATCAGATCGTTAAAATGACGAAAAAAGCTTAGAATAGGTTATCTTTTGACGGGACGGGCGAATAAGCTGTATCTGCCCTTTTCGGTTGCCCCGCGCCAAATTCATGTTTTTTACCTCAGAGAGTCCTTATGAGTCAGGCTTTTTCCTCTTTATCTTTGCCACAGCCTTTGCTGGAGAATCTTGATAGTCTCAACTATCAGGCTATGACCCCCATCCAGTCTGCCAGCCTGCCTTTCATTCTTAAAGGGCAGGATGTGATCGCGCAGGCGAGCACCGGTAGCGGTAAAACAGTGGCCTTTTCTGTGGGCTTACTGACAAAACTGGACGAGCAGGACAGCAAAGTGCAGGCACTGGTGCTGTGTCCGACCCGGGAACTGGCCGAACAGGTGTCGACTGAGATCCGTCGCCTGGCCCGTTACAAAGATAATATCAAGGTATTAACGCTGTATGGCGGCGTACCCCTGGCCTCACAGGTCGCTTCATTACGACATGGTGCACAGGTGGTAGTGGGTACGCCTGGGCGGATTCTTGATCATATGTTGCGCCGTAATCTTGATTTAGGCGCAGTCAGTACCCTGGTGCTGGATGAGGCAGACCGGATGCTGGATATGGGCTTCGCGGAGGAAATAGCGGCGGTGACCACCGCTACGCCAAAGCAACGACAGACCTTATTGTTTTCTGCCACCTACCCAGCGCAGATTGCCCAGATCAGCGCCGATATTCAGCGCGATCCTGAGCAGGTTAAAGTGGAGTCTCTGCACGACGCCAGCAGTATTATCCAGCGTTGTTATGAAGTCAGCAAAGACAACCGACTGACAACGGCACAGGCACTGCTGACCCATTTTTCGCCGCAGTCCGCTATCGTGTTTTGTAACAGCCGGATTGATTGTCAGCAACTGGCTGAACAGCTCAGTGAAAAGGGATTCAGCGCCGCACCACTGCACGGAGATATGGAACAGGCTGCACGCCAGGAAGTGTTGATTCAGTTTGCCAGTCGCAGCCTCTGTGTGCTGGTGGCGACCGATGTGGCAGCGCGGGGGCTGGATATTGAGGATGTGGATCTGGTGCTGAATTATCATGTCTCGGCTGACCCCGAAGTGCATGTACATCGCATCGGCCGCACCGGGCGGGCCGGGAATAAAGGGCTGGCACTGACCTTATGTAGCCCTGAAGAAACAAAATGGGCAGCGGCCATCGAAGAATATCAGCAACAGAAATTCAACTGGGCAGATGCGGGTAAACTGCGTTTTAAGGCCAGCGGTATTACTGAACCCTTGTATCGTACCTTGCGTATGGAAGGTGGGCGCAAACAAAAAATTCGTCCCGGCGATATTCTTGGGGCACTGACCAAGGATGCCGGCATTGGCAGTGAAGATATCGGCAAGATTACCCTCGCTCAGAACTGCAGTTATGTGGCTGTTAAAATGCGCAGTGTTAAACGGGCTATGGCCCATTTCCGGGAAGGTAAACTTAAGGGCAAACGTATCCGCGCCCGTAAGTTATAGTGGTAAGGATTGCAGATGTTTTCATTTTTTGAGCGCCTGGTACAGGCGTTCCCACAAGAGTCTCCACAGCAGCCACCGGCTAATCTGCTTGGATTCTGCTGGTATTATTCGAAAGGCATGAAAGGTGCGCTGATCAGCCTGTCCTGCCTGAGTGCGGTGATTGCGGTTCTGGAAGTCAGCCTGTTTGGCTATCTTGGCCAGCTGGTTGACTGGTTTTCAACCCGCAATCCACAAACTTTTCTGGCCGAGGAAAAGACCAGCCTGCTGTGGATGACACTGGTGATTCTGGTGCTTTTGCCCGGCGCCATTGTGCTCCATTCACTGGTGAATCATCAGACTTTGTTGGGCAACTTTCCGATGCGGATCCGCTGGCAGGCTCACCGTCATTTGTTGGGGCAGAGTCTGGGCTTTTTTCAGGATGAATTTGCCGGGCGGGTCGCCACAAAAGTCATGCAGACGGCACTGTCAGTAAGAGAGACGGTACGCAAGCTGCTTGATTTGATGGTGTATGTAAGTGTTTACTTCGTTAGTGTTTTCGTGCTGGTGTTTAACATCGACTGGCGCCTGAGTATGCCTCTGGCAATCTGGCTGCTGGCGTATATCACTATCCTCAGAGTGCTGCTGCCTAAGCTCAAATCGGTTTCTGAAAAACAGGCCGATGCCCGCTCGATGATGACAGGGCGTATTGTTGACAGCTACACCAATATCGCCACAGTGAAACTCTTTGCGCATACCAACAGAGAAGTGGGCTACGCCAGAGACAGTATGGATAACTTCCTGACCACGGTGTATCCGCAGATGCGGCTGGTAACTGTACTCAATACCTGTGTCTGGATCAGTAATGCGCTGTTGATCTTCTCCATCACCGCACTGGCTATTTATCTGTGGATCGGCAGAGCGGCTACCGCCGGCAGTATTGCGGTGGCGGTAAGCCTAAGCCTGCGATTAAACGGCATGTCACAGTGGATTATGTGGGAAGTGGCCGGATTGTTTGAAAACATAGGTACGGTGCAGGATGGTATGAATACCTTGTCGATTCCCGTCAGGGTCAATGACAGAGAGGATGCCGGCAATCTGGATATCGGCGGTGGCAGCATCGAATTTAAGGATGTGGGATTTGCCTATGATGAACGCAATAAAGTGTTTGAAAAACTCAATATCCGTATTGCCCCGGGCGAGAAAGTGGGACTGGTGGGGCGTTCCGGCGCCGGTAAATCGACATTGGTTAATCTGTTACTGAGGTTTTATGATGTGCAGTCCGGGCAGATATTGATTGATGGTCAGGATATCTGCGATGTGTCACAGGAGAGTCTGCGCGGTAAAATCAGTATGGTGACTCAGGACACCTCATTGCTGCACCGTTCTGTGCGGGAGAATATCCTTTACGGCCGTATGGATGCCAGCGAAGAGGAAATGCGTCATGCAGCCCGGCAGGCAGAAGCCGATGAATTTATTCAGCAGTTATCCGATTTGCAGGGGCGCACAGGATACGATGCCCATGTCGGTGACCGGGGGGTGAAACTCTCAGGTGGTCAGCGCCAGCGTATCGCCATCGCCAGGGTGATGCTCAAAGATGCCCCTATTCTTATTCTGGATGAGGCCACCTCGGCTCTGGATTCTGAGGTTGAAGTGGCGATTCAGCAGTGTCTGAATAAAATCATGCAGAATAAAACGGTAGTGGCTATCGCTCACCGCCTCTCTACTATTGCGGCAATGGATCGCTTGCTGGTTCTGGATGAGGGGCGTATTGTGGAGTCTGGCACCCATGCACAACTACTGGCTCAGAACGGCATTTATGCCAGATTGTGGGCCCACCAGACAGGTGGCTTCCTGGGATTGGATTGAGAAATAGCGATGACTGATTATCAAAGAGTTCATGGCAGTGTCAGCATTGAATTGCAGGACAGAATTCTGATTCTGCACGCAGAAGGGCCGGCCAATGCTGATTTGATTCAGCAGTATCAACATGATGTAAAACACTATCGCGAATTATTGCGCGGCAAGCCCTGGGGTAATCTGGTGGTGTTTTATAACGAGCCATTGTTCCCGCCGGATGCCAGGGAGCTGATGTACCAGTCAATACAACGGTCAAGGGAATCAGGTATGGTAGCGGTGGCGGTGGTATTGTCCGACGTAAACAGCCCCCTGACTGTTCGCCATTTCTGGGACGCTATCTATACCCACGTCGATATGCCCCATGATTTTTTTGATTCTCAGGATCAGGCTTGTGAATGGCTGAAGACCTTTCTCTGAGTAAAGGAGTGTTTATGCGAGTGTTAGAAGTATTTTTGGTGGCGCTGGTGTTGTCTGGTGTTGCCCGGGCCGCTGAAACGCCGGTGAGTTTTTCACAGGAGTCCTATAAAGACTATGTGAAAACTCTCGCGTCTGATCACTTTGAAGGGCGAGGCCCCATGACCGAGGGGGAAGAGCGCACAGTCAGTTATCTGGTTGAAGAGTTGAAAAAGCTCGGCGTGCAGCCGGGATACCAGGGTGATTTTATTCAGACCGTGCCTATGGCCAGTATTGCGGCCTCACAGGATATGCAATTGGACATTGGCGAGCTGAGTTTTGAGCCCGGTACAGACTTTGTGTCCAGAACTCAGAAAATGACCAAACTTACTGAGTTAAATGACTCAGAAGTGGTTTTTGTCGGTTACGGTATTGATGCCCCTGAGTATGGATGGAATGACTATGCCGATATGGATGTGAAAGGTAAAACCCTGATTATGCTGGTTAATGACCCTGGCTATGCGACTCAGGATGAGTCTGTGTTTCGTGGTAACGCCATGACCTATTACGGCCGCTGGACCTATAAGTATGAAGAAGCCATACGTCGTGGCGCCAGCGGTGTATTTATTGTGCATGAAACCGGCGCGGCGGGTTATCCCTGGAGTGTGGTTGAATCCGGAGCCACGGGTAGCAAATATATGCTGGTGGATGACACCGGCAATGAAAACGAGCTGGAAGCCATGGGCTGGATTCAGAGTAAGACCGCCGAACAGATTTTTGCCTCTGTGGATCTGGACTTTACGCAACTCAAAGCTGCGGCGGCGAAACCTGGCTTTAAGCCAATGACGCTGGGCGTTAAGGCAAACCTGCGTACCACCCACTGGAACAAGATGGGTGAGAGCAAAAATGTCGTTGGGGTAATTCCTGGTACCAGCCGTAAAGATGAGTATTTATTGCTTACTGCCCATTGGGATGCGTTTGGTAAAAAAGTCGGTGTCAAAGGGGATAATATTTTTAATGGCGCCGTGGATAACGCCTCAGGGGTGGCAGGTGTGCTGGAGCTGGCGAGAATGCTGAGTGAGAGGGAAGAGCCGCTGCAACGTTCCGTGCTTATTGCCTTTTTTACCGCCGAAGAGACGGGCTTGCTGGGTGCGTTCGCCTTTGCCCAACAGCCACCTGTACCGACACGTCAGATGGTTGGATTATTTAATATCGACAGTATGAACCTTGCCGGGGCCACTGATTATGTTCTCAAATACGGTGATGGACTGCAGGAACTGGAGGACTGGTTAGAGGACGCTGCAGCCGGGCAGGGGCGGCGCGTAAAACCCGACGCCAACCCGCAAAATGGCCTGTTCTTCCGCTCCGATCATTTTGCTCTGGCGCAACAGGGGGTGCCGGGGTTGCTGTTTATGGATCTCGGTGACAGCGATCCCGAATATATTGCCAATCGCTATCATAAACCTGCCGATGAATTTCTTGAAAGCTGGCAGTATAGCGGGGTTAAAAATGATCTGAACCTGATCTATTCCTTGCTGGACAAGCTGGGTAATTCAGATGCCTGGCCCGGCTGGAAAGAGGGAGCGGAATTTAAACACATCCGGCAATCTGATCTGTCCCGGCCAACGGGTAATTGACCCGGTAGGTATAGCCCGCCTTGCCAGTCCGGCGCATGATACGCCGGACTTAGTTTTATTGTTGCAATGTGCTTTTTACTTTTTGTTACCTGAAGTTACCGTTTTATGGGATGAATGGGGTTGTGAGTAAGGAATAAGCAAACTAAATTTAGTTATGTGCCACAAGTAATACAGAGGTTGGCAATGCAAAAGTGCATGATTCCGGCGGTTCTTTCAGGCCTGATGTTATTGGGCTGCGCAAGTCACACACAACAGGTTGAGGTCAACCCGCAATCTCATTTTGCCGATGAGGCTTTTGACGGCTATCAGCAGGTCGCTATTGAATCCCGGGAGGAAGTCTTTGGTCTCAGCCGGGAAATGCGCAGCTTTGTTGATAAACAGATCCTGCGGGTAGATGACCCCAAAGTCCGCATCCGTAATCTGGTCAAAGGTATCTTTGATCATTCCCATATGAACCTGCTCTATGACACCAGTGCCAACACCACTGCCTCGCAAACTTTTGACAATCGCATAGCCAATTGCCTGTCTATGTCGATCATGACCTATGCTATGGCAGATTACGCTGGCATGGATGTGGCCTTTCAGGATGTGGATATTCCCGAGTTCTGGACCCGGGATCAGGGATACAGTTTACTTAATGGGCATATTAACCTGAAGATCCTGCCGCGCAATGAACACAACACCACTTATATCCGCAAAGGCGGCTTGGAAGTTGATTTTGATCCTCAGGGATACCGTGTCAAATTCCCCAGCCGGGAAATCGATCAGCAGCAGATCCTGGCCATGTTCTATAACAACAAAGCGGCTGATTATCTGATCGATCAGAATTACCCTGCGGCTTATGCTTACCTGCGGGCCTCGGCGACCACCGCACCGCAACTAAGTGAAACCTGGGTCAATCTGGGCGTGCTTTACAGGCTAAATGGCCAGTTGCAGAGAGCTGAACGGGCGTATCAGCAGGCGATTGCGCTGGATGACAACCAGACTGCAGAGGAAAACCTGGCGCATTTGTATAATCTCACTGGCCGGCATGAAATGGCGGAGGCGATACTTGCCCGTATTGAACGCAGGCGCCTGGCTAATCCTTATTATCATTACCTGTTGGCTGAGCAGGAGTTTGAGCAGGATCACTGGCGTCAGGCCATAGAACATTACCGCAAAGCACTGTCTCTGGACAGAAACAAGCATGAGTTCTATTACGGTCTGGCGAAGGCTTATTATCAGCTCGGCGATCTTTCTGCTGCTGAGCGTTATCTCAGAATGGCCAAACGCCGTTCAGTCTTTGATCAGGATGAGAAACGTTACCAAAGCAAACTGAATCTGCTCACCCGTATCTAGGCACCGGAATCGACGTGAAGACTCCCCTGCAGAGCCTGTTTGTCCTGCTTTGCCTGGGTCATAACCCGGCTGCTTTAGCAACGATAAATCCAGACAGGCTGGAGCAGCACGTAAAGGTGCTCAGCGCCGAAGCGATGGCAGGCAGACGCACCGGCACGGTCGGTTCCGAGCTGGCTCAGCACTATATCGCCAGCGCCTTCGCAGAATTAAGAATAACGGCTTTTAAAGACGATTATCGCCATCCTTTTCATTTCGGTGCCTGGCTCTCTGAGCAACAGGGGGTGAATCTGGTGGGCTGGGTACCAGGCACAGAGCGACCAGAGGAATATATTGTGGTCAGTGCCCATTATGATCATCTGGGCAGTAAAGGCAGAGAAATCTTTTATGGCGCGGATGATAATGCCTCCGGCGTTGCAGCACTATTAGTGATTGCTGAAAATGTTTCTGCAGCGCCGCTGCGCCATTCAGTGATCTTTCTGGCCACGGACGCCGAAGAGCTTGGTCTTTATGGCGCCAAAGCCTTTACAGAAAAACCTCCAGTACCACTGGACAGGATCCGGCTGAATATAAATCTGGATATGCTCGGTATTGGCGACCGCCGCAACAGGCTTTACGTAGGTGGAGGCAGGGGTAATAAAACCTTAAGCCAGGCCATCCGCAGGGCCGAAGTGCAGGAGCCATTCCAGCTACTTGCCGGTTACCCCCGTCAGCCCCGGGGATTTGGTACAGGGCGCAGAATCAATTACCGCAACGCCAGTGATCATGGGGCGTTTGCCAGACATGGCATCGACTTTCTCTTTATTACCACAGGGGATCATGCTTATTACCACACCGGGGACGATCGCTTCGAACAACTGAACATGAAGTTGTTTTCTCAGGCAACACAAGCTGTCTGGTCGTTATTAAAGCAAGTGGATGACAGCAACCTCAGCGCTCAGAAATAAGCCAGCTGGATCCCAAGGCTGATGCGCTGCTGATGGCGGTTGTAATCAATAAGGGAGTCGCCATAGCCATTAAAATACTGCAGTAATACCTCATATCTGTCACTGATCGGGTAGCTCAGGTTGACTTCGACACTGCCTTTATTGTCACTGGTTTTGAGGTTGTTCCTGAGCAGCGTCACCAGATTAAAGTTACCCAGACGAGTGCCGTATCCCAGCTCGAAATGTCCGAGGTAGTCAGTAATATCCGGATTGTCGTCGCCATGAGGATCCAGAGGATCTTCTTTCTCATCTTCTTTGAATCTGTACCAGGCCTTGAGGTAATAAAAGGAGGTTTCGTCACTGAACAGCAGTGAGCCATAAAGCCGGTTCCAGCTTCTGGAGCGCAACTGGTTCTGACCATTGGACTGATGATTGATACCAATCTGCGCCATATTAAAGCGATAACCCAGGATCTTCAGTTTGGTTTCAAAGGTGTAGAACAGTTCCGGCTCATAATTGGTCTCCCGGAAGGGCTTGGAAATTTCACTGTTATACACCTGCCACAAAGACAGGGCGGTAAAGCCAAAATACAATCCCTCAATACTTTCAGTTTTATTGGGAAGGTGCACAGGCATCTTGATGCTGATTTGAAACTTTGCCTCGAAATTATCAATACTACCTTCGCTGAACCCGCCGTCACCCAATTGATTCGGGTTGCTTTGATAGCTGAAAGGAAGCAGGTAGTTAAGTTTGTGCTGGGTAAAACTATAGGGATTGCCCTGGCTGCTGACATCCGCCTGCATACGTTTTTTCACCAGGTTGTCTTCATCTCCGCTCACCCGCTCTATCAGCAGAAATTCTTGCTCTTTTTGTTGCTGAGCTTCCTGTTTAGTCTGCGCTACGGCGATTTGACTCAGCCCGCTGGCCGCTAGCAGCGCCAGTATTCCCTTCCACTTTGCCATTTGTCGTTTATATTCCATCCATTTACACCAAAAGCAGATTCTACCCCAACCCCTATGCCCGGTAATACCAATTCGGACGAATATCTCAGATTTGCATGAGTTTGTTGTTTTTCTTCTGCACCATTACGGGGCGCCCTGTGAAAGAGGCCCTGTAATGGTGCATTTATATCCGCAGGCTAACCGGATTGTAAATATAACATTATGTTTTAAAAGAGTAATTTATTCTGGCACGGCACTTGTTTAGCTCTTGGTGTCGACACACAAATAACTAATCAGGAGCAACAAGATGAAATTAGTCAGTGCCATCATCAAGCCTTTCAAGCTTGACGATGTTCGTGAAGCGATTTCAGAGATTGGTATAGACGGTCTGACCGTTACCGAAGTGAAAGGCTTCGGTCGTCAGAAAGGCCATACCGAACTCTATCGCGGCGCCGAATATCAGGTAGATTTTCTCCCCAAGGTAAAGCTGGAGATTGCCGTTCAGGATGATCACCTCGATCGGCTGGTAGAGGCCATCGTTTCGGCGGCCAAAACCGGCAAGATTGGCGACGGCAAGGTGTTTGTCTTCGACTTACAGCATGCGGTGCGGATCCGTACCGGTGAAACCGATAACGACGCTATTTAACAGCAGGAGGAGAAAATAATGGAACAAGCATTTCATTTGCAATATGCGCTGGATACCTTTTATTTCCTGGTCTGCGGCGCGCTGGTAATGTGGATGGCGGCGGGCTTCACGATGCTCGAAGCAGGTTTGGTAAGAGCCAAAAACACCACAGAAATCCTGACCAAGAACATCGCCCTGTATGCCATTGCCTGTATCATGTACATGGTTTGTGGTTACGCCATCATGTATGACGGCGGTATCTTCCTGGCAGGCATTGAGAGTGTGGATGTGGATGCCACCCTGGGCGAGTTTGCAGCCCGTGAAGATGGTTTTGCCGGTGGTGCAGTGTATTCTGCCGCCTCAGACTTTTTCTTCCAGGTGGTGTTTGTGGCAACCGCCATGTCGATTGTTTCCGGCGCTGTTGCTGAGCGTATGAAACTGTGGGCTTTTCTGGCTTTCGCTGTGGTGATGACCGGGGTGATCTATCCTCTGGAAGGCAGCTGGACCTGGGGCGGCAACGACGTTTTTGGTCTGTATAATTTGGGCGACCTGGGTTTTTCTGACTTTGCCGGTTCCGGCATTGTACATATGGCCGGCGCAGCAGCAGCCCTTGCCGGTGTGCTGTTACTGGGGGCCCGTAAAGGCAAGTACACCAAAGACGGAAAAATTAATGCTATTCCCGGTGCCAACCTGCCACTGGCCACGCTGGGTACCTTTATCCTGTGGATGGGTTGGTTTGGCTTCAACGGTGGCTCGGTACTGAAACTCGGTGATATCGCCAACGCCAACTCTGTTGCCATGGTGTTTCTCAACACCAACGCAGCCGCAGCCGGTGGTGCCGTTGCCGCACTGATACTGGCGCGTATACTGTTTAAAAAGGCCGATCTGACCATGGCTTTAAACGGTGCTCTGGCGGGTCTGGTCGCTATTACCGCAGAGCCAGCAACACCAACAGCCCTTCAGGCGACTCTTTTCGGTGCCGTTGGTGGTCTGATAGTGGTGGGCTCTATTGTGGCACTGGATAAGCTCAAAATTGACGACCCTGTGGGGGCCATTTCCGTGCACGGTACTGTGGGCCTGTTTGGCTTGCTGATAGTGCCGCTGACTAATACGGGGGCGACGTTCAGTGGCCAGATTATCGGTGCCGTAACCATCTTTGCCTGGGTCTTTATCGCCAGTCTGGTCGTCTGGGGTGTGCTCAAAGCCGCCATGGGTATCCGGGTTAGTGAAGAAGACGAATATCAGGGACTGGATGTGGTGGACTGTGGTCTTGAAGCCTACCCGGATTTCACCGGTTCACGTAAGTAATACAATAGCTTAGAGTTATCAGAGCGGGCCTGTTATATAACAGGCCCGCTTTTTATTGGTTCTCTTCAACGGAGTGTTGATAATTGGCTATTAACGGATTTATCCTTTATTCTACAGTTACTTAATCTAATCGCTTTTACCCCGAATCCAGTTCAGGAAGCCCCATATGCTTAGCTTACAGCGCCTTGTACTCGTTCTTTGTCTTATCGCACCGAATGTTATGGCTTACGACCGAATAACAGGCTTGCCCTTTGCCTCGCGCTCTGAAGTGATTGCGCAAAATGGTATGGCGGCTACCAGCCAGCCGCTGGCCACACAAGTGGCGCTGGACATTCTTAAAAAAGGTGGCAATGCTATCGATGCGGCCATTGCTGCAAACGCCATGCTGGGGCTGGTGGAGCCGACGGGTAATGGCATTGGTGGTGATCTTTTTGCCATTGTCTGGGATGCCAAGACCCAGAAGCTGTATGGGCTCAATGCTTCAGGTCGCTCGCCGAAGTCTCTGACCCTGGAGTATTTCCGGGAACAGGGTATGACAAAGATCCCTTCCCATGGGCCCTTGCCGGTTTCTGTGCCCGGTGCTGTGGATGGCTGGTTTGAGTTACACGGAAAATTTGGCAGCCTGCCGATGACCGAAATCCTTGCGCCCAGCATCGACTATGCCAGAAAAGGTTTCCCGGTCTCAGAACTGATTGCTTACTATATGCAACGCAGCGCGCCGATTCTGAGCAAGTTTCCTGGCTTTAAAGAAACCTATATGCCTGATGGGCGCGCGCCACGTAAGGGGGAAGTGTTTACAAACCCGAACCTGGCGTCGACCTATGAAAAAATTGCCACCGGCGGCCGGGATGCTTTTTACAAAGGGGATATCGCCCGGATTATAGCGTCTTATATGAAAGAGCAGGGTGGTTTTCTTACTGAGGAAGATCTGGCCGCTCATACATCGGACTGGGTTGAGCCGGTGTCCACTAACTATCGTGGATACGATCTGTGGGAACTGCCGCCCAATGGCCAGGGCATTGCCGCGCTGCAAATCCTCAACATCCTGGAAGGCTACGATATTGAAGGCATGGGTTTTGGCTCGGCAGAATATATTCACACCTTTGTGGAAGCCAAGAAACTGGCCTTTGAAGATCGCGCTAAATACTATGCCGATCCCGATTTTAATGAGATCCCGGTGGATTGGCTAATCTCCAAAGACTACGCCGAACAGCGGCGTAAACTGATTGATAACAACAAAGCCGCCAGGCGTTATGACGCAGGCATTAACCATGGCGATACCATTTATCTGACCACAGCAGATGCACAGGGCAACATGGTGTCGCTTATCCAGAGTAACTACCGCGGCATGGGCTCTGGTATGACTCCAACCGGCCTGGGCTTTATTCTGCAGGACAGGGGCGAGATGTTCTCGTTACAGCAAGGTCACTTTAACCAGTATGAGCCCGGTAAACGTCCTTTCCATACTATTATTCCGGCTTTTGTGACCCGCAATGGTAAGCCCTGGCTGAGTTATGGTGTAATGGGGGGGGCTACGCAGCCACAGATGCATGCCCAGATCCTGATCAACCTTATCGATTTTGGCATGAACCTGCAGGAAGCAGGAGATGCGCCGAGGATATTACATTCAGGTTCCAGCGAACCCACAGATGAGGTGATGGAAGACGGTGGCTATGTGAGCCTGGAAAGTGGATTCAGCCCTCTGGTTCGCCGTAAGCTGGTACAGATGGGGCATACTCTGACTGATGTGTCCGGCGCTTTTGGCGGTTATCAGGCAATCATGTGGGATGCACAAAATGCGGTGTATTATGGTGCATCAGAGAGTCGCAAAGACGGTCAGGCCGCAGGCTACTGAGGTACAGACAAAGAGCTATGTCGCAGCCACAAAAAGGAGTCTGTGCAGAACCGAGTCTGCATGCACTTTATCTGTTATTCAATGTGATTGATGAAGATGCCGCCAGGATCAGAAAGAAGCTGGCGCAATTGCTCAACATCTTCGAATACTATGATGAAGAGCATTATGAAGCCATGGTGTCAGGTATGGTGGCTATTGGCAGTAATTACTGGCTCGAGCTCTATCCTGGCCTTATCCCTGTTGAGCTGGCGCCGTTTCCTGATTTACACAGTGAAGATCGCCGTGCCCCGGCCGAACCTTGCGATCTGTTTATTCAGATCCGTGCCGACCGTGCAGATATCTGCCATCTGATGGGTATGGAGGTCTGTGAGCTGCTCCGGGAACAGACTGAGCTGGTGGAGCAGGTAAAGGGCTTCCGTTATCTTGAGGGCCGTGATCTGACAGGATTTGTGACTGATGCTGATAATCCTAAGGGCATGAAAAAGCTCGACGTCGCCATTGTCGGTGACGATGATGCGGATTTTTCCGGCGGCAGCTATGTGCACGTGCAACGTTATCGTCATGACCTGCTGCGGTGGCAACAGTTGGATCTGGCCCGTCAGGAGATGATAATGGGTCGCACTAAAGACGATAACAAACGCTTAAGTGACACCCTGATGGCGGCGTTTTCTCACGCTGCACACACCGGCAATGCTGCCAAAGCGAGTAATATGCTGTTTCACAGCATGCCCTACGGTGATATGCAGACACAGGGATTGATGGTGGTGTGTTGCTGCAGCAGTGCCAGGCCTTTTGTTGCACGTCTTGAGAGCATGATATTTGGCGATCAGGATGGCAATTATGATAGGTGGCTGGATTACACCAGCGCAGAAACCGGCGCAGCCTTCTTCGCGCCGTCTATTCAGTTTTTAAAACGCCACGCCAGCGATTTATAAGACACAAAAAGACATCTTCACCGGCAGAGCCGCCGAGTAAAAGAAATATTCACCACAGAGACACAGAGAGCACAGGAAAGTAAAGGGGTTAAATCCTTGGTATCTCTGTGTTTCTCTGTGGCTATTATTGTTTTTCTTAACGTCGCTGGGTGCCAGAAGACCGGAGCTTTTCCTCACCCCTTACTCTTCACAATCATTTTCAGCGCTCAAACACTTCCTGCAGCACATGGCCGGTGGCCTTATCAGGCTGGCTGATACCCAGCAGCGCCGACAGTGTCACGGCTAGATCTTCAGGAGAAACCTGGCGGGTGACTTTTTGCGCGGGAATTTTCCAGCCGGCAAAGTGCAGCGGAACATGGGTATCGTATCGGTACGGCGAGCCATGGGTCGCCGCCGCATAGTTGCCGGACATGGCAGAAGACTGCTGAACCAGCACCACATCGCCACTGCGATCTGGTACATAGGCGTTTTGTACTTTGGTGGCGATGGGGTCAAAAGACAAATCCTTTGACATCAGTTCGCTGCGGGTAAAAACCCGGCCAACACCGGGCACGGTTGCAGCCAGGTCCGCCAGTTTCTGTTGTGCTTCGGGCACGGGTATCTGGTGTTTGGCCAGCAATGGGTAGTCGAGATAAACCGATGGTAGTTGTACCGCCCTGATGAGTTCACCTTCAATGTTGAAGTGCTCAGTTAGGGCCTTATTCAGGGCTTTGACCTGGGTGCTGATATCACCACGAAAAGCACTGAAACCCAGCGATCTTTTGTATTCAGGGATGGCGTCTACGCCATGATCCGCTGACAGGGCGATCAGAACATTTTCCAGACCTATATGATTGTCGAGGAAACCGAACAGACTGGCCAGAGTACGATCCAGACGGATAAGGTTATCCTCCGCTTCGAGGCTGTTCGGGCCGAACATATGGCCAACATAGTCGGCAACAGAAAAGCTGACAGCCAGATAATCGGTATGCTCACCTTTGCCCAGCTGATGCTCGCTGATCAGCATTCTGGCGAACTCCGCAGTCAGCTCATCGCCGAATGGGGTATATGTCAGCATGCTGTAGTAAAGTTTGTCCGCCTTATCCGGCAGCTGATGGGGAAAGCCCTGGTTAAACCCCTTTGGCGGGATCTGAAAGGTACGATTGGCACTGCTGTTCTTATAGCTTTGTGTTGGCAGGCTTAAATCCCATTGGCTGTCAACAAAGCTGTCCTTTAACCCGGACTGATTGAAACGCTGTGCATAGCCCGGCAGATGTTTAAAAAAGAAACTGCTGCTGATCATATTGCCGCTGTTTTTGTCATACCAGAAGGATTTGCCATGTTGTCCGCCAGTCAGCACCGCACCGCGGTCCTTGATTGATACCGAAAAGATCTTCGCCTTGCCCTGGCTGGCCAGGTATAGCTCATCGGAAAAGGTCGAAGCCATCAGGTTGGCAGGCGAAGAGCTGTAGCCCTCGGCGCCAAGTAAATGAGTTGACTCATCTGCTACACAATAGACCCGCTCGCCGGTTTGCCGGTCAGCCCAGTTGTTGGCTGCTATTCCGTGCTGAGAGGGCAGTGCGCCGGTTGCCAGGGTCCCATGGCCCACTGCAGTCAGTGTGGTGTTGTGCCGGTAATGGGCATTGATATACCGGGTGCCCTGTGTAAGAAACTGATTAAAACCTGGCTGTTGTGGCGCTTTGATAAAGTTATCCTGATAGCGGCTGAGCATATCTCCCCGCAATTGATCGACAGTGATCTGTAAAACCAGTTTCGGTCGCGCCAGTGCACTTGTGCTGATCACGACAAGGCCAATCAGTAAAGCTATGGATCTGATGCTCATATTCATGTGCTCCTATTTTACGCCCAGTTCACGAAGTCGTTCTTTGAGGTAGCTGTCTGCGGTATGCCGGTCAGAGAGCACTACTTCCGGGCGGGGATGTAAAAACAACGGCAGGGATATGCGCGATCTGCTCTGATCGGCTCCTTGCGGATTGATCACTCTGTGGGTGGTGGAAGGAAAATAACCTCCGGAAGCTTCCTGTAGCATATCGCCAATATTGACGATCAGATTGCCAAAATCACAGGGCACATCCAGCCATTCCCCTGTTTTGCTCTTAACCTGTAAACCAGGCTCATTGGCGGCCGGTAGTATGGTCAGCAGATTGATGTCTTCATGGGCTGCCGCCCTTATTGCGCCGGGCTCTTCACCACCAGTCAGTGGCGGGTAATGCAATACCCGCAGCAGAGTTTGCTGGCTGTTTTTAACCATCTGTGACAGCGGTTCACGGTAGTGACGGCAAACCTCATCCGGAGAATATTTCTCTACCCAGCCCAACAGTTCGGCAGCGAAGTCTGTGGTCTGGGTATAGTAATCTGCCAGTTGTTGTCTGAGGCTTTCAGGACAGCGCCCCCAGGGGTAATAATGGAAATATTCTTTAATGTCTTTGGTTTTATGCCCTTTTGCCACTTCAGAAACGGTCGGCGGAAAGTAGCCATCCTGAGTTTCTTTGTCATATAAAAACTGATGCTTTTCTTCGCTGTCGAAAAACGCCTTACCGGCTTTGTAGATATCATCGACCTTTTTCTGGTCAATCGGGTGGTTCTTCAGAACGCCAAAGCCGGTCTGGTGCAGGGATTCCACAAAAGCCTGGTCGGCATTGTCGGCGTGATAATCTATGGCTATGAGTTTCATATGCTGTTTACCTAATCAATTACAGGAAGATAAAAAAGCCGGCGATGGCGGCGCTCATCAGGTTTGCCAGTGAGGCGGCAAATACTGCCCGTAAACCCAGTTCGGCAATTTCATGGCGCCGGCTGGGGGCCATACTGCCCAATCCCCCCAGTAGTATGGCGATGGAGCTTAAATTGGCAAAGCCGCACAGGGCAAAGGTCACTATCGCCTGCGTACCCTCACTTAACTGATCTTTGTAGCTTACAAAATCCAGATAGGCGACAAATTCATTCACTACAATCTTCTGACCGATAAAGCTGCCGGCGCGAAGGGCTTCATCCCAGGGGACACCGATAATAAAGGCCAGAGGCTGGAACACATAACCAAGAATAATCTGCAGGGTCAGATCCCCAGCGCCAAACCAGCCGCCAACCCATCCAATCAGGCCGTTTAACAGGGCAATCAGGCCGACAAAGGCCAGCAACATGGCACCGACATTCAGGGCCAGCTTAAGACCACTGGCGG
Source organism: Lacimicrobium alkaliphilum (assembly GCF_001466725.1). Classification (NCBI taxonomy): domain Bacteria; kingdom Pseudomonadati; phylum Pseudomonadota; class Gammaproteobacteria; order Alteromonadales; family Alteromonadaceae; genus Lacimicrobium; species Lacimicrobium alkaliphilum. Next base: position 781,852 of record NZ_CP013650.1, read on the forward strand.
CACCGCTGGCGGCGGCATCGATCACATTGACACTCTTCTCTTCTGGCTCTGCCAGTTCCTCAACATCGTTTTTAGGAGTTTCGGTTTCCGGAAGAATCAATTTTGCCATCATCAGGCCACCCGGTGCCGCCATAAAGCTGGCGGCGATAAGGTATTTGAGTTCTACCCCCAATCCGGCGTATCCGGCCAGCACAGAACCAGCCACCGAAGCCAGGCCGCCGACCATCACAGCAAACAATTCAGAGCGGGTCATGGTGGGGATAAACGGCCGGACCACCAGAGGCGCTTCGGTCTGGCCCACAAAAATATTGGCGGTGGCAGACATGGATTCAGGCCGGCTGGTTTTTAACAGCCAGCGAACCGCACCGCCAATCAGGCGTATCACCCAGCCCATAATACCCAGGTAGTAGAGCACGGCGATAAAGGAGGAGAAAAACACAATAATGGGCAGCACATGCACGGCAAACATAAAACCGAATTTCATCTCGCCCATATCGCCGAACAGGAAGCTGATTCCTGCTTTGGCAAAGCCGATGACCTGTGAAACGGTTTCGGCCATAGACAACAACATGTCCTTGCCAAAGGGAATATAGAGCACCAGTGCTCCCAAAGATAACTGCAATGCAAAGGCGCCCAATACGGTGCGCCAGTTGATGGCTCTGCGATTAACAGAGAGCAAAAAGCCCAGAGCAAATAGTGTCAGTATGCCAAGCAGACTAATCATATGACCTTCCTGTTGTTATTTTAATTTTCCCGGTGCAGCGCCTGTTGTATATGGGATTTGAGTACATCCAGGGCAATGCGGTTCTTGCCACCCTGAGTGACCACCACATCGGCGGTAAAACGGCTGGGAGCAACAAACTGATGGTACATAGGCTTGACCGTGGACTCATATTGCTCAGTGACAGACTGCAGAGTCCGGCCCCGCTCCTGTACATCCCGGGTAATACGCCTGAGCAGGCAGATATCCAGCGGCGTATCAATAAATACCTTGATATCGAATAAGGGCAGCAGCTCAGGGCTGGCCAGCAGCATAATGCCCTCGACAATAATTACCGATGCCGGTTCCAGTGTCTGGGTTTCTGCCAGTCGCGTGTGGGTGGTAAAGGAATATTGTGGATATTCAATGCTTCTGCCTGCTTTGAGTTCCAGCAGGTGTTCTATCAGCAGTTCATGCTCAAAGGCATTGGGGTGGTCGTAATTGGTTTTCAGCCGCTCATCCATGGTCATATGAGACTGATCACGATAGTAATGGTCTTCGCACAGCACCAGAATATTCATGCCGGAGTCCAGTATTTCGGTGATCAGGGTTTGGGTGAAAAGTGACTTTCCCGAGCCTGAGCCCCCTGAAATAGCGATGATACTGGTGTCTGACATGGTGATAAGATCGGCAGTGATTGATTGCGCCAAGATTACCAGTCAAATTGTGAAAAGTCAGTTACAGGGGCTTTTTTAGCCTGAATTAACCTTACGTAAACTTAAGCAGAATAATTCTGCTAACTGGCAAATGAGTTACTTGCCAATAAATTCAAGATCAGCAGCCTGCAATTGCTCCAGGGCGTAATTATGTAATTTTGAACGTGAACCTTCACCCTGAGCCTTAGGGGGATAAAAAGGAACCTTTTGTTCGGGGGCATCGGCAAACACTTCATCCAGTGCCGCTCTGATTTCACTTAACATCTTATCCAGATTGGTGCTGAAATCAGGGCGTTTTCGGATAGTGTGCCCTAACTCAATAAGGCGGTAAAAGTATCTGTTTGCCAGCTCCAGTAATTCCTCAGGCACATTTTTGTTGTGGTTAAGTGCCGGAGCACTGGTACTCAGACAATAATCTACCAGGGCAATATAGAAACAGAATGGTTTATTGGAGAGTTGCACCTGGACATTATTCAGATTATTACAAAGGGTGCGGTTGTGCAGATCGATGATGAGTTTGGGAGGCATATTAACGCCGTCTTCTGACAAGGCTTCAGCCCTGGCGGCCCGAATGCCGGCAGCCCTGTAGTGAAAGAATGCGATTGTCATCAACAGTGCTGCCAGCAAGGGATACACTGAGAGGCTGTCGCTGAGAAAATAGGGGCGGGTCAGCAGTGACAGGCTGAAGTTCTGTGCCGGGGCCTGCAGTTGCTGTTCAAGGACCCGTCCTTCACGATTTTCCATTTCCGCTTCAATCCCTTGTAATGCCAGTATTCTGACCGGTAACTGATTGTCCTGAGCCTGGGTGTTCAGTCTTTTCAGGTAGGCCCGGACGCTGGCCTTGTCTGCGACAGATTTCATCTGGTCATTGGGTAATTGCAGCCAGGGTAAATCCAGCGCAATGCGTTTTTCCAGTGCTACCACTGCCAGGTCGACATGGTGTTGATGCATACTCTTAGCGGACAGGAAATATGCAACCTGAAATATCAGCGCCATAGTGACAAAGACCAGTGCTAATCTGATGTGGGGTCGTGGTTTAAGCAGATTATTCAACATGACAATTAGGTTCTGTGGTAAGACGGCTGAAATAACTGGAATTCTGGTTTCTGGCGATATCGATAAGGGTATGCTGTACCGCGCAGAACAGATCGATATTATTGGTATCCATTTTCAGGTACCACTTGCTGCCGCTTACGGCTTGTTCTATGGGGGTAATATAGTTCTTAGACAGAATGGTTTCGTCACTCTCCCGCCAGAACGAGGAGATAATATCCACTTGCCCCGAGGTAAGTAGTTTCCTCAACTCCGTATGAGAGTTGGCATAGGCTATCTGCATGTTGTCCAGCGGCAGATTAAGAGACTTTAAAAGCTGAATCGGAATAATATGGCCCGAGCGACTGGTGGGATAATCCAGCAATCCCAGCCGCTTCCCCAACAGGTACTCTTTACTGATGAGCGGTTTTTCGCGCATGGCAATCAGATAGGCTGAGTAGTCGGGGTAGGCTGCTACCATCTTATAGCCATAAGTTGATTCGCCTTCTACGGCCTCGAGCAAATTCTCCTTAATCAGCGCCAGATCGGCTATGCCTTTGCCAACAAATTGAAGCACCTGAGCTTCACTATGGCTCCAGAAAGCCCTGACTTTACCGAACTGCTTGCCGACCACCTGATTTTCGCACAGGGCCTGAGACAGGTTTCTGGCCACAGACTCGGTATTCATAAACAGAATCAGAGCGCTGGAACTCTTGTTGGTTCCCGTACTACATTCGGCATTTTGTTGAATCAACGGCATAAATGTCGGCGGTTCTTTAAGATGAAGACGTTGCGCTAACAGCCAAAGCACACTGCACAGCAACAATGCCAGAAAAATCAGTGAAGTTTTTGACCAGGTCAAGCCGGTGTACTGCATAAAAGGTCTGAGGAGATAAGTAATGCTAAACATTTGAACAGTTAACTTTACTTGTTTCAATAAATAATATTACCCGTATTTGGTAACCCATTGATTCATAGCTAATATGAACAAGAAGTTATGAATCTTTATGAGGCCTTTCTATTTTCCCCCGACAGAGGACAATTTATACTGAGAATACCAAAGAGTGCATAATTTCTGCACAGTGCGTGAGAGTCGGTTTAGTATGCGGTAGCGGACTCGAAGCGACATGAATTTGCAATAAACACCAACTAAACTCTGTTTTGCACATAACAACTGAAACTAGGAAAACACAATGTTTATGAAATCCAAGCTTAACCGCGTTGCCGTAGCGGTAGCCATGTCCGTAGGTTTATCCGCAGGCGCCATGGCCCAGGAAACTTCTTCCAATATCAGTGGTAAGATAACCGGTCCCCAGGGCAATCCGGCTGCAGGTACAAGAGTCACTATCACTCACGTTCCTTCCGGTTCCACCAAAACTGCTTCTGTAAATGCCTCTGGTCAATTCAGCGCAGAAGGACTGAGAGTCGGTGGGCCATACCGTATTGTCATAGACTCTGATCAGTTTCAGGATACAACCGTTGATGAAGTATTCCTGACGTTGGGAGAAGCTTACAACTTAAATCTGTCCCTGGAAGCTGAGCAGAATATTGAGAGTATAATCGTCACTGCCAGCCAGCTATCATCATCGGCACTGGGACAACTGAGCCCGTCAGCTTCTTTTAGTCTGGAAGATTTGCAAAAAGCCCCTTCGATTAATCGCAACATTACTGATGTTATCCGTATGGATCCCCGTGTATATGTTGACGAAACCAGCGGTGACGCCAATCCGGTGCAATGTGTGGGTAAAAGTAACCGTTTTAATAGCCTCACTGTTGACGGCGTTAAAATGAATGACTCCTTTGGATTGGGCTCAAATGGTTATCCAACAGTGAGAATGCCGTTTTCTTATGACGCTATTGAGCAGGTTTCAGTTGAGATTGCACCATTTGATGTGATTTATACAGGATTTACAGGCTGTAACATCAATGCAGTAACCAAATCCGGTACCAACAGTGTTAAAGGTGGTTTCTTTTACGATTATGGTAGCGACTCTTTGCAGGGCGATGAGCTGGAAGGTGATAAAATCAACGTCCCTGATAACAGTGATAAGCGCTACGGTTTCAACGTAGGTTTCCCCATCCTCGAAGACAAGTTGTTCGCCTTCGTATCTTATGAAAAGTATGAAGGTAACAGCATCTTTACGCGAGGAGCTATAGGATCTGGCGCGATAAATGAAGTCGATCTTCGTCAACAGGATCTGGATGAGATCGTCCGTATCTCTAATGAGCTGTACCAGTACGATCCGGGTCCGGTGCCGACCAGTTTGCCAGAGGAAGATGAGAAGTTATTGGTAAAGCTAGACTGGAACATCAATGATAATCACCGTTTAAGTTATACCTATAACTATAACGATGGTTTTTTCATGAACACTTCTGATGGTGACGCAAATGAATTCGAATTGCTTAACCATATCTATGAGGTAGGCGCTGAACTTAAATCCCATCAGTTTTCTTTGTACTCTGACTGGACTGACAAGTTTTCTACCGAGGCGCGTTTCTCCTATCTGGAGTTGGATAACCGCCAGATTTCAATTGAAAATGCAAGCGGCACTGTCGGTGGCAGTAACTTTGGTGAAGTCCAGATCGATGTGGAAAATCCTGACAATGGTGAAGAAGTTACGGTTTACCTTGGCGGAGATGACAGCCGTCATGCTAATGATTTGAATTATGATGTCACTGGTTTGATCTTACGTGGTAAGTACATTACCGATGATTATCATACGCTTACCTTTGGCTATGAGCGGGAAGCTTTGGATGTCTTCAACGTGTTTGTTCAGCATTCAGAGACGGAAATGCGTTTTAATAGCATTGCCGACTTTGAAGCAGGACTTCCTTCGGCTATTTACTACAACAACGCGCCATCCGGAGATCCGAATGATGCAGCCGCGGTTTGGGATTACAAAATTCACTCCGTATATGTTCAGGACGAATTCTATGCGAACGATGATTTGACGCTACAGGTTGGTGTGCGCTATGACTGGTATTCAACAGATTCAAGACCGGAAGAAAACCCGGACTTCACTGCTGACTACGGTTTTTCGAATGGCACCAATCTTGACGGCGAAGGGCTTATTCAGCCCCGCATAGGATTTAACTATGTGCTTAACGAAAGCACTGATTTGCGCGGTGGCATAGGGGTATTCAGTGGTGGTAACCCCAATGTTTGGTTCTCGAATAACTTCTCTAATAACAATGTGCTGCAGTTTGGTCAAAGAGGCAGGAATTTTGGTTATACCGATGGCTCACGCTCTTTGTTCGATGACGATATTGTTTATAAAGATCTGGAAGATGGTGTGCCGGCAGGCCCAGGATATGGGATCCCTTCTGAGTTGTATGATGCTGTTGCAGCTGGACAAGGTGCTAACAATGAAATCAACTATTTCGATCCTGACTTTGAACTGCCCTCTGAAACCAAACTCTCTCTTGGTATTACGCACGTAACTGAGCAGGACTATGTACTGCAGGCCGATTTGTTAGTTTCACGAACTAAGAACCAGGCTATCGTGTTACGTGGGGATTTAGAGCAGGTCGGCACAAACGACGAAGGCTATCCAATCTATGACAGTGTTCGTCTGCCGTCCTTTGTTCTGACCAACAGCTCAGAAGACAGCACCTCTTATACGGTTTCATTTGGTTTGATGAAGTCATGGGAAAATGGTCTGAGTCTGACGACTGGTTATGCTTATAACCATGCCGAGGACGTCCAGCCAATGACCAGTTCAGTGGCTTTCTCAAACTATCAGTACCGTGCCTTTACCGATCCACAGGAGCAGGTATCAAGCCTTTCTGACTACAACATAGAGCACAGACTAACGGCTGCGCTGACATATGATGTAGAGTTTATGGATGGGTATGAAACCAGCTTTTCAGCCTTTGGATTGATCCAGTCTGGCCGTCCGTTCAGCCGCACCATTCCAAGAGGTGAGGTTAACGATATCTACAACTTTAATCCCTATCTGGACAGCAACAACGTCCTGCCTATGGGTAACGAGCGTAATGGTGAAGACGGTTCCTGGTGGAATAAAGTTGATGTGCGTGTCAGTCAGGAGTTGCCCGGATTTATGGATGGCCATACTGCCAGCGTATTCCTGGTTATAGACAATTTCACCAACATGTTAAATGATGATTGGGGTATTGCAGAGCGCGTAACGTTCAATACTGCAGACTTTGATGATCCAACGCCGGAAAGCCGGCAGGGTGATGCGTCATTGTGGCAGGCACGTATAGGCTTTAACTACAATTTCTGATAATTCTGAGTTAAACCCGAGTTAAATCAGCTCAGTTTCTGATGCTGTAACATGATAAGCCGACCTTAAGGTCGGCTTTTTTCTGCAGAGTAAACAAGGATTGACTATGAGAAACCAGATAATGATATTGTTTGCATTAATCACCACAGGAGTGCAGGCAATGGAAATCCGCGTCGCCACCTTTAATGTCAGCATGGAGGCGGAGAACTATGTGCCCCGAGGTACGCAGGTTTCTGGCGAGGAAATGTTTGCCCACCTGGCTAGTGGTGAACACCCGCAGATACGTAATACTGCGGAGATTATTCAGCGGGTACGGCCGGATATTCTGCTGCTGAATGAATTTGACTACCATCCGGATCACCAAAAGGGCATTCAGGCTTTTGTGCGCAACTATCTGAACCAGTCTCAGTCCGGTGCCGAGCCCATAGATTATCCCTATTTTTATATTGCACCGGTTAATACCGGTGTCGATTCAGGTCATGATCTGGATAATGATGGTGTGGCCTCAGGCAGCGGAGCCGACGCATTCGGTTTCGGGCTCTATCCCGGTCAGTATGGGATGGCTGTGTTAAGCCGCTTTCCGATCCACAAGGACAAGGTGCGTACCTTTCAACGCTTTTTATGGAAGGACATGCCCGATAATCTGATGAGTGCTGTGGTAGACGAGCAGGGTAAACCCTGGTTTTCCCCTGCAGCGCAACAGGTTTTGCGGCTATCTTCAAAATCTCACTGGGATATTCCCGTCGATATCAATGGCAAAACGGTGCATGTGCTGGCCAGCCACCCTACACCGCCTGTCTTTGACGGCCCTGAAGATCGCAACGGCAAGCGGAACCATGATGAAGTGCGTTTTTGGGTGGATTATCTGAGTGGCGATAAACAGGCAGCCTATATCTATGACGACCAGGGCACCAGAGGTGGTTTTAAGGGCAAGCGTTTTGTTCTGGTCGGGGATCTCAACGCCTCACAGACGGAGGGCGATGCCTATAAAGAGCCCATAGTGAACCTGCTGACTCACCCTAAGGTGAATGGTGGCTTTGTGCCCAAAAGTGAGGGTGGGGTGCAGCATAGCCCGGATAATCCCCTGGGCGCGATTCACACCGCGGCCTGGCGTATGCGCCCGGACTATGTGCTGCCCTCCGAAGCTGGCTGGAAAGTTGTGGATGGTGGAGTATTCTGGCCCACCCCTGATGAGCCCTTATTCAGGCTGGTAAAAGATCGTAATGCCTCCTCCGATCACCGCCTGGTATGGCTGGATCTGGCGGTGAAATAAAAAAGTGGGGTCAGAGTAAACTTTTTTCACTAGTCAGAGTAACCATGGCTTAGGTCTCCGTTAAAAAGTTTAAAAGTTTACTCTGACCCCACTTTTTTCACACATTCTCAAATAACGTCTCTACCCGTTTGCGGGTCTCTTCGATACGGTTGATATCTGCAGGGGCGATAAAAATAGTATCGTCACCGGCGATGGTGCCCAGCACACCATCTGCTTTACCCAGTGAATCGAGCAGACGGGCGATTAACTGCGCGGCGCCGGGGCTGGTGCGGATGATAACCATCACATTGTTATGCACAATATCCAGTACCAGTTGCTTGAGCGGACTTTTTGCCGTGGGCATACCCAGTTCCGGGGGCAGACAGTAGACCATATCCCCGCGGGCATTGCGGGTACGTACCGCCCCGAATTTGCTCAGCATTCTTGAGACTTTTGACTGGCTGATATTCTCAAAGCCTTGTTCTTTGAGGGCTTCGACAATCTCACCCTGCGAACCAAAATTCTCTGCTTTGAGAAAGGCTTTAAAAGATCTAATCAGGTCGTCTTGTTTGGCTGTCATGCTGTATCCAGTCTGCTCTCGAATCGCATTATTATACTTACCTTGCGATGCTATACCATAGTCTTATGCTGGCCCTGTGCCCGGTAATGGCCGCTTACAGTGCCTGTTTACGCAGGTTTGGGGCGTCTTCAGAGGGTTTAGGCACTTGCTATGGTGTTCGCCAGACAGTAGACTTTGCCGGCATATTTATTCAATTACTGCCTCCCGCTTATTGCTGTCTTGATAAATCGGGAGTGCAAGCTGATGCTCAGCGACGATTACCATTCACAGGAGAAAATCATGAAAGTAGCGGTTTTAGGTGCTGCTGGCGGAATAGGCCAGGCCTTATCTTTATTGCTGAAAACCCAGTTACCAGCGGGTTCTGCCTTATCTTTGTACGATGTTGCCCCTGTAGTACCTGGTGTGGCCGTTGATCTCAGTCATATTCCTACCGATGTAAAAGTACAGGGCTATGGTAAAGATGATCTGGCTGATGCCCTTAAAGGAGCCGATATTGTGCTGATTCCGGCCGGTGTTCCCCGTAAGCCGGGCATGGACCGTTCCGATCTGTTTAATATCAACGCCGGTATTGTTAAAAACCTGGTAGAAGCGGTAGCCGACAATTGCCCGGAGGCCTGCATCGGGGTTATCACTAACCCGGTTAATACTACTGTGGCCATTGCCGCCGAGGCTCTCAAGGCCAAAGGTGTGTATAACAAGAACAAACTCTTTGGTGTGACCACCCTGGATGTGATCCGCGCCGAGACCTTTGTGGCCAACCTTAAAGATCTGAATCCGGCCAATGTACATGTACCGGTAATCGGTGGTCATTCCGGTACCACTATCCTGCCACTGCTGTCTCAGGTTGAAGGGGTGGAGTTTTCTGACGAAGAAATCGAGAGCCTGACCCACCGTATTCAGAACGCCGGTACCGAAGTGGTTGAGGCCAAAGCCGGTGGTGGTTCTGCTACTCTGTCTATGGGGCAGGCTGCGGCCCGTTTCTGTCTGTCACTGGTGGCTGCAATGCGCGGTGAAAACGTAGTGGAATACACTTATGTGGAAACTAACTCCGATGATGCCCGCTTCTTCTCTCACCCTGTGCGCCTGGGTAAAGACGGTGTTGAGGAGATACTGCCTTACGGTAAGCTGAGTGATTTTGAAGAGAAAGCCAAAAACGATATGCTCGAAGGCCTGCGCGGCGATATCAAGATGGGCGAGGATTTCGTTAACGGCTAAAAAAGGCGTTAAATTCAGATAAACAAAAAACCGGCTTTCGCCGGTTTTTATGTCCATGGATGGACGGTATGCCGAAAATGTCGGGAACGTTTTTTCGGCGATGTCCATGGATGGACGGTATGCCGAAAATGTCGGGAACGTTTTTTCGGCGATGTCCATGGGCTGTGAGCGACTGGAAAATGTAACGCATTTTCAGTGAACAGCGCGAAGGCAAGGACGCCGAAGCTGGGCTTTTGAAAAAGGCAGGGAGCCTGACTCAAAAGGACTGTATGCCGGAAATGTCGGGAATGTTTTTACGGCCTTATCCCTCCTGCCACTTCATCAGGTTTAGAAACTGGCGCCGGGTTTTTGGTCCATAGGTACGAAAATGAGGTTGCGGGTTCTCAAGGTAGCGGGCTTTGTTGAGCGCGATATGATCGCCGCCAGTGAAACGCGCGACTTCTTCCATGCTGATGTTATAAGGTACCGTGGCATTTAAGCCAAAGACTTTGCTTTTGAGTGTTTGCGTCAGCTCGGGATAGCCATATTTTTCCCGGAATTCATCGCTGATCTGAAAGCCACGAAAGGCCTGAATCTGATCCTGTGGAGAGCCATACCAGATGGAATCTGTTCCCCATAACACATTATTCTCACCAACATATTTGAAGAGTTTGCCCAGCAGATGAGCGGCCTGCTGTGGGTGGCGCATCACAAAACGCCAGGTAGAACCCAACTCGGCGTAAACGTTAGAATTTGGCGGGATCTCGTTGTCGATAAGAGACTGGACCAGACTGTCGATACCGGCCCGGCCACTGCCATCCACAAACCCCTGTTCCTCAACATCCGGGTCAAAGCCTGAGTGATAAATAATAAAGTTAATATCCGGGTAGGCTTTGGCAACAACACCGATATCTGTACACAAACTGTGTTGGTAGGATTGTTTGCCAAAAGGAATGCCTTTGTGAATACAGATATTGCGCACCCCAAGCTGTCGGGCCTTTTCGATCATGGCAACGCCGGGCTCGTTATGCATAAAGAAGCCGTTACCATCCGGGCCCCATTGGGTATAGGTTTCCAGGCGCTGACCTGCCATTTCTCCGCCAGTTCGTCCATCCCCTGTAAATCGCCATCCTGATTAGGATTTACCCGGCCATGTAACAGCAGACGCTGATCGCCTTCCATTTCATCGATAATTCTGCGGGTGGCGTCGGCCTCTTCTATGGTCAACGGTTCGCTCTCCCGGCGCGAGGGAACAAAAGACAGCACCATCATGCTGGTATCACTGTCGAGAAACACATCTTTTACAAACTGTTTTGGCCCCAGGCATTGCAGATAGGTTTTGTCACCGGGCATATCTGCCAATGGACAGTTTGCGCCGGGCATTCCGGAAAAAGGTTTTGCCTGTTCCGGCAACTGGTTTAGCCAGCGACCGTCCGGGTCGACAAAATGCCCCTGAATATCGAAGATAAACTCATTTCCGGATAACACCTCAGTGGCGGGCTCAGACTCCAGTGCGGCATCTCCAGACAACTGATAAAAACCGCCATTGAGGCCAGCCGCAGCATTGACCTTATTGGCACACAGCAAGGTGGTGGCCGCGGCACAGGCAGACATCACAAAGGTTCTGCGATCCAGGCCCAGTTTGTTGGCGTTCAGCTCAACCTGCTCGTGGGCGAGCTGATTGATCTGTAATTCCCGTTTACTGAGCGTTGGCGGGACAAATTCTCCGTTGGAGGTACTGTCCATTTTAATCGGAAGCGGAGCATATTTCATGTTGGCGCACAGGTGATGAGAAAACCTGCTTTTAAGCTAGCAGAGGATCCCGCTCATTGCCGGAAAATTTAGCGGTATGTGCCAACGGGCGCTATTGTCTGCACGGCTCATGCTTTACTTCGCTATTTCAGCACATTGGTTAATTAAACTGGTTGTCTATAATCAGACAGAGACGTTCAGTCTGTATATGCGGCGTTGAAGGAGAGATGTATGCTGATGGTAGTGGCTTACAGAAGACAGGGGGCGGCCCCCGCACAGGATAAAAGTAATTCTTTGCGTCAGAATAAACATATCCGGTTGACAGGAGCGCAGGATGCGTAAAGCCAATCTTCCCGGTAGTCACAATCATCCGATCAAAGACTCAGAACCCAAACCCTGCATGCCGGAGCAGGAGCTCACCCGTCAGTCCGCCTGTGTGCGCCGCGCTGCATTATTGTGTATTGATCTGCAATATCTTGGGGCCAGCGAAGGCCATGGTCTGTTTGAAAATCACAGGAAGTCAGGTGTATCTGAAGAGGCTATCCAGTATTACCTGAACAGAGTAGAAAATACCGTGGTGCCGAATACTACCCGGCTGCAGGAAAAATCCCGGCAACTGGGTCTGGAGGTGATCCATGCCCGGATCCAGAGCCTGACCCGGGATGGTCGTGATCGCAGCCCGGAACATAAACGTCTGGGGGTGCATGCACCTCCCGGTTCGGAACTAGCCGAATTCCTGCCTGAAGTGGGTCCAAAAGGTGATGAAATTATTATTAACAAGACAGCCAGTGGCCTGTGGACGTCTACCAATATTCATTATGTGCTGCATAATCTGACCATTACCGATCTGTATATTGCCGGGGTCTATACCAATGAATGTGTCAGCAGTGCGGTCAGAGGGGCGGCAGATCTTGGCTATCAGGTGACCTTGATCTCTGATGCCACCGCGGCGATTACGCCTGAGTTGCACAGGGCCACTATTCTGACCACCAAAGGGCGTTATGCTAACGTCAGAACAACACGGGATGTTATCAGTGAACTGGATACTTTTGCCGTCGATTCATCCGGGGTACAAACGCGCCAGAGTAGAGACTAAGCGACTCTGTCTACTGATAGCATGGCCAGGGCAATCAGCGCCTGTTTGTATTCGCTGTCGGCGATATGCCGGATAGACTCAATAGCCTGCTCTGAGGCCTGAACGGCTTTCTCCCGGGTATAGTCCAGCGCACCAGTCTCACTCATGGCTTTGAGAATAGGCTGCAGATCAGCCAGCCCGTCGCCATTTTCAATGGCGCTGCGGATCAGGGCCGATTGCTCAGCATTACCGTGCCACATGGCATACAGCAGTGGCAGCGTGGGTTTGCCCTCGGCCAGATCGTCCCCGACATTCTTACCGGTTTTATCGCTGTCTGCATCATAATCCAGCACATCGTCAATCAGCTGAAAGGCGGTGCCAAGATAGCGCCCGTAATCCTGCAGCGCCTGTTCTGTTTCAGGGGGTTGATCGGTCAGCACGGCGGCCAGTTGCGTGGCGGCTTCAAACAAACGGGCCGTCTTACTGTAGATCACCTGCATATAACGCTGTTCGCTGATATCCGGGTCATTGCAGTTCATCAACTGTAATACTTCACCTTCGGCGATCACGTTAGTGGCATCGGAGAGAATTTCCATCACCCGCATGCGCTTGAGGCTGACCATCATCTGGAAAGAACGGGTATACAGAAAATCCCCCACCAGCACACTGGCCTGATTGCCGAACAGCTCATTGGCGGTCTCGCGGCCGCGACGCATAGTCGACTCATCCACCACATCGTCATGTAACAGGGTGGCGGTATGGATAAACTCGATAATGGCTGCCAGGGTATGATGCTGGTTATTCTGAATGCCCATAGCCTGAGCGCTGAGAACACAAATCAAAGGCCGGATGCGCTTGCCGCCACTGTTAACGATATAAAAGCCCAGTTGATTGATCAGTGCCACGTCAGAGCTGACCTGCTGCTGAATCAACTGGTTTACTGCCTGCATGTCCTGCTCTGCCAGTTGGCGAATCTGCGCTATATTCATCGTTTTTTGGGCATATCGGTTGAAGTCTGGCGGCATTCTTGCAGAAATCCGATTTCTGTTCCAGTAAAGTGAGGTGGATTCAGGTTATAATATCGGCCTAAAAAGGGTTGTCAGCCCTCTGCCCCAATGGCCCGCCATGCGGGGCGTGGACCAGTTAAATAATTTGACGATAGCTCTTGCCCCGGTTGCGCACTTCACGTACAATTCGCGCCCTGTTTTAGAATTGTAGCGTCATGAAGACGCATAGAGCGGAGTTAAGTATGTACGCGGTTTTCCAAAGTGGTGGTAAACAACACCGTGTGGCTGAAGGCCAAACCGTTCGTCTTGAAAAGATCGAGGTCGCACCAGGCGAGTCTGTTGAATTTGACGATGTGTTAATGGTCAGCAACGGTGATGACATTAAGATCGGTACCCCATTTGTCAATGGTGGTAAAGTTAAGGCGGAAGTGGTTACTCATGGTCGTGGCGATAAGATCAAGATCGTTAAGTTCCGTCGCCGTAAGCATTCACGCACTCAGATGGGCCACCGCCAGTGGTTCACTGAAGTGAAGATTACCAGTATTAGCGCTTAAGAGGAGTACTGACAGATGGCACATAAAAAGGCGGGTGGTAGTACTCGTAACGGTCGTGATTCAGAAAGCAAACGTTTAGGTGTTAAGCGTTTTGGTGGTGAATCTGTGCTGGCCGGCAGCATTATCGTTCGTCAGCGTGGCACTAAGTTTCACGCTGGCAGCAACGTAGGTTTGGGCAAGGATCACACCCTGTTTGCTCTTGAGAGCGGCAAGGTTCAGTTTGAAGTAAAAGGTCCCCAGAACCGCAAGTATGTGAGTATCGTTTCTGAGTAAACGGCAGCTCACATAACTTGAAAAGCCCCGCCGAAGCGGGGTTTTTTTTTGCTCCGGGTTTGTTCCTGCAAAGAGAAGGGCAGCAACCCGCAGAGCAATATCATAATGCAATATTAATCCGGTAGAATGCCCCTAAGCAGTTTGCCAGTGAGGTCAGACAGATGAAATTTGTAGATGAAGCTGAAATCCGCGTCGAAGCGGGCGACGGTGGTAACGGCGTCATAAGCTTCCGTCGTGAGAAGTACATTCCCAAAGGTGGCCCCGATGGTGGCGACGGTGGGGATGGCGGCAGTGTTTACCTGATTGCTGATGAAAACCTTAATACACTGGTGGACTATCGTTTTGAACGCATTCATCGGGCCCAGCGCGGCCAGAACGGTCAGGGTAGTAATTGTACCGGCCGCAGTGGTGAAGATCTAACCATCAAGGTGCCGGTGGGTACCCGGGCTACGGATGTGGACACTGGCGAAGTACTGGGAGACCTGACCCGCCACGGCAAGAAACTGATGGTGGCCAAAGGCGGTTTTCATGGTCTGGGTAATGCCCGCTTTAAAAGCAGTACCAACAGGGCGCCGAGACAGAAAAGCGATGGCACTCCCGGCGATGTGCGTAACCTTAAACTGGAACTGATGCTGTTGGCCGATGTCGGTTTACTGGGCTTACCTAATGCCGGTAAATCCACCTTTATCAGAAGTGTGTCTGCGGCCAAGCCAAAAGTGGCGGATTACCCCTTCACTACGCTTATTCCCAACCTTGGTGTGGTCAGGGTTGAAGGACAACGCAGTTTTGTGATTGCAGATATTCCGGGGCTTATTGAAGGGGCAGCCGATGGCGCCGGTTTGGGTATTCGCTTTTTAAAGCATCTGGAACGCTGTCGGGTGTTGTTACATATTATTGATGTCTTGCCCGTGGATGGTTCCAGCCCGGCGGAAAACGCCAAAACTATAGTGGCAGAACTCGAGCAGTACAGCCCCAGGCTGGCGCAGAAACCGCGCTGGCTGGTTTTTAATAAAACAGATCTGGTCAGTGAAGAAGAACTTGAACTGATTAAACAAGAGGTGATAACCACCCTGGACTGGCAGGAAAAAAGTTTCTGTATCAGCGCACTGAGCAAGCTGGGTACTGAAACCCTTTGCCAGCAGGTAATGGGCTTTCTGGACAGCCTTCCCGAAGAACAGGAAGCGGAAGAAGCGTCAGAAGAAGTCGGGTTTAAATGGGATACCTATCACAAAGAACAATTACAGGAACCGGATGATGATGACGATTGGGACGATGATGATCCCGATGATGATTCCGGAGTAGAGATTATCTACACGAGGTGAGGAACAGAATGCGAATTTCAATGATAGCGGCAATGGCCAAAGGGCGGGTAATAGGGTCAGCCAACCGCATGCCCTGGCATTTGCCTGCTGATCTTAAACATTTTAAAAAAATAACCCTGGGCAAACCTGTGGTTATGGGCCGCAAGACTTTTGAGTCCATTGGTAAGCCCTTACCTGGCCGCAAGAACATTGTGGTCAGCAGCGACCCGACTTTTAAGGCCGAGGGTGTCGAGCGGGCAGAGAGCCCGGAGCAGGCCCTGGAACTGGCGCAAAAAGAGCAGCCTGAAGAAGTGATGGTGATAGGAGGGGGGACCCTCTACAGTCATTTTCTGCCGCTTTGTGAGCGTCTCTATATCACAGAGATCAAGCTGGATGTGGACGGCGATACCTTTTTTCCTGACTACCAGGCCCAGGCCAACTGGCGCGCACTGGAAGAAGAGCATCTGCAGGCCGATGAAGAAAATCCCTATCCGCTGGTATTTAAGACCCTGCAACGACGCAAGGTGCTGGAAGTTTAAAGAAGCTTTCTACCACGAACCACATCAAAAGCAGATTTCACCGCAGAGACGCGGAGATCACGGAGAAGGGCATACCTTGTAGGGGCCAATTTATTGGACTGTCCCAGGATATTTGTCGAATAGATTCCATCTCGCAGAGGCGCAAAGACTTAGAGAAATGTGGAATGGGTGCCATAACTCCCCCGCGTTCTCAGCGGCTCTGCGAGAGAATGTTATTTGTTCGTGGGTTTACTCCGGACTGTCCCTGCCCTTCGCCCTGCGGGCCGCCATTAAACTACTGGCGTTAAAAATCGCTCCAGGCGATTTTTTATGTTTCGTGGTTGAAGGCCTTTTACCACTAACCACAAGAAAACAGATTTTCACTACAGCGGCACAGAGAGCGCAGAGGATCTAATAGTTGTGCCATGCCCGAATGTCGTTATCGGGCATCTAGTGACCTTAGACAAAAGCTATTTAACCGGAAAGTCGCAGAGGGCGCAGAGATTTGAATCTTTAATCTCCGTTACCGCCGCGAACTCTGCGACTCCGCAGTGAAATTGCAAGTTTTAAACCCTGAACTGCTTTACCGAGCCCTGCAGTTCATCGGCGAGTTTGGCCACTTCGTGGCTGGAGTCGGTGGTCTGCTCGGCGCCGGTTGAGGTTTCTTCGGCGATGGCGACGATATTCTCCAGTTTCTCGCTGATTTCCTGAGACACCTTATGTTGCTCTCTGGCCGATTGTTCTATCTGGCTGGAAACGTCGTGGGCTTTATGTACAGCGTTAGTGATCAGATCAAGCGCCGAAGTGGCTTTTTCGGTTTGTGCGACACAGACCTCTGCCTGTTGTTTGCCCTGTTGCATCACGGTAACGGCTTTTTCCGCCCCGGCCTGCAGAATTTCAATCATGGACTGAATTTCCTGAGTAGACTCCTGGGTGCGGCTGGCAAGGGTTCTGACTTCATCGGCTACCACCGCAAAGCCCCGGCCCTGTTCACCGGCTCTGGCTGCCTCTATGGCGGCATTAAGCGCTAACAGGTTGGTCTGATCGGCCACACCGCGAATCACATCCAGAATTCCGCCTATGCTGGCGCTGTCCTGATTCAGCTTGTTGATGACTTCGCTGGCTTTTTCAACTTCCTGTGCCAGTGCCATAATCGTGGTTCTGTTTTCTTCGGAAATGACTTTGACCTTCTCCGCCTCTGAATCGGCATTGCGGATCTCGTTCAGGGTATCCTCCGCGCTTTGTGATACCAGTTGTGACGTGCTGTTCATTTCTGTAGTCGCCGTCGCTACCTGAGCGATCTGCGATTTTTGCTCCTGAATAGAGCGGGTGGTTTGTGCTGTGACTGTCGAGGTTTGCTCTGAGGCAGCGGCGAGCTGGCTGGCTCTTGAGCTGATACCTGATATCAGGTTTTTAAGGCTGTCGATCAGATTATTACAGTTCCTTGCCAGTTCACCGAATTCATCCTGAGAAGAATCATCCAGCTTCTGGGTCAGGTCCCCTCCGGAAACCACATGCAGCATTTCATTGACTTTATTCAGCGGTACTGTAATGGCTCTTACACTGAAAAAGGCGATAGCGGCGGCCGCTCCTGCCGATACCAGCATAATAATAATGGTGCTGGTGGTGCCTGTGGCCACTGAATCGGCAACATCTTCCTTGGCCACAGCGGTGATATTATTGGCTTGTTTTAACAGGGCATCCAACTCGACAACTGCTGCATTGATATTGGTTTCTGAATCAGCCAGCGCGCCGCTGGCGTTGGCCTGACTTTCCAGACGAGAAACCTGATTGTTGATAATTCCCTGTGAGGAGGTCACTGTACTTTCAATATCCAGGAGCATTTCCTCAATATCAGAGAGCATGCCGCTGCTGTCTCTGTCTGCTGCACTGTCGAGCATGCTCTGTTTAGTACTGAGTACGTTATCCAGGGTCAGTTTTAATTCATTACCTATGGTTTCCGCCCGTGTCAGATCGTTGGTCTTGTTATATTGTGATGCCACACTGATCAGTGACATCAGTTCGGTTTCCAGATCGGCACCTATTTGTGCTGCCTCTGACAGCGGGCCACCACTGCGGGCATCATTGAGATCGGAAAAATCCAGCAACAACATCGAGGTATCATCTGTGTTGTCTTCCAGATTCATCAATTGCATGGACAGACGCTGACCCAGTTGCAGGTCGTTGCGGCGACTGTCAAACATTCTGACTATGTTCTTTTCATATTCCCGGTAAACGGACTCCACTTCGTTGATTGATTTCGTCAGTGCTGCCTGGCCGCTTACTGCAGATTTAAGCTGTTTCAGCTGGCTTTCAAAATTACCCTTACTGCTGTTGAGCTGTTCCTGCAATGTATCCAGTTTGGTCAGATCCGTCTCATAATAGCCTTCAAAGGTAATTCTGCCCATATTGACGAAGGAAACTTTTAATCCACTGCTGCCCTGCAGAGTAGGAATTGCCAGCTCATTTACTTCTTCAACGGCCGAATCGACGCTGCTGAGATTGACTAGAGAAAAAATGCTGATAATAAATAGCAGCAGGGTGATGATGGCAAAGCCACCTATTACGCGCATTGCTACTGTAAGTTTCATAGAAATCCCCGGGACAGCTGTTGGTCAATTGTTAATGGCAAAATTACCAGAGTAATGGGTATAGATCACTTGGCAAGTTAAACATATGCTAAGTCCTTGTATCGACGCAAAGATTTTATTCTTAAACCGAACCTGTCTGATAAAACCTTCCGCTTTCAATCTCTATAGCTGTCAGCTTGCCACCCCAGATGTAGCCGGTATCGAGAGCGATGCAATTATGCTGACCCGTATTACCCTCCAGCGCTGCCCAATGACCGAACAATACACGTTGATCCTCTCTGAGCCTGCGATCAGGATGACTAAACCAGGGATACAGCCCCGTTGTTATATTATTCAGACCTGATTTACTCATCAGGTCGAGCTTGTGATCGGTGGTCACCCAGCGCATTCGGGTCAGGGCATTAATAATAAAAACTAAACGCTCGTGTCCGGCTAAGTCCTGGCTCCATGCTTTGGCATCATTGGTATACATGGTGGCAAGCAACTCCTGCCAGTCGTCGCTGCGCAGAACCCGCTCAACTTCTTGCCCAAAAGCAGCAGCTTCAGCCAGGGTCCAGTCGGGGTATAACCCCGCGTGACTGAGCAATGTATTGGCATCCGGCATCCAGGTCATCGGACGTTGTCTGAGCCAGTGTACCAGTGCATCACGGTCTTCTGCTTTGAGTATGGGGGCAAATTTGTCCTGGGTTTTTGGTGCCTTTATACCCAGATGTACCGCCAGAAAATGGAGATCATGGTTACCCAGCACTGAATTGGCATTTTCTCCAAGTGAAGAAAAAAACCTCAGTGTTTGCAGAGACTCAGGCCCGCGGCCGATAAGGTCTCCGGCACCCCATAGTTTATCTTTTCCGGGTTCAAAACCGACACTGTCTAATAGTCGCCGCAGTGCCGAGTAGCAACCCTGAATATCGCCAATGATAAAAGTGCGCATCAGTTAATCAGATTAGGAACAACGAGACTGAACACCGGTATAGGTGCCTGAAAGGTGTTGCCGTCAGCACTTTGCATTTCATAGTAACCCTGCATAGTGCCTACAGGTGTATCCAGAATCGCGCCGCTGCTGTATTCGTAGCATTCGTCTGGCGCGATAACCGGCTGTTTTCCTACCACTCCCGCACCTCTGACCTCGGTTTTTTTACCGTCAGCATCGGTGATCAGCCAATAACGGTTCAGAAGTTGTACAGCTTCCCGTCCACAGTTTTCAATGCTGATATGGTAGGCGAAAGCATATTTCTGTTGAGCCGGGTTAGAACTCTCAGCAAGATGCTGGCTCGTTACCCGGATGCGGATTGCCTCACTCATTTGTCAGTCCCCTGATGAATTCTGAATGACATTGGCCAGCGTGGCGAAGTCAGTCAGAGAGAGTGTCTCTGCTCTGGCTTCCGGATTCAAGCCAAGGGCGCTGATTTGTTCTTCATCAAGCAAGGTTTTCAGGCTGTTGCGGATGGTTTTGCGTCGCTGATTAAAAGCCTGTGCGCAAACCTGATTCAGTCGCTGGGCACTGTTCACCTTCACCGGTTTGTCAGTGTAGGGAAGCAGCCTGACTACTGCGGAGTCTACCTTGGGCGCAGGTTTAAACGCGCCCGGTGGTACTTCCAGTACCGGCAATACCTGACAGTGGTATTGGGTCATCACCGACAGCCGGCCATAATCTTTGCTGCCCGGGGCCGCCGCCATGCGTTTAACCACTTCTTTTTGCAGCATAAAATGCATATCACTGATGTGCTCTGCGAAGCTGAACAGATGAAATAACAGCGGCGTAGAGATATTGTAAGGCAGATTGCCAAACACCCTCAGCGGCTTTTCTCTGTCAGCGAGGGAGGCAAAATCAAATTTCATCGCATCGGCTTCGATGATATTCAGCTTCGAAGCAATAAAAGGGTGGCTTCGTAAGCGGGCAGCCAGATCTCTGTCCAGTTCGACCACTGTCAGTTTGTCAGTCTGATCACAGACCGGCTCGGTTAAGGCGCCCAGACCCGGACCAATTTCAACCAGGTTTTCACCCGGCTGCGGATTGATGGCGTCAATAATGGATGAGATGACATAGGGATCGTGCAGGAAATTCTGACCGAAACGTTTTCTTGCGGTATGGCCGAGGTGTTTTTTGCTCATCGCCGGGCTCCGGCCATTTCAATGGCTTTTTGCAGGGCCAACCTGAAACTACCGGTATCGGCATTACCGCTACCAGCCAGATCCAGAGCAGTACCATGATCCACGGAAGTGCGGATAAAGGGCAGACCCAGAGTAATGTTAACGGCAGCACCGAAGCCTTTATATTTAAGTACCGGCAGGCCCTGATCATGATACATGGCGAGTACCGCATCGGCCTGTTCGAGATACTTAGGCTGGAAAATGGTGTCAGCCGGCAAGGGGCCGGTCAGATCCAGACCTTCCGCCCTGAGCCTTTCCAGTGATGGAATGATCACATCCAGCTCTTCGGTGCCAAGGTGTCCACCTTCACCGGCATGGGGGTTCAATCCACACACAAAAATCCTGGGATGGGGAATATTAAATTTGGACTTGAGATCTTCATGCACAATACGGATGACTTTATGCAACCGCGCTTCAGTAATGGCTTTGGATACATAGGCCAGCGGAATATGCGTGGTGGCCAGCACCACCCGCAACCCTTCAGTGGCGAGCATCATGACGACGTCGGCGATATTGGCCTGATGGGCGAAATACTCAGTATGACCACTGAATGAAATACCAGCCTGATTAATAATGCCTTTATGCACCGGGCCGGTGACCACCGCATCGAATTCACCACTGAGATTCTTAACACTGGCCTGACGCAGGGTTTCCACCACATACTGACCATTGCCCTGATCCAGTTGCCCGGGAATCACTGTGTTGGCCACGGGGATATCCTGGATATAGGCTTGCCCGGGCTGTTGCAACTCATGCTGCGTTTCAGAGTAGGGTAGTAGTGTCAGCGGCAGGTCCAGAGCTTTCGCTCTTTGCAGCAACATCTCCTGGCTGGCAAAAAGCACCAGCTGAGCGTCCCATTGTTGTTGCAATAAGGTGATGATCAGATCCGGGCCAATACCGGCAGGCTCACCCGGAGTAATGGCGATACGCAGAGGTCTGTCACTCAAAGCCTGTTACTCCAGCACTTCGATATAGGCGCTGTCGCGCATTTCCCGCAACCAGTCATCGGTTTCTTCGGCAAACTTACGGTTAAACAACAGTCGATAAGCCTTTTCTTCCTGAACCTTATCGGTGACATCCCCAATCCGTCTGTCCAGTAACTGAACAATGTGCCAGCCATGAGATGAGCGGAAGGGTTGACTTATCTGATCTTTCTCAAGGTTTTCCAGTGCCTCTTTGAAAGCGGGCACATAAGCACTGGGATCTGACCAGCCCAGCTCACCACCTTTGAGGGCAGAACCGGGATCGGCTGAGTGCTCTTTAGCCAGTTCAGCAAAATCCGCCTCGCCGGCAAGAATCTGTTGTCTGAATTCTTCCAGCATCTTTTTTGCCCGCTCTTCACTGAGGATCACTGTGGGCTTAATCAGAATATGGCGAGAGTTAACTTCAACGATTTCTACCTGCTCAATGCCTTTAAGATCCATCACCTTGAGGATATGAAATCCGGCGCCGCTGCGAATCGGACCAATCAGTTCGCCGGTTTTTTTGTCCTGTACGGCCTCAGCGAAAAGGGTAGGCATGGCGTTGATATTCATCCAGCCCATATCGCCGCCTTCAAGGGCTTTGGCACCGGACGAAGATGCAATGGCAATTTTCGCAAAATCTGAGCCGTTATTGAGCAATTCCAGCACCTTGTCAGCCCTGTCTCTGGCGCTTTCGATATCTTCTTCTGTTGGCTCGGGAGGAAAACCGATCAGAATATGACCAAGTCGATATTCCGCCTGTTCAAGGCCCTGTTGTTGCATCAGTCTTACCAGGCTTTCCACTTCCTGAGGCGTGATATAGACCCGACGGCGAACATTGGCCCGGCGTACTTCACCGGTAATCAGTTCGCGGCGAACCTCTTCACGGTAGCTGTCATAGCTTACCCCCTCTGCGGCAAGGCTGGCCCTGAGTTGTTCCACTGTGGCACCCTCGCTTTCGGCGATACTGGCAATGGTTTGTTCCAGTTGCGGATCGCTGACCTGGATCCCCATACGTTCCGCCATCTGCATTTGCAAACTGGTCAGAATAAGACGTTCTGTGGCCTGGGTACGTACCGCCTGATCTGATGGCAGATCCTGGCCAGAGGCAACGGCATTACGTTTAACCGATTCGACCAGTTCCTGGATCTCACTTTCCAGCACCACACCCTGGTCAACAATGACTGCGACACGATCGAGTTCCTGAGGTTGACTGCTTACAGCAGCCGGGAAAAACAGTAAAAAGCATAGTACAGCGTTTAGTTTCATATTCGACTTCATTAGTTTGTAATTCTCCGGATCCTGATCGCCGCCCAGCTTGCCCACTTTTACGCTGTGGTCAAGGGTAAAGTGCATGGCGACCAGACCGACCATATCAATTATTCAAAAAATAGGGATGCCGATATCCGAACAGCCCTTCATTTAACAGGGATCTGGCCGAATCTTTGCCACCAAATCCTCTAAATACAAATTGTAATGCGATACCTGACTCGAACTCATCGCTACTCTGTTCACCCAGAGCGTCAAATCTGTTACTGAGATACCGCTGGGCGACAAATTGCAGTGCCCAGCAACAGGACTGATATTGTACACCGGTGAAACTCTCAATGGTCCTGTTGCTTGACAAGTCTTTATACCAGCGTCCTACCCAGTGCCAGTTTTTTGTTATTGGCCAGCTCGCCGTCAACCCTACCTGATCGATCTCGTTACCGGAAATATCCCGCACATAGCGATGGTTTAATTGTATTAGCTTGTCATCTGCCAGTTTGTAGTCCAGCGACAGGTTACTGCGTTCAACCCGTTGATTCACAGATGAAAGTTGAATCTGTGAGCGTACAAACCACTTTGAGCTGATGCGCCAGTCCAGTTCGGCCGCCAGCGCCGATCTGTCTTCATCCCGGATGTTGTCGCGCAGGCGGGTGTCACCGATATAGAATATCTGTCCCAGACTGAGACGCAATTGTTCAATGTCATTGTCATCCAGCAACCTGGTGGTCAGACCCAGAGTAAACTGGTTAGAGTCACTGATGCGATCCAGTCCGGTAAATTCCTGACCACGAAATAAGCCGATGTAATCATTCAGTAATCTGCTGGTGTCGTAACGTCCGATCTGCTGCTGATTCTGATAGCTGGTATACAGATACTGCATTTTTGGTTCCAGTGTCTGAGTCATCTGATCGCCAAAAAGTTCTATTTGTCGTTCAAAGTTTATTGCCCCATAAAGCCGGCCTCGTCCGAGAGTACGACTGACAGATTCATCCAGCGTTGATCCTTCGGGCAGAGACTGACGATAAAATGTCTGCAACAGAGTACCCTCTGCGATAAATTCCCCCCAACTGTTGTGCAAGGGCAGGCTCAGAGTTGGTGCGAGATGCAGGCGGGTTGCTGATGGGCTGTCTTGCTCGCCATTTTCAAAATGGGCCAGTTCGGAATCAAATCTGAACCTGAGCAGCGAGGTCAGATCCTGATGATAATCCAGCTTCAGCTCCGGAATAGCACGGTAACTGTTTGGGTGGTTACCAATGATTTCGAAATCCCGTATCTGTGCCGAAAAATTAAGCTTGTCCGAGAAGTACCAGAGTTGCAGATTCTGATTCAGGTGTGTATCGGCTCTGTTGTAAAAGTCTGAGCCCAGATCGACGATATAGTTGTCGTCGCTGAGGCCATTGATCTCGGCGCTTACCTGCCAGTTTTCTGATAACTGTCCCTGATGCACAAAACGATAAAAATAACGGGCTTCGTCGAGATCACTGCGACGGTCATCATGGAGATATTCGAGATCAAGCTGGCCATTGTGAGATTGGGTCAGATATCTGAATTCAGTTTTTAATTGCAGGCCCCGGTCTGACATCAGGCGCGGAGAGAATGTGGCATCGTAATTGGGGGCAATATTCCAGTAATAGGGCTGTTCAAAGGCAACACCGACCCTATCCGAGCTGGAAAGGGTCGGGAATAACAGACCAGTCTGGCGCTGTTCAGAGACCGGGAAGCTGAAATAGGGGAGGTATAGTATTGGTATACCACCCAGATAAAAACGAGTATTTCTTGCTTCGCCCCAGATTTCATCGGGCGCCAGCGTAATGCTGCTGGCTTTTATTAACCAGTCTTCCTGACCTGCGGGACAAGTGGTAAAACTGACCTCTTCCAGAGCAATTCCATACTGGTTGCTGATATCGATATGTTCTGCCTGACCACGGCCGACAAAGCCGAGCATCTGATATTCGGTGTTATCAAGTGACAGGCTACCGGACGCCAGATCCAGGCCCATGTTGTCGCTGGTGATATAAATCTGGTTGTCAGTAAAGGCGATATCACCGCTGGCTCTGAGCTGACGGGCGGTTTTGTCTATCAGGGCCTGCTGAGCCCTGATATTGCCCTGTTTGCTTTGAATTTCCACATTCCCACTGAATTCTGCAAGCTTATCCTGTTGTATCTGCGCTTCTTTGGCCTTGACTCTGATGTCATTATTGCCTGGCAGAGCCTGACTACTGACCGACAATTCCGGGGGCACTAAACATAACTCTGTCTCTGCCCAGACGGCAGTACAAAACAGCCCCAGAGGCAATAATGTAAAACGGGATAATTTCATAAAGGCGCGGACGATGCTCGATAAACCCATCAGTGGCGAAAAGGCAATTTTAAGGGTTTCAGCCTGTTTTACCAGTAATATACCGAAGTTAGGTTAAAGTAGCGGATTTCACAGTCCTGCAATGATGGATAACTGGCACAGGGAAATTGGCGTCAGGAGAACTGATTGGGTATATTAGCCGCCGCAGTCAGTGGTGTGTTTGCACTTAAGCATTATCGTTAAGGAATCTTATATGCCCATTTGGGGAAAGGTGCTCGGTACTTTCTTTGGTTTTATGTTTGGTCGCATTCCTGGCGCCATCCTCGGTTTTATCGTCGGCCATTTGTTTGATCGTGGTTACAGCCAGGATTTTAATCAGATGGGCGGTTTCGGGCGTTTTTTTGGCAAAGCCGACGATCTTAAGCGCCAGGCGGTATTCTTTCATGCCCTGTTTTCCTGCATGGGTCATGTAGCCAAAGCCAATGGTCAGGTGACCAGCGACGAGATTAAGATGGCTACGGCGCTGATGGATCAAATGGGCCTGAGCGGAGAAACCCGCAGCGAAGCCCAGCAGGCTTTCAGAGAGGGTAAAGCCGCAGATTTCCCCTTAAAACAAACCTTGCAGGAATTTCATCAGTCCTGCCATGGCCGCCGGGACATATTGCAGGTGTTTCTTGAGATCCTGATCCAGGCCGCCTACGCCGACGGTGGTCTGGATAGTGCTGAGCAGAAAGTGCTGGAAACCACTGCCAGCTATCTGGGCTTTCGTCAGCATGAGTTGCTGTATTTATTATCTGTTTATGAAGCGGAATTACGTTTCCGTACCCGCAGCCATCATCGGCGCAGTAGCAGTAGCAGTAGCAGAAGTGGTAGCGGGCCGAGGGGGCGAGGCACATACTCTGATGCCCAGAGTCTGAATGATGCCTATCAAATCCTTGGCGTGAAGAAAAGCGACGATATGGCGAAGATTAAAAAGGCCTATCGTAAGCTGATGAGCGAGAATCACCCCGATAAGCTGGTATCCAAAGGACTGCCCAAGCAGGCACTGGAGGTGGCTAAGACCAAAGCGCAGGATATTCAGGCGGCCTATGAGCTGATTAAGAAGCACCGCGAAGGCTGAGGTTTACATCATCACACGACCATCATCTTTCACCACATAGTCGCATAGAGCGCAAAGGTTTTAATGGTTTCTGTCATGCCCGAATGTTGTTGTCGGGCATACAGCGACCTTTGACAAAAGCTATTTAACCGCAGAGCCACAGAGAATAGATTAACGGTTCAGGACTCTGCGAGATCTTCAGCATTTATCTTTTGTGATCTCGCAAAGGCGCCAAGCCGCAGAGATTTCGATGGTTAAACGCTTTGACACCCTTCGTGTTTTTCGTGCCTTTCGTGGTCAAAAGCTTTTAAACCACCACACGACCAAAGTGTCGGGAACACGTGGAACACAGAAGGTTGGCTTACGTAGCGCAGGACAGCGCGAAGTAAAAGCACGAACCCCGTTGAGGCACTGGGTTCCCGCCAACAACACGCAGGAACGACGGCCGGTCATGCCCGAGTGCCGTTGTCGGGCATCTAGTGACTTTTGCGTAAGGCTAAATTCAACACAGAGAAGTATGGGGGATTAGATCATTAATACCTCTGTGTCCTTTGTGCCTCTGTGGTGATAAATATTATATTTTTCCGGAATATCAGTGCATTTCAGAATTGCGGTGGCAATATCGTGGCTTTTTTCAGTATCACAGGCTCTATCGGCACATCGGGCCAGCCAAAGGTCTCGTGCACATCGGTTTCTACGGCGGCAATCTTATCCAGCACGTCCATGCCTTCGGTAACCCGGCCAAATACCGCATAACCCCATTTTCTGCCGGGATCCAGACTGTCATTGTCATTCATATTGAAGAAAAACTGCCTGCCGGCTGAGTGCGGATCGTTCTCTCTGGCCATGGCCAGGGTATAGCGTTCGTTCTTATTGCCGTTGCCGGACTCGTTGAAGATGGTGCGAATCGTCGGTTTGCTGTTAAATTCACTGTCATAACCACCGCCCTGAACCACAAAATCTTTGATAACTCTGTGGAAAATGGTGTCTTCATAGCTGCGCTTGGACACATAAAGTAAAAAGTTATTGGTGGTGATAGGGGCTTTGATCCGATCCAGCTCTACCACGATATCGCCCATGCTGGTTTCCAGCTTAACCCTGGGGAAAAGGTTATCAGGCTGAATCTTGGCGCCTTCATCTTTGGCCATCACGCCAATGGATACCAGTGTCATAAAAGCAATAAGCCAGGTTTTCATAGGGCTCCTTCTGGGGCTTGATAGCCGCGGTTATCTTCTGATGGCTGATAAGATACTGAATTTATTATTTGCTGCAACCTGATGATAGCCGCCAAACAAGCGTTTCAGTTTGTGATGATAGTCCAGGTGGCGATTGCCGATAATTCTCAGCTCGCCACCCGGGTACAGGCAATCTCTGGCCTGTTTAAACATCTGCCAGGCAACATGATCGGTGATGCGCTGTTGCTGATGAAAGGGCGGATTGCAGAGGATTATATGGGCCTTTGCTGTTTTAATCTGGTCAAGACAATTGCTGACAACAAATGTACATCGGCGTAAGTGTTCAGGCAGATTATGTGCAACATTCTGACTCGCCGAGGCCACCGCCATAAAAGACTCATCCACGAATGAGACTTCATCCGGCGAGGCTGAACAGAGCATGGCCATGCCCAGAACCCCATTTCCGCAACCCAGATCAATCACCTTTTTTCCCTGCGCTTCAGGCAGGTGCTTAAGCATAAAGCGGGCGCCGATATCCAGTTGCTGGCGGGCAAATACATTGGCATGATTGTGTATCAGCCAGTTCATATCTGGCATTTTCCAGCAGGTAGGATAGGGTGAAAGCAGGTGTTTATTCTCTTGTGGCTGGCAAAATATCAGCCTGGCTTTTTTCTTTGCCAGTGAAGTGGTAACTGGTCCCAGGTATTTTTCGAACAGAGCCAGGGTTGAAGAATGAATCTGGTTAACCCTGGCACCAGCGATAATACGTGTTCGCGGGGTAGTTGCAGATTGCAGCTGGCAAAGCTGATGTTCAAGTAATGCCAGAGTTCTGGGGATTTTAATCAGCACCAGATCCGGGTTTTCGGCAGGTATGCTCAGACTATCAAAGAACTGCACACTGTCTGGTGCCAGGTTGTTGATGTTGAGGTTTTGCCGGCACGCCAATTGTGACACCAGTGAGTCTCCTATCCACCTTGGGGTGTGATCTGCCAAAGCGCAACACAGGGCTCCACAATCATCATTCAGGATCCATATTTTCAGATTGCCAGATTCAGCTGTGAGCTGCCCGAGCATATATTCATCGGCGGCATCCCAGGCCTGCTCGCTTTTGTGTTGGGATTCGGCCGGATAGCGATAAAGTTCAAGGGCCTTATCTGTTAGGATCAATCTGGTATTCATTGAGGTCAAGGTTCCACAGCGATAATGCAAAATGATTTGTTCGGTCAACAGGATATCCAACTGGCAGATGCCGATTTAAGTTATGTGCCCGATTTTCTTTCTGTGAGCGAGGCAGATGCCCTGTTGGCTGTTCTGAGAGGCACACTTGCCTGGCGTCAGGATAGTATCAGAATTTACGGCCGGGAAGTTAAAATCCCCCGCCTGCAAGCCTGGTATGGTGACCCGGAAGCACAATATCGTTATTCCGGGCTGGATATGCGCCCTTTGCCCTGGACTGAGGAATTGCGGGAACTGAAAATGACTTGTGAACAGTTCACGGGCAGCCGTTTTAATGCCGTGCTGGCTAATTATTACCGGGATGGAGCAGATGGTATGGGCTGGCACGCCGATGACGAACCAGAGTTAGGTACCAGCCCGGTGATTGCCTCCGTGAGTCTGGGGCAGCGCCGTAATATGGATTTCAGACACCGTCATAATGGGGAAAAGTACCGTATCAGACTTGGCCATGGTAGTTTGCTGGTGATGGCGGGCCTGACCCAGCAATACTGGCAACATGCTCTGCCGAAAAGCCGCAAGGCCATGGATGACAGGATAAATCTGACTTTTCGACGGATTATTCACCCAACTCAGAGATGAGTTGTCAAGCCCATGATATTTAATAATATTTTTTGAATACTCCGGGCCATTGGAATACAGTCAGGTAATCACTTCTAGTTATAGATGATGGAGTTGTTTTCATATAAAAATATATATCGGGGGCTCAGTAAGTTAGTATAAAGCCAGTGATTTATTTGCCAGTCAGACCTTGTTAAGCCACCGCAGATGACTAAATTTAGTCTGAGCGTAGCGTAAAATTTCGGGGATTAGCGCTGCTCTGCAACCATGCACACAGCCCAACAAGGGAAAGAGGAAAGTTGATGAATATTCAGTCCAGAATCGAAGAAAAATTACTCAGTCATTTTGATCCTGCTTATCTGGAAGTGGTGAATGAGAGTCATCAGCACAATGTACCGACAGGCTCAGAAACCCACTTCAAGGTTGTGCTGGTATCACCTTCTTTTAGTGGTGAGCGCCTGATTAATCGCCACCGGGCGGTGAATGCGGTTCTGCGGGATGAATTGGCCGATCATATCCATGCATTGGCGCTGCACACCTACACTGACAGTGAGTGGCGGGGTTTGTATGGCGGGGCGCCTGATTCGCCCGATTGCCTGGGCGGATTAAAGCGCAAAGCCTCCTGAGTGATATCGTTCACTGCTGTTGTCCTTTGAGCAACAGCAGTGCCTTTCCCCGTCCTGCTGGCCTTTCTTTATTGTTGCCATTCCAATTCAGTGAATATTTTGTTAAAAGCTAACAAAATACTAAAAGTAAGAGCGCTTCCTTCCTTGTTGTATCAACGTTGCTCAATAATTATCAACCAGTTCAATGATCTGCTGTGTAAGCTGGTCAGTTGGCTGACCTTACTGATGGTGCTGCTGGTGTTTACCATCGTCGTGCTCAGATATGGTTTTAATCTGGGCTGGATAGCCATGCAGGAGTCAGCTTTATATCTGCACGCCATGGTGTTTCTGTTGGGTGCAGCCCATACCCTGAAGGCCGATGAGCATGTCAGAGTGGATATTTTTTATCGTAAGGCGTCACCCCGGCGCCAGGCCTGGGTCGATATACTCGGCACTTTGCTGCTGTTGATACCGGTGAATCTTTATATTCTCATTATTAGCTGGGATTATGCGGCCAAATCCTGGGGACTGTTGGAGGGCTCCGGAGAGGCCGGAGGCTTGCCACTGGTTTTTGTTCTTAAGTCTTTGATCCCGTTATTTGCTCTGACTATGCTGCTACAGGGCATTGCGCAGATACTGACGAAGCTCCCGTTACTCAACACAGGTGAACACTGATGGAATGGCTGGCATTGGTGATGTTTGTGCTGGTTTGCCTGGTACTGATGCTCGGCTATCCGGTGGCCTACTCTCTGGCAGGTACGGCACTGATTTTTGCCGCAGTATGCTCTTTATTCGGGGCATTCGATATGGCTTATCTGAGTGCGTTGCCAAGCCGGATTTACGGCATAATGACCAATCAGACTCTGTTGGCTGTGCCTTTGTTCGTGTTTATGGGTGTGATGCTGGAAAAGTCCAGGGTTGCTGAGCAGTTATTAACTGCCATGGGGCAGGTGTTTGGTCGCTATCGGGCGGGACTGGCAGTTTCTGTGATCCTGGTCGGTATGTTAATGGCCGCCAGCACCGGCATTGTGGGTGCAACGGTGGTCACCATGGGCTTGTTGTCTCTGCCTACAATGCTTGAGCGGGGTTATTCACCAGCACTGGCTACCGGCAGTATCTGTGCCACCGGCACTCTGGGGCAGATTATTCCGCCCTCTATCGCGCTGGTGCTGCTGGGGGATGTGTTATCCAGTGCTTATCAGCGTGCGCAGCTGAATATGGGGATTTTCTCACCGGAATCGGTATCGGTGGGGGATTTGTTTGTCGGCGCCCTGATCCCGGGCCTGATACTGGTGGTGATGTATCTGCTCTATGTATTAGGGCTGGGCTTCTTCAGACCACAGTCAGTGCGAAAAGATCAACCTGAGCAACCCCGGAGGCTCGGCATTTTGCCATTGTTGCGGGCGCTGATGCCGCCGTTGATTCTAATGGTACTGGTATTGGGCTCGATTTTACTGGGGCTCGCCACACCCACAGAAGCCGCCGGAGTAGGGGCTTTAGGTGCACTGTTGCTGGCCATGTTCAGCCGTCAGTTGTCACTTAAGCGATTGCAGGAGGTGATGTTAAACACCACCAAAGTCACGGCCATGGTGTTTTTGATCCTCATCGGCGCGTCGGTATTTTCACTGGTGTTCAGAGGCTTAGGTGGTGAAACCCTGATCGAGGATTTCTTTACCGGTTTGCCGGGCGGTGTGTTCAGCGCCATGTTAGTGGTGATGCTGGTGATTTTCCTGCTCGGTTTTATTCTCGATTTTATTGAAATCACCTTTGTGGTGGTGCCCATAGTCGGACCGGTATTGTTAATGATGGGGGTGGATCCTGTGTGGCTGGGAATTATGATTGCCATTAACCTGCAAACCTCCTTTTTAACCCCACCCTTTGGTTTTGCGCTGTTCTATCTGCGTGGTGTGGCCCCTGAAAGTGTCAGAACATCGGATATGTATCGTGGGGTCATCCCCTTTATTATCCTGCAACTGTTACTATTGGCAGGCTTGGCCCTCTGGCCTGAGTTAGCCACCTGGTTGCCTGATAAAATCTATAGCTGAAACAAGGAGTAAGTCTTGAGAATCGTTAAAACACTCTGTGCAGTAGCGCTGACGGCGTTAATGTTTGGTTGTTCTGATCAGCAGACGGAGGTCGCAGAGACATCGGCGACTCAGCAGAGCTATAAATGGAAGCTGGTAACCTCCTGGCCGAAAAACTTTCCCGGACTGGGCAGAGCACCGGAAACCTTTGCTGATTACGTTGAGCGTATGTCAGCGGGTCGATTAACCATACAGGTCTATGGTGCCGGCGAACTGGTACCGGGGTTTGAAGTGTTTGATGCAGTATCCAGTGGCACCGCGCAGATGGGCCATGCCGGAAGTTACTACTGGAAGGGCAAGGCGCCAGCGGCGCAGATTTTTACGGCTATCCCTTTTGGTATGAATGTCACGGAAATGAATGCCTGGATCCATTACGGCGGCGGACTGGAATTGTGGCGTGAGCTGTACAAGCCCTTTGGTGTGATCCCTTTTGCCGGGGGTAATACCGGCGTACAGATGGCAGGTTGGTTTAAAAAAGAAATCAACAGCATCGAAGATCTTGAGAATCTTAAGATGCGGATGCCCGGCTTAGGTGCCGAAGTGCTGAAAAAAGTCGGTGGTATGCCGGTGGCGCTGCCCGGTGGGCAGATTTTCACTTCTCTGCAAACCGGGGCTATTGACGCTACTGAGTGGGTCGGCCCTTATAATGATTTGGCTTTTGGACTGCATAAAGTGGCGGATTATTATTACTACTCCGGCTGGCACGAGCCCGGTGCCATGCTTGAGTTTACCGTTAACGAAGAGGCATACCGGCAGCTACCGGAGGATTTGCAGGCCATCATTGAAGTGGCGGCCAGGGCAGTTAATCAGGATATGCTGGATGAATATACCGCCCGTAACAATGAAGCGCTGATGGCGTTGCAGGATAAACATGGGGTCAAGGTGTTGCCTTTGCCCGATGATGTGATGCAGGCATTGAAACAAGCCTCGCTACAGGTGATGGAAGAGCAGGCTGCAGCGGATCCGCAATTTGCCAAAGTGTACGACTCCTATCGTAAGTTCCAGCGGAATGTCAGCCGTTATCACCAGTTATCGGAGTTTGAGTACTATAAAAATCGTCAGTAGACTCTAGGGCCTGTTGTTCTTTGCTGTATGAATTTTATTCTGATTAAACGCTTTTTAATCGAGGCGTAGCGAACGCCATAAAACAGCTTTAGCTGGCCGCGAAGCGGTGAAAGACAGGAGTCTTTCATAAGGAGTAAAAAAACGTTTAAGACGAATCCGAAGGACAGCGTTTGTGCGGCATCTCTGCTGCTTCAGCACTCATTCATGTAGAACAACTACACCACAGTCGTGCTTTATTGTATAAATACCGCACAACTCGCTGCAAAAGCATAAAGCAAAGAACAACAGGCCCTAGCTGCTCAGAGTTGTTTATCAAAACCGGGGCGATACAATGGCCCCGTTTATTTCAAAGGGATCTCAACTATGGTTATTCAGCCGAAAATTCGCGGCTTTATCTGCACTAATGCTCACCCTGTGGGCTGTGCGGCTAATGTAAAACAACAGATTGATTATATTCGTCAACAGCAACAACCCGAAGAGGGCCCGAAGAATGTACTGGTGCTGGGATGCTCCACAGGATACGGGCTGGCATCACGTATTACTGCCGCCTTTGGTTATGGCGCCAAAACTCTGGGTGTGTGCTTTGAGAAACCACCTTCTGAGCGCAAAACAGCCACTGCAGGCTGGTACAATACTGCGGCCTTTCATCAGCAGGCAGAAGCGGCCGGACTCTATGCCAAAACTATTAATGGTGATGCCTTCTCCAATGAGATTAAGGCTGAGGTGATCGAGGCCATTAAGGCGGATATGGGTAAGGTTGACCTGGTGGTTTACAGTCTGGCGTCACCACGGCGTACCGATCCCAATACCGGTGAGACCTTTAAGTCGGTGTTAAAACCAGTAGGGCAGGGCTACAAGACCAAGACCTATGATACGGATAAGGATCTGGTACACGAGATAGAGTTGGAACCGGCTACTCAGGAAGAGATTGACCATACCATCAAGGTGATGGGCGGAGAGGACTGGGAAATGTGGCTGGATGCGCTGGATGCAGCGGATCTGCTTGCCGAGGGTTGCCGTACTACCGCCTATACCTATATAGGTAAGGAACTGACCTGGCCGATTTATGGCCATGCCACTATCGGCAAGGCCAAGGAAGATCTGGACAGAGCGGCGGCAGCCATTAACAGTTCCAAGGCAGACAAGCAGATTAAAGCCTATGTATCTTCACTAAAGGCATTGGTCACCCAGGCCTCATCTGCGATTCCGGTTATGCCGCTGTATATTTCTCTGATTTACAAGGTGATGAAAGAAGAGGGTACCCATGAAGGCTGTATCGAGCAGATTCAGGGATTGTTTGCTGAAAAACTCTTTGCTGCGCACCCACAAACCGATGAAGCAAACCGGTTGCGCATGGACGACAAGGAAACCAATGAGCAAACTCAGGCCAGGATAAAGGCATTATGGGATCAGGTGACACAGGACAATTTCCATCAGTTGAGTGATTATGCCGGTTACCATCAGGAGTTTCTGCATTTGTTCGGCTTTGGCTTCGATGGTGTCGATTATGATGCCGATGTTGACCCCATGGTAGATTGGTAACAGGACGTTATTAAGGAGCCGCCTTCATGGCGGTTCTTTTTTGCTCAAAGGCCGACTCTGGCCTAAAGTTGCACAAATATGCTCTGTATAGCCATGGAAAAGGTCGGTGGGTTAGTGCTAAAATGCGCCGCTTAGAAAGCAGGCTGGACGGTTCTGGTCTTTTTTCCTGTTATATAGGCTATTGGCAGTTTGCTCGCATGCGCAGCATTTATCGCTTGTTGTAGCAACCTTCTGAAAGAGTAGGCAAGGCCCGGAAGGCCTTTGCGATGCGGCAGCGGCCACAGAGCCGAACCGCAAAATCATGTATTAATGTATAAATTGCAGGCGCTTGTCACTGGTTTCAGTGGTCAGGTGAAGTTCGCTTTGAGTCCTCATCAGGGTTGGATTTTCAATCCAGGCAATCCTGATGAGTATTCAGTCAATGAGTAGTGCAATTGCGTATGATTAAAATCACCAAAGGGTTGGATCTCCCCATAAAGGGAGCGCCACAACAACAGATCCAGGATGGTCCCCGGGTAAACCGGGTGGCTGTGCTGGGAGAAGAGTATGTCGGGATGCGTCCTACCATGCATGTGCAGGTAGAAGACAAGGTCAAGAAAGGGCAGTTACTGTTCGAAGACAAAAAGAATCCTGGCGTTAAATTTACTGCACCTGCTGCCGGTACCGTGGTTGAAGTTAACCGTGGCGCCCGTCGGGTGTTGCAATCGGTAGTGATTGAACTGGATGGAGACGATAAAGAAAGCTTCCCCAGCTTCGACGAATCCAAACTCGACAATCTGGAACGCGACGAGGTAGAGAAAAACCTGGTCGATTCAGGATTGTGGGTTGCGCTTCGGACACGCCCGTACAGCAAATCACCTGCATTAGGGTCTAAGCCCGCGGCGATTTTTGTCAATGCCATGGATACCAACCCATTGGCGGCCGATCCGGCCCCCATTATTGCTGAACGCCAGCAGGACTTTA
This sequence comes from Lacimicrobium alkaliphilum, assembly GCF_001466725.1. Taxonomy (NCBI): domain Bacteria; kingdom Pseudomonadati; phylum Pseudomonadota; class Gammaproteobacteria; order Alteromonadales; family Alteromonadaceae; genus Lacimicrobium; species Lacimicrobium alkaliphilum. The sequence continues at coordinate 817,652 of NZ_CP013650.1, forward strand.
TCAATGGTTTGAAGGTGTTGAGTAATCTGACCGAGGGCAAACTCTATGTGAGTAAAGCCGCCGGAGCTGATATCGGTGTTGGTGATGCCAAAGCTGAGGTGAATGAATTTGCCGGCCCTCATCCGGCTGGTCTGGTGGGTACACACATCCATTTCCTGGACTCTGCTGGTCCCAACAAGGTGGTCTGGCATATCAATTATCAGGATGTGATGGCCTATGGTGCGTTCTTTACCACTGGTGAGATTGATAATCGCCGGGTAATCGCCATCGGCGGGCCTGCTGCCAAAAACCCTCGCTTGCTGCGCACTATTCTGGGCGCCAGCACCGAGCAGCTCACAGCCGGTGAGATGACTGGTGGTGATATCCGCGTGGTATCCGGCTCGGTACTTTGTGGTACCAATGCCCACGGTGTGCATGGTTATCTGGGACGCTTCCATCTGCAACTGAGCTTGCTGGCAGAGGGCAATCAGAAAGAACTCTTTGGCTGGCTGCGACCTGGGCGGGATATGCACTCTGTTACCCGCGCTTATCTTGGTCACCTTTCGCCCAAACGGCTGTTCAATATGACTACCTCCACCAATGGTTCAGATAGGGCTATGGTGCCGATTGGTAATTATGAGCGCATCATGCCGCTGGATATTTTACCCACCATGTTGTTGAGAGATCTGCTCTCCGGTGATACTGACAGCGCTCAGTTGCTGGGATGTATGGAATTGGATGAAGAAGATCTTGGATTGTGCACTTATGTGTGCCCTGGCAAGTATAACTATGGACCCGTCCTGCGTGAATGCTTGACCAAAATTGAGAAAGAGGGCTGATCCATGAGTTTAAAAGATTATCTTGAGAAAATAGAACCTGATTTTGAGCCGGGTGGTAAGTATGAGAAATGGTACGCTTTGTATGAAGCGGCGGCCACGATCTTCTATACACCAGGCAAGGTAAATAAAGCCGTTACTCATGTGCGCGACAGCATCGATCTTAAGCGCATTATGATTATGGTGTGGATGGCCACATTCCCGGCTATGTTCTACGGCATGTATAATGTAGGTCTGCAGGCAAATGAAGCCTTGCTGGCCGGTGCATCCTGGGCCGATACGGTGGATGTATACTGGCAGGCAGGGTTGTTCTCAGCCTTAGGCGGTGAGTTAGGCACCCAGGCTGCAGGCTGGGGTTCAATGCTGCTCTATGGCGCCTGTTTCTTTGTACCTATCTATGCCGTGACCTTTATTGTCGGTGGTTTCTGGGAAGTGCTGTTTGCTTCTGTGCGCAAACATGAAGTTAATGAAGGTTTCTTCGTCACTTCGGTATTGTTTGCACTGACGCTTCCGGCCACTATCCCGCTGTGGCAGGTGGCACTGGGTATTACTTTCGGTGTGGTCATTGCCAAAGAAGTGTTTGGTGGTACCGGCAGAAACTTCCTTAACCCGGCGCTTTCCGGTCGTGCATTCCTGTACTTTGCCTACCCGGCACAGATTTCCGGTGATGCTATCTGGACAGCGGCTGACGGTTTCTCAGGCGCTACGGCTTTGAGCCAGGCGGCCAGCGGTGATCTGGACTATGCCGATACCCAGCTGTGGTGGGACTCATTCTTTGGCAACATTCAGGGCTCTGTGGGTGAAGTCTCTACTCTGGCGCTGCTGATCGGCGGTCTGTTTATCATGTATATGCGCATCGCTTCATGGCGTATTGTGCTGGGCGTGCTGTTTGGTATGGCGCTGTTCAGTACCTTGCTCAACATGATTGGCAGTGACACTAATTTCATGTTTGACATGCCCTGGTACTGGCATCTGGTAACCGGTGGTTTTGCCTTCGGTATGCTGTTTATGGCGACAGATCCTGTGTCTGCTTCATTTACCAATCAGGGTAAATGGGCGTACGGCATTATGATCGGCTTTATGTGTGTGATGATTCGCGTGCTCAATCCCGCTTTCCCGGAAGGCATGATGTTAGCCATCCTGTTCGCTAACCTGTGGGCACCTTTGTTCGACTACTTCGTTGTGCAGGGCAATATCAAACGGAGGATGGCACGTGTCAGCTAAACAAGAAACTTTCGGAAAAACCGTCGGCATCGTTGTTGCCGTCTGTCTGGTCTGTTCTATTGTAGTCTCCGGTGCAGCGGTGGGCTTGCGCTCGTTGCAGGAAACCAATGCCGCATTGGATAAACAAAGCAATATCCTGCATGCAGCTGGTCTGCTGGAAGAAGCTAAGGGTGATATCGCAGGTACCTATGAGGCTCTGGTTGAACGGCGCTTTGTGGACCTGGAATCAGGCGAATATGTGGAGATGCCCGAAGACTATGATATGTATAAGGCAGCCAAAGTTACGGAAAAGAGCTCCAAAGTCGAAGACAGCAATGTTGGTTTTCAGCGCCGAGCCGACGTGGCCAGTGTTTATCTTGTAAAGGATGAATCTGGCACTGTGACCCGTATCGTACTGCCGGTACATGGCAGCGGATTATGGAACCTGATGTATGGCTTTCTGGCTATCGACAATGACGGTAATACCATTCGTGAGCTGATTTATTATGATCAGAAAGAAACTCCGGGACTGGGCGGTGAGGTGCAAAACCCAGACTGGCAGGCGAAGTGGGATGGTAAGAAGATCTTCAAAGACGGTGATGTGGCCATCGCAGTAGAGAAGAATGCCTCACCGGATAATGATTACTCTGTTGACGCACTTTCAGGGGCAACGCTGACCAGTAACGGTGTGCAGAACACGCTGGATTACTGGCTGGGTGAAAACGGCTTTGGCCCTTACCTGAAAAAACAGCCCTGGAAGTCTTGAGGAGGCAATAGCAATGGCAAATGCAAAAGAGTACAAAAAAACGCTGTTTGGGCCGATTCTGGATAATAACCCGATTGCCTTGCAGGTGTTGGGTGTCTGTTCGGCGCTGGCGATAACAACCAAACTGGAAACGGCCCTGGTGATGTCACTGGCATTGACTGCCGTAGTGGCTTTTTCCAACCTGTTTATTTCTATGCTGCGGCACCATATCCCTTCCAGTGTGCGCATCATCATTCAGATGACTATTATCGCTTCACTGGTAATCGTAGTGGATCAAATCCTTAAGGCCTACTCCTACGAGATATCCAAACAGCTGTCGGTGTTTGTGGGCTTAATCATTACCAACTGTATCGTCATGGGGCGGGCAGAAGGCTTCGCCATGAAAAATCCGCCGATGATGAGTCTGCTGGATGGTATAGGTAATGGCCTGGGCTATTCCTTTGTGTTGATTGTTATCGGCATTATCAAGGAATTGTTCGGTTTCGGTACCCTGCTGGGTTACGAGATTCTGCCACTGGTTCAAAATGGTGGCTGGTATCAGGGTAATGGCCTGCTGATTCTGCCTTTCAGTTCATTCATGCTGATCGCCGGCCTGATTTGGATAATCCGGACTATCAAGCCAGAGCAAGTGGAGCCTAAGGAGTAAGCCATGGAACATTATCTGAGTTTGTTAATTAAGAGTATTTTCGTCGAAAACATGGCCCTCTCGCTGTTTTTGGGCATGTGTACTTTTCTGGCTGTATCCAAGAAGGTCAAAACTTCCATGGGTCTTGGGGTAGCGGTGATCGTGGTGCTGGGTATCTCCGTACCTGTGAACCAGGTTATTTATGTTAATGTGCTGGCGCCCGGTGCTCTGGATTGGATGGGCTTCCCTGAAGCCGATCTGAGCTTTTTGAGTTTCCTGACCTTTATCGGCGTGATTGCGGCGTTGGTACAAATACTGGAAATGTTGCTGGATAAGTTCTTTCCGCCTTTGTACAACGCGCTGGGTATTTTCCTGCCATTGATTACGGTGAACTGTGCCATTTTCGGTGGTGTGGCCTTTGCCGTACAGCGTGAATACAATTTTACCGAGAGCATCGTCTACGGCTTAGGCAGCGGTATTGGCTGGGCTCTGGCGATTACCCTGTTGGCAGCGGTCAGAGAAAAGCTCAAGTACGCCGATATGCCTGAAGGTATCCGCGGGCTGGGTTCAGTATTTATGATTGCCGGTCTGATGGCGCTGGGTTTCCAGTCCTTCACTGGCATTGCGCTGTAACGCACGACACATAGGAGTATCTAATGAATCAGGTTGAGATTTATCTTGGTGTCGGCATGTTCATCGCCATCGTGCTGGTGCTGGTGTTCATCATTACCTTCGCCAAGTCAAAACTGGTGCCTTCCGGTGAAGTCACTATCGAAATAAACGGCGATCCGGAAAAGTCCATTACTGCGCATCCCGGTGACAAGTTGTTGGGCGCTTTGGCGAATGCCGGGATTTTCGTTTCCTCTGCTTGTGGTGGTGGTGGCTCATGTGGCCAGTGCCGGGTAGACATTAAAGAAGGGGGTGGTGAAATTCTGCCCACCGAGCTTGACCATATTACCAAACGGGAAGCCCGCGAAGGTTGTCGCTTGTCCTGTCAGGTGGCGATCAAGCAGGACATGAAGATTGAACTGGAAGACGAAGTTTTCGGTATCAAGAAGTGGGACTGCGAGGTTATCTCTAACGATAACAAGGCCACCTTTATCAAAGAACTTAAGCTTAAGATCCCCAATGGTGAGAGTGTGCCGTTCCGTGCCGGTGGTTATATTCAGATCGAGGCGCCGCCTCATCACGTGAAATATAAGGACTTTGAGATCCCTGAAGAGTATCGTCCGGACTGGGAGCGCTTCGGCTTCTTTGATATAGAATCCAAGGTAGATGAAGAGGTCATCCGTGCCTATTCCATGGCAAACTATCCGCTGGAAGAAGGTATTATTATGCTTAACGTGCGTATCGCTACGCCACCGCCTAATAACCTCAGTCTGCCAGCCGGTAAGATGTCATCTTACATCTGGAGCCTTAAAGAAGGTGATAAAGCCACGATTTCAGGTCCCTTCGGTGAATTCTTTGCCAAGGATACCGATGCAGAAATGGTCTTTGTTGGTGGTGGTGCCGGTATGGCACCCATGCGTTCTCATATCTTCGATCAGCTTCGCAGAATCAAGACGGATCGTAAGATCACCTTCTGGTATGGTGCCCGTTCATTGCGCGAGATGTTCTATGTAGAGGACTTTGACGAGCTGCAGGAACAGAACGATAACTTTACCTGGCATGTTGCCCTGTCTGACCCGCAACCGGAAGATAACTGGGAAGGTTATACCGGCTTTATCCATCAGGTGTTGCTGGAAAACTATCTCAAGGATCATCCGGCGCCGGAAGATTGTGAGTTCTACATGTGTGGACCGCCCATGATGAATGCGGCCGTCATCAACATGCTCAAGGAAATGGGTGTGGAAGATGAGAATATTATGCTCGACGATTTCGGCGGCTGATATTCAGAATCTGAAAAAGGGGCCGCAGGCCCCTTTTTTGATACACCACTAAAAGATATTCACCACTGAGACGAAGGACGCAGAGAGGTGCAGTAAGCTAAACCCTTACAACCTCTGTGATCTCTGTGCCTCTGTGGTTCAATTGTTTAGCTCGATGAGTATCTATATGTTAGGGAATAGTTTGAAACATCGTTTAGTTCAATTGTGCATATGGCCGCTGGTATTGCTGCTGGCAGCTTGTACTCAGGCTCCGGTGGAGTCGGTGCTACATGGCAGGACTATGGGTACCACCTACAATATTAAGTTTGTAAACAGCACGGGGCTGGACGAAGAACAATTAAAACAACAGATTGATCGCAAACTGGAGCGCGTCAATGCACTGATGTCCACCTATGACCCGCAGTCAGAACTGTCTCAGTTTAATCAGTGGCAGAGCACCGAGCCCTTTTCTTTGTCTGACGAGACACTGCTGGTGATGCGGGAGGCAAAGCGACTGGGAGAGCTCAGTGGTGGCCTGCTGGATGTGACGGTCGGGCCGCTGGTAAATTTATGGGGTTTTGGTCCCAAGGCGCGGCCGGAGAAAATTCCATCGCCACAACAAATCGAGGCGGTACGGGCAGCCATAGGGCTGGACAAATTGGTACTGGATACAAACAGTGCGCGCAAATTGCAACCGGATCTCTATGTGGATCTGTCGACCATCGCCAAAGGTTATGGGGTGGATGTGGTGGCTGACTTTATGCAGGAGCAGGGCGTCGAGCATTATCTGGTGGAGATTGGCGGGGAAATGCGCCTTAAAGGCGTAAAAGCATCGGGTCAGTCCTGGCGGGTAGCCATAGAAAAACCCATATCCACAGAGCGTGCGGTACAGCAGATTATCAGCGTGGGTGACAATGCGCTGGCAACCTCAGGAGATTATCGCAACTATTACGAACAGGATGGCGTGCGCTACTCCCATCTGATCGATCCCAGCACCGGTTATCCGATACAGCATAATCTTGTCTCTGTTACCGTGGTGCACCCCTCAAGCATGACCGCCGACGGTCTGGCTACGGCCCTGAATATTATGGGGGCGGAAAGAGGACTTGCCTTTGCTGAAAAACATAATTTGGCTGTTATGCTGATCACCCGCGAAAAAGATGGCTTTAAAGGGTATAATACCGCTGAATTTGAGCCTTATTTGCAGTAACAGAGGTAAATTGTGAGTACATTTTTTCTGGCGTTCGGTTTTTTTCTGCTGGTAGTGGTATCCATGTCGGTGGGCTATCTGGTGCAGAAGAAAAGTATTTCAGGCAGTTGTGGTGGTCTGGGTTCCATAGGAATCGAAAAGGCCTGTGACTGCCCGGAACCCTGTGATCGCAAAAAGGCCCGTCAGGAGCGTGAACAGGCCCGCCAGGAAAAGCTCCGGGAATGGCAGCAAAATAAGATTATTTAAGTGCAGTTCCTGCACTGGTGCTGGTGACCTGAGGTTTTTTGGCTACCATAAATACGGCCATACCCTTTTGAGGTTTCCAGCAGTAATCTATTTCGAAGCCAGCGCTGAGCAGGCTGCCCTTGAGCTCCGCTTCAGAAAATATCTTCAGTAAAGGCATTAATCCCAGTTTTCTGGCCAGTGGAGCCACATATCTGATATAGCGCCATCGGCTGTCGGCCAGACACACTGTACTGGACACAAACACCCCGCCTGGCTTCAGCCAGCAATAGATTTTTTTAATCAGTGCCTCTTTATCGGCCAGCAGATGCAACAGGCTCATGGTCATCACCATATCCACAGGCTCTGCAATTTCGACATCGCAGGCTTCTGCCTGCTTAAAACTGACATTATCTATTGCTAATGCTGTGGCTTTTTCTCTGGCAATTTCCAGCATCTTTGCTGATACGTCGGTGGCCAGAATGTGGGCGACAAAAGACGCATGCAGCAGTGCTGTTGAGCCGGTACCGCAACCTAACTCCAGTATGCGTGTATCTGCGTGGAAATACTCCCGGGTCTTCTGCAGCTTATGCTCATATGAAGGAATATCTGCAATTGGGCTATCGGCGTAGCGCCGAGCGTGCCTGTCCCAGAATCTGGCAATCTGTTGCATGATAACGGTCTTTACCTTTACTTGACGTGAACCCATAATAGCCATGCAAAAAAACGGATGAAACAATTAAAAATGCACCTCACCTATACAAAAATGCATGAGCTGGCGCGGGATTAATTTTGACTGGAACCGGGCCAGGGCTTTCCTGGTAACGGCTGAGGAGGGTTCGTTCTCGGCTGCAGCCCGGGCCCTGAATATGACTCAGCCAACCCTCGGCAGGCAGGTCTGCGCATTGGAAGCCGAACTCGGCGTCACCTTGTTTGAGCGATCATCCAGAGGGCTTATTCTGACCCCCAGTGGCCATGATTTGCTTATCGAGGTCAGAGCGATGGCTGACGCTGCCGGGCGTTTTTCTTTAACTGCCACCGGGCATACCCAGACTGTGGCTGGCAAAGTCAGTATCAGCGCCTCAGAGGCCACCGCGGCTTTTGTGTTGCCCGCTATTCTGGCCAGACTTCGTCAGCAGGCACCGGGAATAGAAATTGAACTGATTGCCACCAATGACAGCAGCAATCTGATACGACGGGAAGCCGATATCGCGATCCGCGCCTACCGGCCTGTTCAGCCAGAACTGATTGTCAGAAAGCTCGGGGACATAAGAGCCCACCTGTACGGGGCGAAGAGTTATCTTGCTCGCTTTAGCCGCCGCACTTGTGCCGCAGATCTTAACGGTGCCGATTTTCTGCGTTTCGACCACGGTACTGTGCTTGAAGACGAACTTAATCAGCGTGGTTTTGCGCTGACAGAGAAAAACTTTCCGGTTACCATCGCCAGCCATCTGGTGCAATGGGAGCTGGTTAAAGCCGGTGTCGGGATTGGCTTTATGACGGAGGATATCGGTGATGCGGAGCCGCTGGTCGACAGAGCATTAGCGGATTTCCCCGCCTTTGAGGTCGGGCTTTGGCTGGTGGTACATCGTGAGCTGCATACCAGCCGACGGCTTAAGCTGGTGTTTGATTTTCTGGCTGAGGCGCTGCAAACAAATAGCTAGCGCTGTTTTGTGTCAACTGGATTCAGCCCTTAAGCGCGATCACCGGCAATCGCCCGGACTTTATCCCGGATCAGATACAGCAGTACCAGACTTGGCAACACCATCAGTGCGGTCAGCACAAAGAACAGCTGCCAGTTGCCGTCCAGATAATCCACAATTACGCCGCTGTACGCGCCCAGCGTGGTTCGCCCAAAGGTGCCTATGCTGGCCAGCAACGCATACTGGCTGGCAGTAAAAGCGCGATTACACAGCACTGAGATAAACGCCATAAAGGCCACGGTGCCCCAGGCTGCGGTAAAGCCATCGACCACAATGGTGATAAACAATAAGGTTTTATCCGGCCCCACGGAGGCCATCAGGGCAAACAACAGATTGCTGGCCGCCATTACGATACCGCCCACAAACAGCCCTTTGATAATGCCGATGCGGAGATTCAGCAGCCCGCCGGTGACCGAGGCCACGATAGTTACGGCCCAGGTCAGTAGCTTCGAATAAGCGCCGATATCTGAGTTGCTAAAGCCAATCTCTTTGTAAAAGACGATGCTCATTCGCCCGAGTATGGCTTCTCCCATTTTAAACAACACCACAAACAGCAACAACGACAGCGCGACTTTAACGCCATTACGGTTAAAGAAGTCCCGCAATGGCTCACCCAGAGAGACCAGCAGCCAGGCCAGGGCTTTTTGTGTGCTGCCTGATGCAACCGGCTCCTGTCCGGGTGCCTGGCGCAGCATTTTGCTGATATTGCTGATAGCAAAGACAGCCAGCCCTGCCACCAGGAAATTGACAACGCCGGTCTGATAGCTGAACCAGGTGGGGGCAAAAACCTGAGCAATACACAGGGCAATGGCAAGAATAATGGCAGTGAATACCAGCGTAGCCTGATGTTTGTGCACCGATATCGCGCTCAGATAACGGCTTTGTGCCTGCTGGTAAACATTCTCGCGGTAAGACGGCGGCTCGTTGGCAACCCATACGCCAATACTCAGTAGCGCCATGATACCGGCCAGTAACAGATAAATATCTGACCATTGCCAGCCGGGTAAATCGGCCATAAAAAAAGGAATGGCGCCGAGCCCGGCATAGCCGGTCCACCAGCCTGACGTGGCCATGGCGGCAGCCGTGGATTGTTGCTCGTTCTGCTGCTCCGGGATGCTGTCAATCCGAAACGCATCGATAACGATATCCTGAGTGGCAGAAGCCAGCGCAATCGCCAGTGCGGTGAGCCCGGCAAAAGTCAGCGTCTGTGTGGGATCCACCTGAGACAGCCCCAGGCAACCCAGCACCATCAGCCATTGCATCAGTAAAATCCAGCCGCGCCGCTGGCCCAGACGCTGACAGAGTATTGGCAGTTTGATGCGATCTACCAGTGGTGACCACAGAAAATTAATCGAATAGACCGCAAACACGGCGGAAAAATACCCAATCGCGGAGCGGGTCAGACCGGCATCTTTTAGCCAGGCCGACATCACCGACCCTATCATTACCCAGGGAAAACCGCTGGCGATGCCGAACAGAAATATGCTCAGCATAGTGCGGTTACGAAAATGATTTAGCTGCGTTACGACAAAGGACAAGAGGCAGGTTCGGGGTTAGCTGATAATCAGGCTATTGGGCCATGGTTAAGTACAGGAATCAAGCAGTATGGGGCATTAAACATCGCCCTGGGAAGGCACTAAAAAGAAATTTCACCACAGAGGCACGAAGGTTACAGAGAGGTAATGGGCACTAAACAGTTTATCCCTCTGTGTTCTCTGTGCCTATGTGGTTTTTCCCACACAAGTCGCTGGATGCCTGAAAAAGGCATTCGGGCATGACCAAATGTCGCCCCGGTGTTTTGTTAGAGAAAATCCGGTGTCTTTTGTTGTCGCTGCAAATCCGGTGGTTATATTGAATTTCGCAGAGGAGCAAAGGCGCAGGGATAAGAGAGGAGGCAGTCCTGTTAAGGCCTGACACCGACACAGTCCAGGGGGTACTGGCCTTCGCCTTCGAGGTATTCAAGACAGGTGATGAGTTCACTGCGCAGGTAGGGATCTTCCAGCAGCTTTTGCTCTGACCAGAAATGTACCTGATGTAATAAGTGCCAGAATACCCGCTCTTTTTGGGAGCAAGGCTGGGTCAGGGTGTCCTTTACCTGGCTCCATTCCTCCATGGTATCCCAGAAATACAAATCCACCTCGCGGTAGGGGATACGCCCCTCCCAGAAAGCTCTGACAAAATACACCAGCTGAGATGCTTTGCGGTTAATAAAACTATGAACAGTCACAGGTTGAATATTGCTCCGGCCCGTTTTCCACCTAGTATAGTTAGGAATTCAGGAATTATCCTGAAGCGCCTTTAACTGAATTACTGGTTGCTCTGATACTAATCAGTGTAAGTTGCTTTCTGAAGAGATAATGCCATCAACTGATGTATTTTTACGGCAAATGACAGCGTTGTCAATAAGGTGTTAAGAGACCAGGATTTCACCATCCCATATGGATTAGCCAGCCCTGCACCTCTCTGGCCAAATAGGGATATTGGCCGGCAATCAGGTCGGTGCCGATGATCTCCCGTTGCCGGTAATGCAACTTCAATGCTTTTTGTGCTGCGATAAGGCGTTGTTGGCGCTTACTGAGGGTCCAGGCATTATTCCAGCGGTTATAGATATCCAGCACTGGCATCGTCAGTGATGCCATTTTCTGTGCCAGTTGATGATTGCGCTGTGGATCCGGCCAGTAGGGCGATACCGTGACCAGTGCATCGGGCAGCCCCTGTTGCTGCTCTGCATAGCTATCCAGTAGCGCTGCGGCACTGATGCCCTGTGCCACCAGCAATACAAAGCCGGGGTAGCTTTGGGCGAATTCTGTTGCTGCCGCTATGCGTTCGCTCAGCAAGGTTTCAAATTGCTCAAGCTGTTCAGCGCTGAGCCGGACTGCCGGTTCGGATGGTTTGGTACTTTCTGCAGGTGGATCCTGTTGCTCTGCACCGGTGTTCTGAAGAGGGTGAAAATCCACATCAGGGGCGGTCATTACCAGGGTTACCCAACCTTCATTATTCAGATAACCGGCCAGGGGGCCTAATGATTGGGGGCCCAGATGAGGCATGCCAAAATCATTGATCAGGATCGCCACACCCATATTATTGGCAATGGTATGTTCATTAAACAGCACTGAAAATCGCTGTTCACCGGCTTCCAACTGGCGATACTGATACTCGGGCAAAGCGCGCTCAAGATCCTGGTTTATCATTTCACCAGGGATCAGTTGCTCCGCCTGACAGGTCAGCGAAAAAAATAACAGCAGTATGCATCTTTTTATCATAGGTCTTTTTATCGGGGGCAGAGCGCATAACTTAAGCTAATTAGTCTCTCTGGTCTCACCTGTAGCTACGACTAAAAAGGGCAGGGTGAACCAAATCGGATGGGTTCTTCGGTTACCGGGTGAGTCAAGGCCAGCATACAGGCATGCAGCTGTAACCGTTCGGCCATTTGCAGCGCCTGCGGATGAGCATACAGACGATCTCCGAGTATCGGATGGCCGAGGCTGAGCATATGCACCCTGAGCTGATGTGAGCGCCCTGTCACCGGGAGTAGTTCGACACGGGTTGATGCCTGCACGCGCTCCAGTACACGCCATTTGGTCAGTGCGGCCTTGCCTTTTTCCATGTCTACCATTTGTTTGGGACGGTTAGGCCAGTCACAGATAAGTGGCAGGTCGATTTCACCGCAGTCCTGTTGCGGGTTACCCCAGACTCTGGCCTGATAGATCTTATCTGTCTGCCGATGCTGGAATTGTGCACTGATATGTCGGTGGCTATGTTTGTTCAGTGCCATCAGCATAATCCCGGAGGTAGCCATATCCAGACGGTGTACTACCGTGGCAGTGGGGAACACGGACTGCGCTCTGTGTTGCAGGCTGTCTTTATGCTCCGGGGCTTTGCCCGGCACAGACAATAACCCACTGGGTTTATCCAGCACCAGCAAATCCTCATCCTGATACAGGATTTTCAGCCAGGGTTCGGTGGGAGGCGTATACTCAAGCAACGCCATCAGTGAGAATTCACTATCAGCCTGATGGCTTCCAGTTGCAGCCTGGCGCCATTGATCAGCTCACCTAACTGGTGTATCTGACGGGCCAGATGCTGGATTTCCTCATCCCGGATACTGGGGTTAAGCTTTTTCAGATTCAGCAATCTGTCCAGTTCATCCCCAAGCTCCGATTGCATCCTGCCCAGGCAGGAATGACGCAATTCCCGGGCGGTTTTACCCGCCGCTTTGCCCGCCTGTTTCAGGCCCGTCTGAATTTGTGCTTCCAGGGCCTTTAGCAGTTGTCCGGCAATCTTGCTGTTAAGGGGCTGTAGCTCGGTAAATGACTGCTCCACTTCGTTGCCTTTGGCATCCAGACACAGGCGTATGGGCGTGGGCGGCAGATGCCGGTGTAGCTGAAGATCACGGCTGGCATTGGCGCTTAATACAAACAGACATTCAATAAAGTAACAGCCATTTGCCAGGGATTTGTCCTGCATCAGCGCCAGGCTGCTTTTGCCCAGGGTATCGGTGAGAATCACATCCATGGCGTGGCGTACCATGGGGTGATCGGCACTGAAAAACTGAATATCCTCCATGGCCAGGGCGGCCTGGCGCTCATAGGTGATCGTCAGACCCTCTTCATCCAGGCCGGGCAACTGATTAACCATAGTATCGCCGGGTCGCAGGATATAACTGCTTTCGTCCCGGTCTTCCTGGACCACGCCGATGGCGTCGAGTAGCCTGCCCATAAAGCGTTCCAGTCTGGCAGAGTCATCGCTGCTGCGAATCGCCTCCAATAGCGGTTCCACTTTGCCACGGCCCGATGAATTAAGCTCCAGCAGCTTATCTCTGCCCGCTTCCAGTTCTGCCTTAAGTTGCCGATACAGCAACTGACTTTGTTGTAGTACGGCATCAAACAGGGCGGGATCTGAATCGGGGCGCAGGGCCGCAATGAGTTGCTGCTGAACCTGTTCAAATATACTGCTGCCCACCGGGCAGGTTTGTTCGAACGCGTTAAGCCCCTGATGGTACCAGTCAAGCAGCCTGTGTTGGGCACTGCCGGTGAAGTAGGGCAGGTGAATTTGCACGTCCTGTTGCTGGCCGATACGATCCAGCCGGCCAATGCGTTGCTCCAGCAAATCTGGCAGCAGTGGCAGATCGAATAGCACCAGATGATGGGCAAACTGAAAGTTACGCCCTTCACTGCCGATTTCGCTGCAAATCAGCGCCTGAGCTCCCTGCTCTGACTGGGCAAAAAACGCCGCCATCTTGTCCCGTTCGACAATACTTAAACCCTCATGAAAGACGCCGGCATGGATCCCGGCTTTGACCCGCAGTGCCTCTGCCAGTTTCATGGCGGTGCCGGCGCTGGCACAGATCACCAGCACTTTTTCATCTTTGTGCTGTTGTAGTAATTGCACAAACCAGTCCACCCGCGGGTCGTTTTGTGTCCAGCTTTCCTGAACCGACCCGTGGCGCTCCGGGGTCAGATAGTACTGAAGTTCCGGGATCTCTTGTCCGAACAGTGCCTTGTACTGATCTGGCAGTGTCAGTGGGTAGCTGTGCAGAATACGGGCCGGAAAACCTTTAATACCGGAGCGGCTGTTTCTGAACAGCAGGCGGCCGGTACCATGGCGGTCTATCAGTTCGCCCAGCAGGTGCTGTTTTTCCTGTTCAGTGGCCTGGTTTACTGACTTGAGCCTGTCGGCCAGCTCCGGGGCAAAATCTGCGATGGCACTGATCTGTGCCATTGATAAGGTTTCGCCCTCGAGTAAGGGGGTGAGGGCGTCGGCTAAATGGCTGTATCCCTGTTCCTCCTGCAAAAACGCCTGATAGTCATAGAAGCGATCCGGGTCGAGCAGACGCAGGCGGGCAAAATGGCTGGCATGACCGAGTTGATCCGGTGTTGCGGTCAGCAGCAACACGCCACTGGTGACGGCGGCCAGTGCCTCGATACACTGATAAGCCTGTGAGGGGGCATCCTCTGACCATTGCAGGTGATGGGCTTCATCCACTACCAGCAGATCCCAGGGGGCGGCTTCGGCCTGGGCCTGATATTTGGGGTTCTGTGCCAGAAAATCCAGACTACAGAGCACCAGCTGCTCCGACTCAAAAGGATTGGATGATTCTTCATTTAAGGCCTGGCAGCGCTCGGTATCGAAGATGGCGAAGGCCAGATTGACCCGGCGCAGCATCTCCACCAGCCACTGATGCACCAGACTATCGGGCACCACAATTAATACGCGGGCGGCGCGGCCGGTGAGAATTTGCTGATGAATAATCAGTGCCGCCTCTATGGTTTTACCCAGGCCCACTTCATCGGCCAGCAGCACTCTGGGCGCGTAACGACCGGCCACTTCAGAGGCGATATGGATCTGATGGGGGATCAGATCGACCCGTGCCCCGGTCATGCCCAGTAACGGGGATATCTGGTGCTGATATTGCTGCTCCAGGCAGGCCAGGCGCAGATCAAACCATTTGGGATCATCATACTGGCCACTGAGCAGCCGCTGATCGGGCTGATCGAGTATAAAATGATGGTCCAGAAAGGTTTCTTTGAGGCTGGCTTTGCGCCCCGTATCCAGCCTCTGACCACTGTAAGTCAACTGGCCATCCTGTTCGCTGATCTCATCAACAAGCAATTGCCAGCCCTCATGGCTGGATATTTTGTCACCAATGGCAAAAGTTACCCTTACCAGCGGGGCGGAAGCCAGGGTGTAGGTGCGTTGTTCGCCGGTGGCGACAAACAGCAGGCTGACGGTTCTGTCAGCAATCTCCACCACAGTGCCCAGTCCGAGCTCCGATTCTGTCTGACTTATCCAGCGTTGCCCCAGGGCAAATGACATAGTATCTCCGGTAAAAAGAATAGCGGCGGCGGATTTTACTCTGCCGGAAGAGAATTTCCTACCACGGAATAGATCATGACCTCTTCTAAAAGTAGGTGATCAGCGGGCAAAAGTGTTCTATTGTGAACTTGTCGCGGTGCAAACTCACCGCAGACAAGGCACAAAGCTTATGCGGTCCATGGCTGACTGCTTATGGACGCAATGATGGTCACTGCACGGGGCCTTTGTCGACCCTGAGCAGAGATAACCCAGCCGGAGATGCTAATGGCAAAAACCAAAGCTGTTAATACCAAGATCTACGTTCTCGATACCAATATCCTCCTTCACGAACCCTTCGCTTTCCTGTCCTTTAAAGAAAATGACGTCGTCGTTCCAATGACGGTGCTCGAAGAGCTGGACTACATTAAAGACAGCAAAAAAGATGTGGCCCGGGATGCCCGCATTTCTATTCGCGCCATGGAAGATGTACTGCATGACGCCACGCCGGATCAGCTCACCGCAGGGGTTTCCCTGAAGGGATTAGGCTCTGGCGAAGCCGCACCCATCGGGCATTTTTCCATTTTCTCTGATCACGGTATGCCTAAGGCACAACAGGTGTTTACCAGCAATGAAAACGATAACCGTATTATTAATGCCGCCCTGCATATCCAGCAGCGCGCCACCCCGAGGCAGGTGGTGCTGGTTACCAAAGATATCAATATGCGACTTAAAGCCAAGGGCGCAGGGCTGGCCCATGTTGAGGATTACCGTACCGACCAGTTGATCAGCGATATTAAATACCTGAGCCGCGGTTATCACAAATTCGAGGGCAATTTCTGGGACAAAGTTAAGTCGGTGGAAAGCCGCACCGAAGGCCGCGAGACGGTGCACAGTATCGATCGTAAAGTGTTTCCCGAAGCCTATATCAATGAATTTCTGATTGATGACTCGAAGCAGTTTGCTGCCATAGTAGAGGGCATGACCGAGTCTACTCTGGAAATTCTGGACTTAGGCTATGAACGTCTGATGTCTGGCAAGGCCTGGGGCATTCATCCGAAAAATATCGGTCAGGCCATGGCGCTGCATGCGCTGCTCGACCCCTATATCGACCTGATCATTATGACAGGTCCGGCCGGTTGCGGTAAGACCCTGCTGGCGCTGGCCGCAGCCCTGGAGATGGTCGTAGAGCGCAAGATGTATGACAAGATTATCGTTACCCGCAACACCCCGGAAATTGCAGAATCTATAGGTTTCCTGCCCGGTACTGAGGAAGAGAAGATGGCGCCCTGGCTGGCGGCCATTACCGACTCGCTGGAGGTGCTGCACAAGAATGACGAGAACGTCAAAGGCTCTATGAGCTATATCATGGAAAAGGCCAACATTCAGTTTAAGTCGGTGAATTTTATGCGCGGGCGCAGCATTCAGAACGCCATTGTGATTCTGGATGAAAGTCAGAACCTTACGGCCTCACAGCTTAAAACCATTATTACCCGCTGTGGCGAGGGCACTAAGCTGATTTGTACCGGTAACCTGGCACAGATCGATTCTAACTACCTGAGTCCGGTGACATCAGGCCTGACGTACCTGGTGGAGAAGTTTAAGAACTTCACCGGCAGTGCCACCATCAACCTTGATGGCGTGGTTCGGAGCCGCCTGGCGGAATTTGCCGAAGAGCATTTGTAAAAGGCTTTTCACCACAGAGGCACAGAGAGGTAAGGGGGATCAAACCCATGATACCTCGTTGCTCTTCGTGCCTCGGTGGTTAATTGTGCCTTTCTCAAAGGTCGCTGGATGCCCGATAACAACATTCGGGCATGACCGTTTGTCGTTCCCGCATGCTGTTGGCGGGAACCCAGTGCCATTTTCTTTACCACGAACCATACGAAAAGCACGAAAAAGCTAATTTCACCACGGAGGGCACAGAGAGGTAAAGGAGATTAAACCCTTGATACCTCAGTGTTCTCTGTGCCTCTGTGGTTATTCTATCTTTTTATACTTTAATCAGTCGTAGCTCGTATAAAGCGAAGTGAAATACGGGGATTTGTAGCTCTGTCCCGTAATCCGCTTCGCTCCTTACAGGCTACTGATAACATAAATGGTGAGCCATCTGCGATCCCAGCGGCTCTGCGGTAAAGTTAGTTTTGGTTAACAATTTCAAAGCTAAACAGTCCACCGTTGATGGCGGCCAGGCTTTGTTCTGAAATCTGTCCGGTTGGCATCAGCGATGGGCCGGTGGGTTCTGCAAGTAAATAGGTATTGCCATCCAACCTCAGGGTTTCGTCCTTACCACCATAGGCCAGTTGTACCCCTAAAAGAGCATGGTTGGGCAGATAGATAATGGCAACTTTTACGCTCGGCAACATGGAGCGAAGCAGGGCGGCAGCCACCACAGTTTTGCTGTCACAGTCGCCATGGTTATTGACCAGTACCTGCGCCGGTGGCAGATAGCCAGAGCCATCGGATACCATGCGGCTTTCCAGATCATTATAGGGAATGGTCTGCAACCAGCTCAGCAGCATATTGACATAGGCTCTGGCCTGGCTGTTGTCTTTGAGTTTAGCGTATAAAGCATTGGCCGCTGGTAGCAAGGTCGGTACACTTTCTGTGGCATAACGACGATGATCAGGTTTTACCCCCTCTTCGCCAAAGTGATTGGTAAAGTGGGTGTAATAGTTAGCAAAAAGGTAATCGTCAAAGGCCTTCTGGTGCAGTTGCTGGAGCTTTTTCTGCCAGCTTTCGATGTTCTCCTGATCACGGGATCTCACTTCAAAGCTGAGTTGCTCACCGATTTTCTGTATTTTTATTCGTGCTTCTCTGGGATCGGCCTGCTGCGCCACCTTTTGCATGGCCACCATCACATGGCGCTGGGCAATATGCGGCTGATAACTGACCAGCTTCTGAAATTGCTGATTAACCTGTTGTTTATCAAGACTAAAATTCAATTGTTGCGGAAGCTCATCATGATCCAGCCAGCGGTAATTTAACTGTATTCCGGTGGCAGTTTCTGTTTTCTCAAAAGACAATTGCTTAGCATAACCCGGGCAAAGGGCCGTTACGGTCAGAATAAATACAGAGAAAGGATACAACCTGAACCGATACAAATAAAAATGTCCTGATGATTTTTCAGTCAGTATAGATCTGCGCTGATATCAGAACAATTCTAATCCTGATGACTGTCGCTCTTAAACCAGTTCAGTTTCTCGCGCAGTGTAACAACAGTACCAACAATGATCAGCGCCGGTGGCTTAATATGTGCTGCACGCCTCTCAATATCAGCCAGGGTGCCGGTCACCACCTGCTGGTTCTCGGTGGTGGCCTGTTCAATCAAAGCGATAGGCATCTCCCTGTCCATGCCATTGGCAATCAACTCGCGGCAGATTACCGGCAGGCCGGTGAGACCCATGTAAAACACCAGAGTCTGACCTTTTTGCACCAGCGCCGGCCAGTCCAGATTAATGCTGTCGTCTTTCAAATGGCCCGTAGCAAACACCACTGACTGGGCATGCTCCCTGTGGGTAAGAGGAATTCCTGCATAACTGGCTGCACCACTGGCGGCCGTAATGCCAGGCACTACCTCGAATTCAATCCGGTGCTCAAGCAGGGTTTCAATTTCTTCGCCGCCGCGGCCAAATATAAAGGGATCACCGCCTTTCAGGCGCACCACTCGCTTACCGGCTTTGGCCTCGCTGACCAGTAACTGGTTAATATCCTGCTGTGGCAGAATGTGGTTGCTGGCTGCCTTACCCACATAAATTTTTTCTGCGTCACGGCGGACCATATCCAGGATTTCCTGCGATACCAGACGGTCATATACCACTACATCGGCTTTTTGCATCAGACGCAGGGCACGAAAGGTCAGAAGTTCTGCATCACCGGGGCCGGCGCCGACCAGATACACCTGACCTGTTATCTTGGGCTCAGCCTGCGCTAAATGCTGTTCCATCAATTGCCCAGCGCGTTCTTCGTTACCTTTGAGTACCTGTTCGGCAATATCACCGTCGAAAAAGGCTTCCCAGAAATAGCGGCGCTGAGTCAGGTTGCCAAAGCGCCGCTTTACCTTATCCCTGAACTGCTGAGCAAAGTCGCCAAGACGGCTGATGCTGCGGGGAATATCGGCTTCCAGTTTCTGACGCAGATAGCGCAGTAAGACTGGTGCCACGCCGCCACTGCTCATGGCAATGATAATAGGTGAGCGGTCGATAATAGAAGGGGTAATAAAGCCGCATTGCTCGGGGGCGTCCACTACATTCACCAGCAAGTTTCTGGCTCTAGCCTGTTCGCTGATTTGTTGGTTAAGGGTGCGATCATTGGTGGCCACAAATACCAGCTGCCTATCTCCGAGATCCTCTGGCTGATATTCCCGCGCTATCCATTCAAGATTGGTATGGCTTTCAATCAGTCTTTCAACGGTAGAGCAGGCCTGTGGCGCCACTATGGTGACGCTGGCATGGGTGCGCAACAGCAACTCTGTTTTACGGGCAGCCACTTCTCCTGCCCCAACCACCAGTACATTCAGCGCGGTGGTATCAACAAATAAGGGAAAATATTGCATAGAAACACGCTTAAATCAGACTTTAACAGTGAGTCTGACATAATTGCTTATAACAACAAAATATCAAATTAAGAAAATATATGCTTTTTAGTGAGGAGGTAGGAGTGAGGCGTCAGGGGAAGTGATGGAATTATATATGCTGAATAAAAAGCTATTCACCACAGAGGCACCCAGCAGCCATTGCTCTATTATTGTGCCACCCGGTAGCATCTGCCAAGCAAAGGTGCTGGGCAGGCAGAGAACACAGAGGTATTAAGGTTCTGGACCTTCTACTTCTCTGTGCCCTCCGTGGCTCTGTGGTTAAATTTCTTTCTTTCTCGTTTCAGTGGAAGAGTTCAGCCTGAATTACTCTTTGGGCTTACGCTCTTTTCTGGGCTTGTCAAATTTGGGCTTATCCCGTTTTGGCGGCTCTTCACTCCATTCCCTGATCCCCAGCTTCTGCCCGGCAACCCTGGCTTTTTGCAATACCTGCCGTACTTCCGGGGGCATGCCTTCGGGTAAATCTACGGTGCTGTAACTGTCATGGATTTCGATGGCACCAATATGCTTGCTGTCCATACCCGCTTCGTTGGCAATGGCACCGACGATATTACCGGGTTTGACACCATGAGTATGGCCAACATCCAGGCGGTAGCGCTGCATACCTTCCTCGGGCTTGGAGCTGCGACGGCGAGGTTTATCACCGGGTTTGCCATCCCGTCCTCTTGGACTGCGCTCAGGTCTGTCTCTGCTACCCCGGTCACGTTCAGGGCGTTCAACTCTGGGGGGGCGGGCGTTAAGATCCGGGCGATCAGATTCGCTCAGAAGCAGCGGTTCATTACCCTGAGCCAGCTTAGCCAACGCCGCCATCAACACTTCCGGTTCCGCTTCAGTTTCTGCCTGAATAGCTTCAATCACACTGATCATCGCTTCCAGCTTGTCATCATTCATCGCTTCGATAACGGATTGTTTAAAGCGTTTCAGGCGCTGCTCGTTCAGCTCAGATATAGAAGGAATGGTCATCACTTCAATTTTCTGACGGGTGGCCTTTTCTATGGCCCCCAACATGCGCTTCTCACGGTGCGAGATAAACAATATGGCTTCACCGGAGCGTCCGGCACGGCCTGTACGGCCGATACGATGCACATAAGATTCGGTGTCATAGGGGATATCGAAATTGATCACGTGGCTGATGCGCTCCACATCCAGTCCCCGGGCCACCACATCGGTAGCGATCAGGATGTCTATTTTACCCTGCTTGAGACGATCAACAGTACGTTCTCTGGCACTTTGCTGAATATCACCGTTTAAGGGTTCTACGGCAAAGCCTCGGGCGGCGAGCTTTTCCGCCAGTTCCATGGTCGCGTTTTTGGTACGTACAAACACAATGATCCCATCGAATTCTTCCACTTCCAGAATCCGGGTCAGGGCCTCAAGTTTATGATGACCCGCGACCTGGCAGAAACGCTGGCGAATGGTGCTGGCGGTACTGACCTTAGAGGCAATTCTTACTATTTTTGGGGATTTTAAGTACTTGTTGGTGATATTCCGGATACGATCGGGCATGGTCGCCGAAAACAGCGCGGTCTGACGCTCTTTCGGCGCATGACTTAAAATCCATTCCACATCATCAATAAAGCCCATGCGGAGCATTTCATCGGCTTCATCCAGTACCAGAAACTTGAGCTTATCCAGCTTCAGGGTACCTTTTTTGATGTGATCGATGATTCTGCCCGGAGTCCCTACTACCACCTGCACGCCTCTTTTCAGCGGCCGGATCTGGTTGTCATAGGATTGTCCGCCATAGATGGGCAACACTTTGATATTGCGGTCAAAGCTCGCATAAGTATGAAAGGCCTCTGCCACCTGAATGGCCAGTTCCCGGGTGGGTGCCAACACCAGCAGTTGTGTGGTTGTGTCGCTACTGTCTATCTTTGCCAGCATGGGCAGGGCGAAGGCCGCGGTTTTACCGGTACCTGTCTGAGCCTGACCTAACAGATCGTGACCTTCCATAATCAGCGGGATGCTTTCCGCCTGAATCGGAGAGGGCTTTTCATAGCCCACTTTCTCCAGTGCCTTGAGTACCGGCTCGGGAAGGTTTAAGTCTGTAAAGCTGAGATCTGTATTACTGGTCATAGGGTTCCTGCTGCTGATCGCCGACATCCGACAATATTAAAGCCGCAATTATATGCGATTTAGCGGATTTAAGACAGTAATACCCGTAAAAGCCGCGAAAAGTCGCAAAAGCCCTGACAGGTCTCTTCAGGCATAATTTATCCCTTCAGGAGTGTCGTGACAATTGACTGTCCGGCGACTCTGGCCTATGGTGGGAATCTACTTATACTCACTGTTATATAAGGATTTCCAGTGTTTCGTATATTCTTGATTATGTCTTTTAGCCTGGCTTTGGTGGCATGCAGCCAACAAAGCGGTGAACAGCATTTGGAAAAGGCCCGGGGCTATGTAGCAGATAAAGATTATCCTGCCGCGGTGATTGAACTTAAAAGCGCGCTGCAAAAGTCGCCTCAGCTTGCCGCGGCGAGATTTGAACTTGGCCGTATCTACGTCAAGCAGCAGCAATTCCAGCAGGCGGAGAAAGAGCTGAATCGCGCTATGGAATATGGTTATCCCGAGGAAGAAGTCATTCCTTTGTTGTCCAGGGCATACCAGAAAACCGGTGCCGACGTGGCCCTGAGCAAACTGAAAAACCAGTACGCGGGCTTAAGCGAGGAAGAAGCCGCAGAAGTGGGCTTTTACAAACTGGAATCGCTGGTCAGGCTGGAACGCACAGACGATGCGCGGTCGCTGATTGAACAAATCAAAAGTTATGATACAGACTCACCTTATAAGTCCCTGGCTCTGACCTATTCCTATTTGTTGGATGAGGAAGTTGACCGGGCTAAGTTGCAGTTACAGGAAGTTCTTAACAACCATCCCGACCAGCCTGATGCCCTGACTTTACTGGGGCGGTTGTATGTCAGTGAAGGCAACCGTGACGGTGCTATCGATGCCTATAAGCAATATTACGCTGCTTATCCTGACGATCATCAGGTTAGCTTTATGCTGGCGCGGCTGCTCACCGATGCAGGGCGAACAGAAGAAGCCGAACCCATTGTTGATAAATTGTTGAAGATCAGCGATACCAATCCATTGCTGAATCAGTTGAAAGGCCTGAGTCGTGCCAGTGATGGTGACCACAAGGAAGCCCTCAAATACACTGAAAAAGCCCTGATGAATAAAGGCACGGATCCTGGAATGCGCCTGGCTGCGGGTTATAGCGCCTTTCAGCTCGGGGATTTCAGTACTGCGGTACAGCACCTTTCTCATGTGGCCAGTGATTTACCCTCTAATCATCCTGGTCTTAGACTCCTGGCAGCCAGCCAGATCCAACTGGGGCTGACCGATGAAGCCGGTGAAACGCTGCGGCGTCTGGAGGAAGTCTCTGACCAGGAAGCACAACTGTTTTCAGCCGCCGGATTTGAAATGCTCAAAGAAGGCAATATCAAGGGCGCGCAGGAAATGGTGGCCCGTTCCCAGGGGCTGAGTGATTCTGCTACCGATCTTACCCGCTTAGGTGTATTACAACTCTCCCTTAATGACGTAAAGGGTATTCTGAATCTTGAGCAGGCATTGGAGCAGGAGCCTGAGCAGGATACAACCAGAGCGACACTGGCAACAGCCTATCTGGTAACAGAACAATATGACAAAGCCATGCAATTAGCCCAGGAGTGGAAAGAGCAGGGTGATGTGCAGGGATATTTGCTTGCCGGCACAGTACTGAGACGCCAGGGTGAAAATGAGCAGGCCCGGGCTGAGTTCGAACAGGCCGGGCAGATGGCGCCGGAGGATCCTAAAGTCAGACTGGCACTGATTGATCTGGCGTTGGCTGAGAATAATACCGAACAGGCAATAACCTCTTTGCAGCAGTTGCTGGATGAGCACCCGGCGCAGATACCTGCACTGTCGAGATATTTTGATCTGATGCACCGCCAGGAGCAGAGTGATGAAGGTATATCGCGAATTCGAAAAGGACTTAACAGTCAACCGGATAACCTTCAGCTTAAAATATTACTTGCACATGCGCAGTTGCTGACAGGGAAGCCAGAGGAAAGTATTAAACTGCTGGTTCAGGAAAATGCCGACAAGGATTTACCGGTTAAATATTGGGATATTCTGGGGCAGTCTTACCTGCGCAGTAACAAAATAAAAGAAGCCATCAACCACTATGACGCCTGGCTGGAAGAGCATCCGCACAATCTTAAAGCGATAATGGGCAAACTGTTCCTGCTGGATATACAGAATCAGTTTGAGCAAGGTCTTGAACTGTCTAAAGAGGTCATGTCCCGTTATCCGGATGATGTACGGCTGTTGTCTGTGTATACCCATTTTCTGTTGATGACAGGTGATTTTGAAGAAGGTCGCAAACGTTTTGATACCTTGCCTGCAAAGGTTAAGGCAAGTCCTTTGGGGCGTGGTCTGCATGGCCGGTTACTGGCTGGGGAAGGTAAGTGTGCTGAGGCGCTGCCAAACATTCAGGCAGCCTACGAGGACAAACCCAATTACCGGCACCTGTCGCTGGCGGTTCGTTGCCTTAATCAACTTGATAAACGTGATGAGAGTTATCAGTTGTTAAGTGAGCATGCGGAGCGTATGCCCCAGGATCAGGCTTCACTGATGATGCTGGCGGAACGTGAAATCCCAAGAGATATGAACAAGGCCGCAGAGCGTTACAAACAGGTACTTGAACTTAACGACAGCAACTATCTGGCGCTCAATAATCTGGCCTATCTGCAAATGAAGCTGGGTAATCTGGATGATGCATTGGATAAAGCTCAGCGGGCACTGGCTCAAAGGCCTGAAGATCCGGCAGTGCTGGATACGGTTGCCCAGGTTCTGATTGCCAGAAAGAACCTTTCTGAAGCTGAAAAGTATCTTGCCAGAGCCGCTGAGAACAATAACGCCGCTGATGAAATATATCTTAACTATGTGGAGTTGTTGTTCGAGCGAGGCAGAACTGAACTGGCTAAACGCAAACTTGAGCAGCGTGAATATCGTCAGGAAAGTGCGATTAAGCGGGCTGATGAGCTGAAACAGAAACATCAGTAGTTAAAGCCTGGTACAACAAAAAAGAGTGGCAGCGCCACTCTTTTTTTTAACCTTTACTATTTTGTAATACTTCATCCAGCAAACGGTCGAGCTCTTGCCCTAGCTGTCGTACCTGTTTGGCCAGTGACTTACTGGATTGATCTCTTTTCGATTCGGGCAGTTCCAGCCGATTTCTTTTCATTGCCCGCTCCTTTTGTTGCATAGACCATATCAATATATAGTCCGTGGGCTTCAATAGAGATCAACTTACCATCGATCTAACCCAGATATTCAGCTGCCGGGAACTGAGAAAGTCGTGATTTTACTCTAAGTTCGCAAATACACAGCCGTAAGCAGGCAGGCTGAGCCTGCCGTTGTCCAGGGAACCCACGCTGAGTCCATGCTGATTATTCAAAACCGCAACAGATTGAAGATCCAGCTCACAATTTACGGCGTCATCAGAGAGGTTAAAACACACCAGCAGACTCTGTTGGGGGGTTTTGCGCACAAATGCCAGTATCGGCTCCGGTGCATTCAGAAACTCAATGCTGCCGCTGGTCAGTGCGGGTTGTTGCTTGCGCCAGTGCATAAAATGACGAAAACTGTTCAGTACAGAATCAGGCTGTTTTTCCTGCAGCTCTACCGCCAGCGTTCTGTGACTTTCGGGAACCGGCAGCCAGGGTTTCACTTCACTGAATCCGGCATGAGGCCGGTCTGATTGCCACGGATGAGGTGTCCGGCAGCCATCCCGGCCTTTGAAATTAGGCCAGAAGGTGATGCCGTATGGGTCCTGCAAATCTTCATAGCGCAGCTCGGCCTCTGTCAGGCCCAGTTCTTCTCCCTGATACAGACAGATGCTGCCGCGCAGAGATGAAACCATGGCCAGCAATAGCCTGGCAAAATCCTGCTGGTAGCTGTCATTTTGATTCCAGCGGGATACTGCCCGCTGCACATCATGATTACTGATGGCCCAGCAGGGCCAGCCGTCCAGCATTTTTTGCTCAAGTTCCTCAACGGTGCGGCGAATATAGGCGGCAGAAAACTCATCACATAAAAGCTCGAAGCTGTAACCCATGTGCAGGCGCCTATTGCCTTGTGTGTACTCGGCCATACTGGCCAGAGAATCTTCCGAAGAGATTTCTCCTAAGGCCACAGTGCCGGGATATCTGTCCAGCAGACCCCGGAGTTCTTCTACAAAGCCAATATTTTCCGGCTGTGTATTGTTAAAGTAGTGGTACTGGAACGCATAGGGATTGTCTTCACTAAATCCACGCCCTTTACGCTCCTCGGCAGGCTTGGCCGGATTGTTGCGCAATTGCTGATCATGGAAGCAGAAATTAATCGCGTCCAGGCGCAGACCATGCACGCCTTTTTTGAGCCAGAATTCGACATTATCAAGCACCGCTTCACGGACGCTGGGGTTATGAAAGTTAAGATCCGGCTGGCTGACCAGAAAATTATGCAGATAATACTGACAACGACGTGGCTCCCATTGCCAGGCTGAGCCACCAAAGATTGACAGCCAGTTATTCGGTGGTGAACCGTCGGGTTTGGCATCGGCCCACACATACCAGTCCGCTTTGTCATTGTCGCGACTCTGGCGGCTTTGCACAAACCACTCATGCTGATCAGAGGTGTGACTGAGCACCTGATCGATCATCAGCTTAATCCCGAGCCCGGATGCTTTTTCTACCAGTGCGTCGAAGTCGGCCATAGTGCCAAACATCGGGTCGATATCGCGATAATCACTGATATCATAACCAAAATCCTTCATTGGCGATCTGAAGAAGGGCGAAATCCAGATGGCTTCCACACCAAGACTGGCCACATAATCTAGCTTACTGATAATACCGGGCAGATCTCCTATGCCGTCGCCGTTACTGTCCTGAAAACTGCGGGGATAGATTTGGTAGATCACGGCGCCTTGCCACCATGGCTGCTGATTCATACTCTATTTGCTTTCGTTTGTTACAGAAATGTTGGCGAAGCATACGCCACAGCCATTTGCTGTGTAAAAACCCTGCATACGTATTCAATGTTTTTTGTATTCTCTGTCATGCCGGCGTTCTTAATATAAAGCCTTTTATATCATTCACTTAGGCCTTCGATATGGTTTGTGAGGCGTTTTTTCACTTATCTGCAGGCATCTCATCATATCAACCTTGCAGTAAACAGAATGTTGGCAGGCCTGTGGCTTAAGCCCGTAGAGCTTTTGAATATCGCCTCAATACGCCCTATGCTGAGCGAAACAAACAAATAATAAGGACAATCTATGCAATGCCGCGCAACGGTAATATGGCTGGCTTTACTCGTATCTTTGAGTGCTTTTAAGGTTTTCGCTCAGGCCGCCACAGACGAGACCCTGATCATTGGCACTAAAGTGGCACCACCTTTTGTGATTAAACAGGAAAACGGTGACCTGTCCGGTATCAGTATCGAATTGTGGCAGCAGGTCGCTGAGAATATGGGGGTCGACTACCGTTTCGAAGAGGCGGAGCTGGATCAGCTTATAAGCGGCCTGGAGAGCGGACGGTTCGATGCTTCTGTTGCTGCCCTGACGGTCACTGCATCCCGTGAGTCCAGAGTAGACTTTACTCATCCCTATTTTACGACAGGGCTGGCCATTGCTACCTCTAAACAGAGTAGCGGCATCTGGACTATCATTTCAGGGCTGTTTTCCTGGCAGTTCATGGTTGCTCTGGCCGGCCTGGGAGGACTGCTGCTGGCAGTGGGAGTAGTATTGTGGCTGTTTGAGCGTAAAAAGAATGCCGGGATGTTTGGCGGTACGCCCGCACAAGGCATCGGTGCCAGCTTCTGGTGGGCTGCGGTGACCATGACCACCGTTGGCTATGGTGATAAAGCACCGACGACGTTTGCAGGGCGGGTGGTAGGTCTTATCTGGATGTTCGCTGCGATTATTCTGATTTCCAGTTTTACTGCGGCTATCGCCACCAGTCTCACCGTCAGTCAGCTTGAGACTAAAATAACCGGTGCCGATGATTTACCCAATGCCAGTATTGTCAGTGTAGGCAGTTCAGCCAGCGCAGGTTATCTGCAAAGAAACGGTATTGGTTTTATGCAACGCACTTCATTAGAAGCGGCCATTGAAGAAGTCGCCAGAGGCAAGACCGATGCACTGGTGTATGACAAACCTATTATGCAGTATATGGCACGACAGACTTACCCCGGCAAGCTGGCAATCTTGCCAGATATTCTTGAACGTCAGGATTATGCTATTGCTGTAGCCGAAAAAAGTCCGCTCAGAGAATCCATTAACCAGGAGTTGCTCAGGGTTATCGCCACTGAGAACTGGCAACAGCGACTGGAGTATTATCTGGGTCAGAACTGATGGCAGGCCATAGACAAGACATGTGCAAACTAATGCACCTGAGCTTATATTCGCGGAGATGAGATGACGGATAAATCGACGATATTGGACAAGGCGTTGCAGCTTGGTCTGGAAAGGGGCTGGGAAGAGCTCCGCCTGCACGATATCGCTGACGCTCTGGATATTCCGCTTGCGGACATCGCTCAGCATTTCAGTCAGAAGGACGATCTGGTGGATGCATGGTTTGATCGCGCCGATCAGCATTTGCTCAGTATCAAAGCTGAATCCGACTGGCTTGCACTACCTGCTGAGCGGCGCATTGAAGAGGTGATCTGGCGTTGGCTCGAGGCATTGGCACCCTATCGGCGGGTTACCGGCCAGATGTTGCTTTATAAACTGGAACCGGGTCATATTCATTTGCAGATAGGCGGCGTTCTGAGGATCAGCCGCACCGTACAATGGTTGATGGAAGCGGCCGATCTTAAAGCCCGGCATCTGCACCGCATCCGCCAGGAAATTGCTCTGAGCACTGTGTTTGTGAGTACTTTTGTGCACTGGCTGACTGACAGTTCAGTGCATCAGCAGAGTTGCCGGCAAAGCCTTAAACGCAAACTGGCTGTGGGAGCAAAGCTGAATATCTGGAAGTAGTTATTTTACTACCAGATACTGAGTGGCTTTATTCTCTTCTACAGTGCTTGTTCAGTTGTCAAGGTCAACGGAAAAATGTATCAGAGCGTCTGCATTTAATGCTTTTTACGATAGGTCAATGACCGCAAAAATGACGGGTTTTTAACAGAAATATTTCATTAATGTAATTAAGTTACACCTCATTTATATATTCTTCTTTCATGCCACTGCCTTGTTAAATAAAACTAAACCATAAAAAACAACAACTTAAGTTGGTCACTCGCAGTGATATCTGACAGTGCATTGCAACATAATGTTATCGAAATGTTACTGAATTTCTATGAATACGTATGCAAGACATTGTGCCTGTCAAAGCTCTGGCGTTACTATCCTCGGCAACAAAAGTGACATATTTCTGCACTGTTTTGTGCAGACATGCACAGTAACAGTGCCTCTGGCACAGCAACTCTACACATTAAAATCAGGACACTAGGCATGAAAACATTTAAACCCAGTCTTATTACCAGCGCACTGATTTCCAGTGGTTTGGTATTTGGCGCGTCGCCGGTAATGGCGCAATCTGCTGAACAACAGGCCGAACAGAATGAAGCTGTAGAAGTTATTCAGGTATCGGGTATCCGGGCCAGCTTACAGCGGGCTCAGGCTATCAAAATGGACAGTACATCCATAGTTGAAGCACTGTCAGCTGAAGACATTGGTAAATTGCCTGACACCAGTGTGGCTGAGTCATTAGCCCGCTTACCCGGTCTGGCCGGGGAACGTCGCAATGGTCGTACCAGTGGTCTGTCTATTCGTGGTTTCAACGAAAACTACATAGGTACTTCACTCAATGGCCGTGAGCTGCTGGGGATGGGTGACAACCGGGGGGTAGAGTTTGACCTTTACCCTTCAGAGATTGTCTCGAACATCGTTGTTTATAAAACACCTGAAGCTGGCCTGATGGCTCAGGGGATAGGTGGTACAGTAGATCTGCAGACAGTGAGCCCATTAGGCGCAGAACGTACTATTACCTTTAATGCCAATATTGAACAAAATGAAAAGTCATCCGGCAACCCGGACTTTGATAATAAGGGGCACAGATTCGCTTTTAACTATGTGGACAGTTTTGCCAATGACACTTTGGGTGTTGCGTTGGTGCTGTCATCCCTTGAGACGCCTCGTCAGGAAGAGCAATTCCGTGGCTGGGGTTATGCCGATGTTTCCAAGACCGAAACCGCAGACGGTGAAGCGATTCCGGCCGGCACCAAAGTATTGGGTGGACACGATTCTTTCGTGCGCTCGGCGATGCTCGAACGTGACTCAGTGGCTGCAATTGTTGAATATGCGCCATCTGACGATCTGAAAATCAAGTTTGATGCTCTCTATATCGACTTTCTTGAGAACGATGTCAGACGTGGTCTCGAAGAGGGTGGCGCAGAATGGGGGACCGGTGCTTACACAGTAACCGGCGTCGAAGATGGCCTGGTGACTGAGGGCTATTACGATGGTTTCTATTCCGTAGTCCGTAATGACGCGCGCTCTCAGGACGCCGAATTGACCACCTTTGGTCTGAATGTTGAGTACCAAATCAATGATTACTGGGAAGCAGAGTTTGATCTTTCTACCGGCAATGTGGATAAGACCATCACTGACGTTGAAAGCTACTCTGGTGTTGGTCGTGCTGGCATTGACGGTCGCCCAATTACTGCCCGTTCGTGGGAAATGACATCTACCGGCGCAGTATACAGTGACCATCCTACTATGGCGCCGGTTGATCTGACCGATCCGTCGTTGATTACACTTGCTGGTCCCCAGGCCTGGGGGGGCTCTTTGGCGCCGGTTGAACGTTTCCAGGGCGTTGATGGATTCGGACCAGAAACCGCGCAGGATGGTTTTGTTAACCAGCCTATATTCGAAGAAGAGCTCACCAGTGCACGCTTTGAAGTAAAAGGTTTTGTGGAGTGGGGAATTTTCTCTGGCCTGAATGCGGGTGTGAGTTATCAGGATCGCAGCAAATCCAAGATCAACAATGGTGCATTCCTGACTGCTCCAACCTGGCCTGGTGATGCCCCCATCCCTGATGTACTGGGTGTGGCAGATCTCAGCTTCACCGGTATCAATGGGGTACTGGCTTACGACAGCTTGGGATTGTTTAACGATGGTTTCTACACTGAAACCGATGCAGCATTGTTTGAAAATGGCCGCTTCGGTGACACCTATACTATAGACGAAGAGCTGCTGACCGTATTTGCCAAGCTGGACATCGACACTGAAGTCGCCGGTATGTTTGTACGCGGTAATTTTGGACTGCAATTGGTCAATTCCGATCAGTCCGGTACCGGCTTCAGCACGACAACAGGCCCTGGCGGCTTTACTGAGGCGGTACCGGTAACAGATGAAGACAGCTACACCGATGTGCTGCCAACACTGAACCTGAGCATCGAAGTGGCGGACAACCAGTTTGTGCGTACCAGTATGTCTAAGGTAATGAGCCGTCCGCGTATGGACGATATGCGTCCTAACGCCCAGGTGAACTTCCAGTTTAACGATGGCAACATCTTAAGTGGTGATATTGAGAACAGTCCCTGGAGTGCAAGCTCAGGTAACACTGCTCTGAAACCACTGGAAGCCAATCAGTTTGATTTGGCTTACGAGAATTACTTTGCCGATGACGGTTATTTTGCCGCTGCCTTTTTCTACAAGGACCTGAAAAACTGGCACAGAAACGGTGAAACTATTGCGGATTTCTCTGACTCATATATTCCTGGTTTCCATCAGTCCTCCGATGAAACAGGCAATCAGGCGCCGGTGTTATTTGAAGGACCCCTTTCTTTCGTTGAAGACGGTTTGACTGGTTTTGTTCGCGGCTACGAATTACAGGCCAGTGTGCCAATGCGTCTGGTCAGTGATGCGCTGGATGGTTTTGGTGTGGTTGCCAGCGCTACCTTCATGGACGGTGAACTGGATGACGGTGGCCGGGTGCCCGGATTGTCTGATGAAATTTATCAGTTGACTGCTTACTATGAGAAGAATGGCTTCGAATTCCGGATTTCCGGTTCCAAGCGTGATGCCTTCTCTACCGAAGCTCGTGGTCTGAGTCTGTCATTGGTTGAGACCATGGACAGAGGCTTTGAGTTGTGGGATGCGCAGATTGGTTATGACTTCAGCGAGTCCGGTATTGAAGCACTGAAAGGATTACGGGTAACTCTGCAGGCACAGAACCTGACGGATCAGGATACGGTGCAGACTGATGGTGACGATCCGCGTTTTGTAACGCTGTATCAAAGCTTCGGCGCCAACTACTTGTTGGGTATTAACTATACCTTCTGAGTTGACTGGGCACAGCCGGCCAACCAGGCTCAAGTGCCCATGTTGTTGGTGAAACCGACATACTGCTAGAATCAAAAACCCGACCAGTACTCTGGTTGGGTTTTTTTGTCATACCAACTGGCATAAACGGGCTGTAATTAGATGAAAAGTGTAATGCGAAAGGTGGTGATCCTCGGTGGCGGAACTGCGGGCTGGATGTCGGCGGCATTGTTGAAGAAAATTCTTGGCAGTGCGGTGGATATTGAGCTGGTTGAGTCCGAGATGATTGGCACTGTCGGTGTTGGTGAAGCTACCATTCCACCGATTCGGCTGGTCAATAATGTGCTGGGTATTAAAGAAGCCGATTTTTTACGTGAAACCCAAGCCACAATGAAACTGGCCATCAGGTTTGAGAATTGGCGGGTACCGGGAGAAGGTTATTTTCACACCTTTGGTGCACCGGGTAAGAGCATGGCCTTTTGTCATTTTCATCATTATTGGCGGCGGGCGCAGCAAGAAGGACTTAAAGACAGTTTGTGGGAATATGATCTGAATTATCTGTGCGCACAGGCGGGTAAGTTTTCTCACATCAACAGCAAAAATCCTGTACTGGAGCTACCTTATGCCTACCACTTCGATGCATCTCTGTATGCCCGTTTCCTGCGCAATTACAGTGAGAAACTGGGCGTCGTTCGCACTGAAGGTAAAGTTGAGAAAGTCGACCAGGACAATGACAGCGGCTATATTCAGTCTCTGCAACTGGATAACGGTAAGATCATTGGCGGGGATTTGTTTATCGATTGTTCCGGTTTCCGCGGATTGCTGATCCAGCAGAAGCTGAATACCGGCTATGAAGACTGGAGCCACCTGTTACCCTGCGATCGCGCTGTTGCGGTACCTTCAGAACGTTTTCAGAAAACACTGCCCTACACCCGATCCATCGCCCATGGAGCAGGCTGGCAGTGGCGCATTCCGCTTCAGCACCGTAATGGCAACGGTATGGTATACAGTAGTGCTCATTGCAGCGACGAACAGGCCGCGGATTCGCTGCTGGCCAATCTCGACAGTAAAGCCTGTGGTGACCCCAATTTTATCCGATTTTTGACTGGCCGACGTCGTAAACAGTGGCATAAAAATGTGATTGCAGTAGGTTTATCCAGTGGTTTTCTTGAGCCACTTGAGTCAACCAGTATTCATCTTATTCAGTCTGCCATTGTCCGCCTGATACATTTGTTTCCTCATCAGGGTATCCAGCCTTCGGCGGTCACCGAATACAATAAGCAGTCAAAACTTGAGTTTGAACAAATCAGGGATTTTCTGGTGTTGCATTACCATGTTAATCAACGCACAGATACGCAATTTTGGCGCGATCTGCAAAGCATGGAGATTCCAGATTCTCTGACTCAGAAAATCGCCCTGTTTGCCGAAACGGGCCGCTTGTTTCGGGAGCAGAATGATCTTTTCCTTGAAAGCTCCTGGCTACAGGTGATGATGGGACAGGGAATTATGCCTAAAGATTATCACCCTATGGCAGAAAATCCTTCCCGGGAGCAACTACTTGGCATGTTGCAGCAAATCAGGCAGGTCAAGCAGGATCCCTTGCCCAAAATGCTTGATCACGATGAGTTTTTAACCGGTTATTGTCAGATAAAGGAGTAAGGGCGGCGCCTGCAAATTTGACCTGGATCATAAAATGGCTCTATTCCGCTCCCGATATAGATTAGTCTGATAAAAACCTTGATCTTAGTCAGGTTATTATCTGAAAAAGCCTTGCACAATGCGCTCAGATTCTTTAAATGGAGCGCAACAATGAAAAAAACACTTCTTACTACCCTGCTTGCCACTGCCGCTTTTGCCCCGGTGGCGATGGCGGATTTCAGCCTTAATGTGGGTGCGATTAATGTCAGTCCGGATGAGAGCAGCAGCTATCTGAATGTGGTGGAAACCGTAGCCGGTTTGCCGCAAAACTCTAGCCAGCTGGCTGTAGACAGCAATACTCAGCTTGGTCTGACACTGGACTATGCGTTTACCGATAACTGGACGCTGGAAGTGGTTGCCGCCACACCCTTCTCCCATGATATTACTCTGAACAGCACAGTGGGCGCGGTCAATGGTCTGAAGGTGGGTGATACCAAGCATCTGCCACCGACGGTGCTGGCCCAGTATCACTTTTTCTCCAAACAGGATGCGTTTCGTCCGTTTGTGGGCTTAGGCCTCAATTACACGCTGTTTTTCTCTGAAGGGGTGAATCAGGAACTTACTGATGTACTGGTTGCCACCGGTGCAGCCACAGCCAGTGATAAGGTCAGTCTGCATCTGGACGATTCTTTTGGTGTGGCGCTGCAGGCGGGCTTTAACTACCGCTTAAACCAGAAATGGGGCGTGCATGGCATGGTGGCCTGGGCGGACATCGACAGTGATGCAGAAGTCCGTGTTAACGGGACGGCCGTGCAGCCCATTGATGTTTCCATCGATCCCATGATCTTTATGCTCGGCGCGAAGTACTACTTTTAAGAGAAATTCGGTTATAAGCAACACTTCTCTCAACCGGTGTCGCTGTTCTTAGCTGCAGGCCTTTGGCCTGCAGCTTTTTTAATTTCAGGTATTGTAGCTATTCAGTAAGGTACCAGATTCCAGCTCTATCAACAGGCCATTAATCACGGCGATTTTACGACCGTCTTTATGCTGCATAAAAAACACAGCAGGCTGATTGCGTTGCGGCCTCTCGGTCGGTGCGTTTTGTTCGTTGATCAGTACCGGAAAACCGGTCTGGCTGTCGAGCAGCTCAGGTTCACCGGCGAAGTGGCTATAACCTTGCCTTAACAGCTCCAGATAGCGTTCATCCGTGAGTTTGAGCGCTGAATCCAGCTGCCAGGCCTTACCAGTCTGGTATTGCCAGTCACTGGCGTCGAATTCAAAGAAGGGATAAAAGGGTGACAGGTCTCCCACATCTTTAATTTTGGCGAGACGTGCCTCAGGCAAATCCAGATCCAGGGCAATATCCAGTCTGTACTGGTGCGCATCCTCTATTTGCAGATCCTGAATAATCACATCCCGGAACGCCTCGCGCTCATTCATGGGGATGTCATGATAGGGGCCAAGATCCATGGCCAGGTAACTCTTGCTGGCGATACTTTCCAGAGACCTTTCGAGCATGGCCAGATTTACCCGTCTGGCGGCCTGGCGATTCACATCTCCGGGATAAGAGCCGGATTCAATCAATATGGTACTGATGTCCATGCCAGATAGGGTGTCGCCAAAGGCCCGGTGAGCATAGGTATCATCGTAGCGGCCCATTTGTTCAGGGATCAACTGGTCGCCGACCTTTTTCATTACACCAATCAATTGCATGGCACGCTGGCGTATAGAGTTAATGCTTTTTTGTTCATCATAAGCAGGGGCCAACAAGGAAATGGTGGCGGTTTTTGGCACAGGTCCTGCGGAGTAAAAGCGACTCTGATCATGCAGGTTAAAACCAAAATCCGGCTTAAGGGTTTTGGCCTGCTCCATCAGTATCCGGCCTTCGGGGGTCTGCAAGTCTTTGGCGTCACGATTAATATCAATACTCTGTACATTGTGACGTTGAGCCAGCTCGGCACCATCGGGATTAAGCATTGGAATCATGTGCAGGGTCAGTCTGTCCTCCCAGCTTTCGCGCCAATCCTTGTCTTTGCCGATACGATTGATCAAATCAAACAGCGCCGGTGTGGCGGTGGACTCATCCCCATGCATTTGTGACCACATCAGTACGGTTACCGGTCCCTCGCCGACGCTGATACGATAGATGGGCCGACCCTGATAGGAGCTACCTATTTGTTCAGTGTCAAACAGCGGATTTTGCTTAACCTGCTCCAGATACGGCAGGATATCGGCCTGGCGAATCTGTGCCTTGTTGAGATCCGGCACCTCATATTGACTGGCCGGGGGTAATTGAGCTGAAAGGGCGGCAGTACTGAACAGAATCATGGGTATCAGAAGTTTTCTCATTATTTATTACTTTCTCAATTAATTATTACTATTTTGTGTTTAAAATATAATAAATTATCACTAGGGTGTTGAGATTATCCTTCGACATCACAATCGTCAAGTTTACCCTGGTCATATTTTAAGCGATATCAGGGCAGTAAAAACAATAACCGGAGACACATTATGGATCGCAGAGCCTTTATCAAAGCCACCGCTGTCAGCGCCCTGGCAACACAACTCGTACCTGCTACCAGTATAGCGGCGGCTGACAAGAGATCGATGGTACCAAAGCGTCTGCAAGCGGGTGATAAGGTAGCGGCCATTGCGCCGGCGAGCGCCATCTTCGACCCGGTTGAGCTGGAAATTGCTAAAGAATCTTTCGAAGCATTGGGTTTGCAGGTGGTGCCGGGTAAACATGTGCTGGATCGACACGGTTATCTGGCCGGAAAGGATGAAGATCGGGCCGCCGATATTAACGCGGCTTTTGCTGATCCTTCCATTAAAGGCATCATCGCCCTGCGTGGCGGCTGGGGTTGTAACCGGGTATTGCCTTATCTGGATTTTGATACCATCGGCAAGAACCCCAAAGTATTACTGGGTTACAGTGATATCACCGCGTTGCTCAACAGCATGTACAAAGAAACCGGACTCGTTTCTTTTCATGGGCCGGTAGGGTTGTCGTACTGGGGCGATTTTCAGGCCGATCAACTTCGCCGGGTAGTATTCGAGGGTGAACAAACCATGATGCAGAACTATCCGCAGGAAGAAGGGGCACTGGCAATGCGCAGCAATCGTGCCCGCACGGTCAAATCAGGTAAAGCCAGAGGCATCCTTGTGGGTGGTAATCTTACGGTGCTCACCAGCATGATCGGCAGCCCCTATGTGCCGGATATGCGCGGTAAGATCCTGCTGTTAGAAGATGTGGGTGAAACCATTTATCGTATCGATCGTTATATGTCCACCCTGCAGATGGCTGGCATACTGGATCAGGTGGCAGGGGTGGTCTTTGGTCATTGCACCAAATGTGAGCCGCAAAAAGGCTATGGCGGATTTACCCTGATGGAAGTGATGGAACACTATCTCAGGCCATTAAATGTGCCAAGTTACTATGGTGCCCAGTTTGGTCATATTAAAGATAATCATATTCTGCCGGTGGGCATTGAGGCCGAAATGGATGCAGATGCCGGCACGCTGCGTCTGCTTGAACCCGCCGTAGTTTAAAACATGAATAAATGACTGATCGGATTAGGCAAATTGCGCTAACCGCATCTAATCTTAAGGCCAACACAATCTGATTGTTGGCCTGTTTTTGTACTCTATTCGCCGCTATTTTTTATATTTTTTCCTGTTTTACAGCCTGATTCTGGTACTTGTTTTCCTGGGCTACCGGGTGTTGATTGAGTATCCTCAGGATCTGGCCACCATAGAAGAGCATCAGAAGCGGGAGCTGGGGAGTCTGTCCAAGGGCTTATCCTTAAGTCTCAATAACCTGCAGGCCGTTGTCACTGATTGGGCCCACTGGACAGACACCCATGAATATGTCCAATCGCCACAGGATCACCAGCAATATATCCAGGACAATATCCTCTCCAGTACCTTTGAAACCTTCGATCTGATTGCTATCGTCTATTTTAATCGTGATTTTGAAGAGGTCTTTGCTCAGGGATATAGCCAGCAAGACGAGACGCTGATACCGGCCCACCAGGTACTGGATTTCCCGCTGGGCAATGTTTTTCGCAGCCGCATTGACCCGGGGCAGCCCTGGGAGGGCAATGGCTGGATGGCTACCAATGAGGGTCCCGCGGCCTTTGCACTGCAATATATTACAGACTCCAATGAGCAGGAGCCTCCTTCCGGCTATCTGATGTTTGTGCAGGCGATCACTAATTCGCAGATTGAAAACTTACAGGCCATCACGCGTCTGCAACTGGAATTTAAGCCCACCTCGCTGAATGATCCCGAGACCTTTGGGGTGGTATCCCTGATGACACCTGAGCTGGTTGAAGGGTTTCAGTTACAGCGCAAACGCTTGTTGGATGACTTTACCGGCACTCCCATTATGCTGGTGACCATTACCCATGATCCGCTGACCATGCCCAAACTCATTGGTTGGTCTGAAATTCTGATCCTGTTGTTATTGCTTGTTGTGCCCGCAGCGCTGATGCTGTCTATCGACAGAACCCTGATTCGCCCGCTGTGGCGCAATACCCGATTGATAAGAACTATGGTCGATAAGGGTGAATTGCAGGAATTACCCCAGCAGCTACCGGTTCTGGAACTGGAGCAGATGCGTAAAGCCTTTAATAACTCAGTACAGCTGGTTCACAGTCAACAAAAAAAGCTGCAGGCACTCTCAATGACAGACGGGCTGACCGGCATTGCCAACCGACGAGCTTTTGATGAGGGGGCACTGTCTGCCTGGCACAAAGCCCTGCGCCAGGGTGAACCTATCTTATTGGCCATTCTGGATCTGGATTACTTTAAATCCTTTAACGATACCCTCGGCCATCCTGCCGGCGATGAGGCGCTGAAATGTATTGGTTCGACGCTGACACAATTTTGTCGTCGCTCCTCAGAGTTATGTGCCCGTATCGGGGGAGAAGAGTTTGCCGTGGTAATAACAGGGGAAGACAAAGCCAGCGCCGAGCAGCGTATACAAAGTTTAAGACAAAGTGTGGAGGCCCTGGCCATTCATCATCCCGGCTCTGATATTGCCGAAGTGCTGACCTGTAGTATCGGTGCACTCTATATTCAGCAGCCCGGCGCCGACTACCGTAACCTGGCTCTCTCTGAGCTGCTGACCTTAGTAGATAAAGAACTCTACCGTGCCAAGCAACAGGGGCGAAACAGGGTGAGTTTTCAATGTTACAGCCTGCCACATCCATGTGATTAAACATGAATACGTATGCACAGCGCTGATTTAAATATCCTCACAGGCTAGTATGAAGGCAATCTTTAACAGCTTGTAAAATCTTATGTTAATGTCTCTCGCCCGATTTCCGCTTATAAGCTTATTTGTGCTATGCGCCAGCCTGTTTAGTCCCAACGCTTCAGCAGATTATCAGCTTAACCGTATAGAGCCGGTTTCATGGTGGACAGGGATGAAAGATCCCGCTTTACAACTGATGATCTCCGGTAAGAATATCGGTGAGCTGACGCCTCAGCTGGACTATTCCGGTGTTACTCTGAAGGCCGTGCATCAGGCTGACAGCCCCAATTATCTGTTTGTGGATCTGAGCCTGGATGCGGATGTTGAGCCTGGTATCTTTAACATTGAATTCACTGATAAAACGGGTCAGGTGGTGTTAACCACTGACTATCGGCTTCACGCCCGCCAGCCAGACTCATCAAACCGTGAGGGCTTTACTCCGGCGGATGTGATTTATCTGATTACACCTGATCGTTTTGCCAATGGTGATGTCAATAACGATGAAGTGACAGGTCTGAAAGAAGGGCTAAACAGGGAATACAAAGGTGGCCGTCATGGCGGCGATATTCAGGGCATTCTCAACCATCTGGATTATCTGGACGACCTCGGTGTGACTCAGCTGTGGCTGAACCCGGTACTGGAAAATGATATGGAGAGCTATTCCTACCACGGCTACTCTACCACTGACTATTACCGGGTAGATCCCCGTTTTGGTTCCAATAAATTGTACCAGCAACTTGCTAAACAGGCCGGTGCCAGGGGCATGGGTTTGATCAAGGACATTATCCTTAACCATATTGGTTCAGAGCACTGGTGGATGGAAGATTTGCCTTTTGCTGACTGGCTTAATTATCAGGCTGAGTATCAGGCTGGTGAATTTATCGGTACCACTCATCGCCGTGAAGCGCAGCACGATCCCCATGCTACAGAGTATGATAAAAAACGCTTTAACGACGGCTGGTTTGTACCCACTATGCCGGATTTAAATCAGCGCAATCCTTTTATGGCTAACTACCTGATTCAGAACAGTATCTGGTGGGTGGAATATGCCGGTCTTTCCGGTATTCGTCTGGATACTTACTCCTATCCAGACAAAGCCTTTCTGGCTGAATACGGCCGCCGTTTAATGCAGGAATATCCGAATCTGGGCATTGTGGGGGAAGAGTGGACAGTAGATCCGGCGCTGGTGGCCTACTGGCAAAGAGGGGCTCAGCGTCATGATGGATATCAGTCCTATACCCCGAATATGTTTGATTTTCCTCTGCAGGAAGCGGTAGTTAACGGCCTGACTAACAAAGAAACCTGGGGTACGGGCCTTCGCGAGATATACCAGTCACTGGCCAATGATTTCCTGTATGGCAATCCTGCTGATCTGGTGATCATGCCCGATAATCATGATATGAGCCGGATTTACACTCAGCTCAATGAAGATCCTGAGCTGTTCGAAATGGCCATGGTGCTGTTTGCCACCACCCGGGGATTCCACAGTTTTTCTACGGCTTTGAGATCCTGATGGGGAATCCGGGCACCGATGATCACGGTATTATCCGCACCGACTTTCCTGGTGGCTGGGCCGGTGACAAGGTTAACGGCTTTACTGGCGAAGGGCTTAAAGATAAACAGCGCCGGGCACAGGATTTTGTGCGCAGTTTACTGAACTGGCGTAAAACCGCCGATGCAGTGCACAGTGGCAAGCTTACTCATTATGCACCCGATAACGGCTACTATACCTATTTCCGCCATACAGATGAGCAAACCCTGATGGTGGTGATCAATAAAAATAAGCAGGTGATAACGCCGGATATTCCGGCCTATTACGAAGTTATCAAGGGCCAAAGCCGGGCCACTGATGTACTCAGCGGTGAAGCTCAGGATCTGAATGATTTAACGGTGCCGGGCCGCAGTGCACGGATATATCAATTGCATTAGGTATTGAAAAAGCAGGGTGATCTCGCAGGGGGTCAGAGATGCAGAGGTTAGGTGTTGCTCTGTTGCTGTCATGCCGGGCCTGACCCGGCATCTTTATCAGGTATAAAGAACTTTCTGCCCTCTTCGTGCTCTTCGCGTCTTTCGTGGTTGAACACTTTTTTTAACCACGAAAGGCACGAAAAATATAAAAAGGCTTTTATTCTCTGCGCCTTAGCGCCTCTGCGAGATCGCAGGCTTTTTTCTTTGTGTGATCTTGCATAGGCGCGGGGGACAGGGGTTTGAAGGTATTATTGCGTGGCCCCTATAAAACGCAGTGGAATACGGAACAGTTAACAGGGGGCTCCCATATTGAGAAAATACAGGACAATAATGAAAAAACTTAGCCTAGTGTTTGTTATCTGGCTCTTTAGCCTGCCATTGCTGGCGGCCGAGCTTACTGGTCATCAGTTGCAGGGCGGTGTGCTGGTGCTTGAAACGGATCAGGGCCAGGTAACGCTGACCCCATACGGTGACGGCGCCTTTGAGGTATTTTATCAGCCCGACGGGGTGGTGCAATTGCCGTCCTTTGCTATTGCAGAACAGGCTGAAAAAGCTGCCGGTACCCTGCAACAGGATGATGGCAAACTGGTGTTTCGGCATGGTGACTTAACGGCGGTGATCCAGCCTTCGCCACTGCGCATCGCCTACTATCAGGGCGATCGTTTTTTACTGGAAGAGGAAGCAGGGCTCTTTGTACATCAGACCCTGCGCGGTTTTCGCTTTAAACTCAGTGGAGAAGAGAAGTTATTAGGTGGCGGCCAGCGGGTGCTGGGAATGGATCGAAGAGGCGAGCGCCTGCCCCTGTATAACAAGGCTCATTATGGCTACACCACAGAATCGAAGCAGATGTACTACGGTCTGCCTGCGCTGCTTTCCAGTCGTAATTACATACTGACTTTTGATAACAGCGCCAGCGGACATCTGGATCTGGGCCATAATGAGGCGGATATTCTGCAATTTGAAGCCGCTTCCGGGCGCACCGCCTATATTATTGCCGCTGGTGCAGACTACCCTGACACGCTTGCCAACTACGTGGCTGTTACCGGTCATCAGCCTATGGTGCCCCGCTGGGCGCTGGGCAATTATGCCTCGCGCTTTGGTTATCATTCTGAGACCGAAACCCGCGATGTGGTCAGACGCTTTCAGGAT
The DNA here is from genome assembly GCF_001466725.1 of Lacimicrobium alkaliphilum. Taxonomy (NCBI): domain Bacteria; kingdom Pseudomonadati; phylum Pseudomonadota; class Gammaproteobacteria; order Alteromonadales; family Alteromonadaceae; genus Lacimicrobium; species Lacimicrobium alkaliphilum. The sequence continues at coordinate 859,751 of NZ_CP013650.1, forward strand.
GAGGATATTCCGCTGGATGCGGTGATCCTGGACCTGTTCTGGTTTGGCGAAGAGGTCAAGGGCATGATGGGCAATCTGGACTGGGATCGTGAGGCCTTTCCCACCCCGGAGAAAATGCTCAGTGATTTTAACCAGGATGGCGTAAAAACCATCCTGATCACCGAACCTTTTGTACTGACCACTTCAGATAAATGGCAGGAGGCGGTTGAGGCCGGTGCGCTGGCAAAGAATCTGGCAGGCGAGGTTAAACGCTTTGATTTCTATTTTGGTAATACCGGGCTGATTGATGTGTTTAACCCGGATGCACAAGACTGGTTCTGGCAGACCTATCAGCGTTTGCTGGAGCAGGGCGTTGGTGGCTGGTGGGGCGATCTCGGCGAGCCGGAAGTGCACCCGGCAGATACCCTGCATCAACTGGAAGATGGCCGCATTGTCAGTGCCGATGAAATTCACAATGCCTATGGCCATCAGTGGGCAAAAATGGTCTATCAGCGTCATCGTCAGGCCCGCCCCGATGAGCGTCCCTTTGTGATGATGCGTTCCGGCTTTGCCGGTTCCCAGCGTTACGGCATGATCCCCTGGACCGGTGATGTGAGCCGCTCCTGGGACGGGCTTCAGCCGCAGGTGGAACTGTCCTTAAGCATGGGGTTACTGGGTCTGGGCTATACCCATTCGGATTTGGGCGGTTTTGCCGGTGGCGAGAGCTTTGATGCCGAACTTTATACCCGCTGGTTGCAATACGGCGTATTTCAGCCGGTGTACCGGCCTCATGCTCAGGAAAATATTGCGCCGGAGCCGGTATTCCATGACCAGCAGACCAAAGACATAGTGCGCGAGTTTATTAAGCTGCGCTATGCCATGCTGCCTTACAACTACAGCCTTGCATATCAGAATAGTCAAAGCGGCATGCCGTTGATGCGCCCGCTGTTTTTTGAAGAGCCGGGCAATCCGCCGTTGATGGATAATAAAAGCAGTTATTTATGGGGCGATGCCTTTCTGGTCACGCCGGTGGTGGAGCCCGGCGTTACAGAAGTGGAGGTCACCTTACCAAAGGGCGTCTGGTTTGATTATTTCACTGGTCAGCGCTACCAGGGTAATCAACAAATCCGCCAGCCCACCCGTTTGGCAACGCTGCCGGTACTGGTGCGTGGCGGCAGCTTTGTGCCGATGACAGAGCCGGTACAAACTACCCGCGATTACAGCTCTGAGCAGTTAACTCTGCACTACTACGCCGACCTGCAGGTGCCGCAGGGCAGTGGCATCATGTATGAAGATGATGGCAAAACCTTCGATGCGGTGGCTAAAGAACAATACGAATTGTTGCACTTTTCCGCCAGCCAGCAGGCTCATCAGCTGGATATCGAGCTTAAGCGCGAAGCCTATGATTACAAAGGTATGCCAGAGCAGCGACAGATCACCCTGGTGGTGCATAACTGGCAGCACTCCCCGTCCGCTATTGCGATCAATGGTCGTCCCGTGGATTTGTTAACAGATAAAGCTCAGGCTGAAGAAAGTGGGCAAGGGGTATGGCTGGAAGATAACAGGCTGCATCTGCTTTTTAGCTGGCGCAAAGAAAATATCAATATTGCTATCCGATAAACGGCAAAAACAGGATGAACAGAATATGAGAAGTAAAAGAAACGTTTTAACGCCGTTGCTGGCAACCCTGATGCTGGGCTGTTCACCGGCGCAGCAAAGCTCCTTTGAAACCGGCAATGCAAAACAGGCTGACAGCGAACCACAAACGCAAAAGGCGATATCAGAGATGCCAGAACGACCAGTGGTATACCAGATGATGACCCGCTTGTTTGGTAATACCAATACCACCAATAAACCCTGGGGCACGATTGAGGAAAATGGTGTGGGCAAGTTTGCCCATATCAATCAGGCCGCGCTGCAGGGGATTAAAGAGATGGGGGCGACTCATGTCTGGTACACCGGCGTGCCCCACCATGCGGTGATCCGTGATTATACGGAGTATGGCATCAGTAATGACGACCCTGATGTGGTTAAAGGCAGGGCCGGATCCCCTTATGCGGTGAAGGATTATTATAATGTTAATCCGGATCTGGCCAGCGATCCGGCCAATCGCCTGGCTGAATTCGAACAATTGATTGCCCGCACTCATGCACAGGGCTTAAAAGTGGTGATCGATATTGTGCCTAATCATGTGGCCCGTCATTATCAGTCTTTATCTGCGCCCGAAGGGGTTGAGGACTTTGGTGTCAGCGATAACACCAGTGTCGAATATGCCAGAAGTAACAACTTTTATTATATTCCCGGTCAGGCCTTTGAAGTACCCGATGGTGAGCCGCCACTGGGCGGTGAGGCCCATCCTCTGGCCGACGGACAGTTTGATGAAAGTCCGGCCAAGTGGACAGGTAACGGCTCCCGCGCTGCCAAGCCCAATGCCGGTGACTGGTACGAAACGGTTAAGATTAACTTTGGGGTAAAACCCGATGGCAGCTATGACTTTCCGGCGTTACCGGCTTCCTATGCCGAACGTAGCTGTGCTGATCATCGTGCATTCTGGGCCGACAAAGACCTGCCCGACTCCTGGTATAAGTTCCGTGATATTGCGCTTTATTGGACAGATAAAGGTGTCGATGGGTTTCGCTATGATATGGCGCAAATGGTTCCTGTGGAGTTCTGGAGTTTTCTCAACTGCTCTGTAAAAGAGGTTAATCCTGATGCCTTTTTATTGTCGGAAATCTATATCCCTGAGCAGTACCGAAACTATATCCGGTTGGGCAAGATGGATTACCTGTATGACAAGGTGGGTACCTACGATGCCCTGCGTGCGGTGGTTGAGGGCAAGACCAGTACCGATACGCTGCCACCGGTATTTGCTGAAATTGCCGATATTCACGGCAATCTGCTGATGTTTCTGGAAAATCATGATGAGCAGCGTATTGCCAGCCCACAATTTGCAGGCGATGCGAACAAAGCGAAGCCGGCGATGGTGGTCAGCAGCACAGTGGCATCCGGTGCCAATATGATCTATTTCGGTCAGGAAGTGGGTGAGCCCGGTGCGGAAGATGCCGGTTTTGGTAAGGCCAGCCGTACCACTATTTTTGATTACTGGGGTGTGCCTGAGCATCAGAGGTGGATGAATGGCGGCAAGTTTGATGGTGGTCAGCTAAGTGACGAGCAGCGCCAGTTAAGAGACTTTTACGCCCGTTTATTAAACCTGGCCTCCACCGAGCCTGCGTTTCAGGGCGAAATGGCTGACCTGCATCAGGCCAATCGCGAGCAGCCCGGCTATAGCGGTAATCTGTACAGTTTTGCCCGTTTTAATGGTGAAGAGCGCATCCTGGTCATTGCCAATTTTGATCAGCAGGGCAAGGAATTTGAGTTAGTGGTGCCCGCCGGTGTTACCGCAGCCATGGCGCTGACCAACGGCGAGTATCTGTTGCAGGACAGGCTCTATGGAAAGTACCAGGGTAAGTTAAAGGTGGATAAGGGCAAGGGCAGCACCATGATCCAGTTGGGTCCGCTGGATTCACTGGTGCTTAAAATCCGTTAACGGCTTTTTCTACCACTAACCACATAAAAAGCAATTTGCACCACGGAGACACAGAGGGCACAGAGTTTTTAAGGCATGGGCCCTGCATTTCTCTGCGCCTCTGTGAGAGGAAAATATAGGTTCGTGATTTTAGTGGGTAGCCTGTATAAAGCGAAGCGGAATACGGGGATTACTCCACTCTGTCAGAGGTTCTGATTTTCATCAGGATGACACAGCAACAATTGAGCCTGTGCGTTCTCTGCCTGCCCAGCACCCTTGACTGCTGGATGTAATCAAAGATGCAACACTGTTGAATCAAAGGTTACTGGGTGACTCTGTAATTATATTGAATCTCGCAGAGGCGCAAAGCCGCAGAGATTTAATTGGTTAGATCCGGTTTTCTCTGCGTTCCCGGCGTCTCTGTGAGAGATAGTTATTTGTTCGTGATTTTAGAGTTTTTCGTGGTTGAGGGCTTTTTTCTACAGAGATATTAAGGCGCAAAGAAGTGCGGTGGTATGCCCCCAGAAAAGTAGACACTGTTTGTAGTTTACTGTTGTTCAAAAGCCATGGGGCTGACTCCGTTGAGTGTCCCATGGCGCCTTACTGTATTGTAATACTCTTCAATATACCACTTGGCCTGTAAATGCGTTTCCTCACGGCTTTGGATCGTCAGAGGGCTCAGCCACTCCTTTTTCATCTGAGCGAAGAAGCTCTCTGTACAGGCATTATCCCAGCAATTGCCTTTACGAGACATGCTAATCGTCACCTGCCGCTTATGAAGCCAGGCGATGACCTTTTCACTGCGATACTGACAGCCCTGGTCAGAATGAAACAGCAGTGAGCTTCCCGTTGGCTGGCGTTTTTTCCAGGCTCCTTGCAGAGCGTTTTTAACCAGCTCTGCACTGTTCAGACAACTGGCCGCCCATCCCACAACATTTCGCGAGTATAAATCCAATACCACGGCAATATAGAGCCAGCCCTCTGCACAGCGAATTTGTGTAATGTCTGAGGTCCAGACATGATTCGGTTTCCCTACCTTAAACTCCCGATTAAGCAGGTTGGGTAACACGGGCATACCGGGCTGGGGTTTCTGATAGCCTGGCTTCATGCTCGCACGGGAACGATAGCCTGACGCTTGTAGCAACCGCTGTACGCGATTCTGACTACAGATAAAACCCTCGTCAACCGCTGCCTTCCAGAGCTTGCGGTAGCCCGGTATGCCCTCTTCCTGTTCGGCTGTCAGTAACAGAAACGCCAGTAACGTCTGGTTGGCTTCTTCTCGCTTACCGGGGACTCTTCTGCACCATTTATAGAAACCGGCTGTAGAGACCTGCAGTACTTCGCACATGAGCGTGACCGGCCAACGTCGGCTGCGGTAACACTCAATGAACTCATATCTTATTTGAGCTTTGTGGCGAAGTACGATTGCGCCTTTTTTAAGATTTCGGCCTCCAGCTTGGCGCGCTCTAATTCCTTTTTCAGGCGCCGGTTCTCTTTCTCAAGTGACTGGTAGCTTTTTTCCGGCCCTTCGTTCTTAACGCTTGTCTCAGTAGACGCATGTGGACGGGTCAACTCGGTTCTCCATCTGGATAGCATACTGGGATGAATTCCCAACTGTTTCGCCAAGGATTTTACCGTATCTGGTGAGCTAATGGACTTCTGTACTACAGATAATTTGAAGTCCACTGAGTAATGCCGTTTAGTCAAGACTTTCATAAACACCTTACCTCTTTGATTAAGGTGTCTACTTTCTTAGGGGCGGATCACGGAATTAGCGCTAAATGCCCGGCTCTTTATTCATAATTCAGCATTCATAACTCAGCATTCACCACTAACCCACTGAATACGTATGTAATGGGCATAAATCCCTCGTGCCTGTGGACAGTATTTTGTAACATCAAAGGCCAACTATCGTTAACACTATTCTTACAAGTTGTCCTCTGCTGAGCAGAGCATAACGGCAAAGCAGGAAATCCAGTATGCAGAGTACCGACATCCCGGCTGATGTGCAGAGCAACCTCGACGCCGCGCCCGCCCCTCTTAAACGCCGTAAACCGGAACTCAGTTTCTGGCAGATCTGGAACATGTGTTTTGGTTTTATGGGCATTCAGTTCGGCTTTGCCCTGCAAAATGCCAATGTCAGCCGGGTTTTTCAGACCTTAGGGGCTGATTACAACAATATGGCGCTGCTGTGGGTGGCGGCCCCTATTACCGGCTTAATAGTGCAGCCGATTATCGGTTATCTGAGTGACAACACCTGGAGTCGCATGGGGCGGCGGCGGCCATTTTTCCTCTATGGTGCCATTGCTGCCAGTCTGGCGCTGTTTATCATGCCCAACTCACCCACGTTGTGGGTGGCCGCCGGCATGCTGTGGATTATGGATGCTTCTATTAATGTGTCCATGGAGCCATTTCGCGCCTTTGTCGGCGATATGCTACCGCGTAAACAGCGGGCCCTGGGCTATGCCATGCAGAGCTTTTTTATTGGTGTGGGAGCAGTAGTGGCCTCGGCACTGCCCTGGATGATGACCAACTGGATGGACATCAGTAATACGGCGGCGCCGGGCGTGATCCCCGATTCTGTTAAATATGCTTTCTATGCCGGGGGGGCGGTGTTTTTTCTGGCGGTGCTGTGGACAGTATTGAGTACCAAAGAGTACTCGCCAGAAGAACTGGCGTCCTTCAATGACGCAGAGCCTGAACAGGGCGGCATTGAGTATGTTGAACGCAGCGCCGGTAAATATCTGCGCAGTGGCACTATCTGGTTGGGAGTCGGACTGATATTGGCCTGGCTGATTGATGCGAACATTGAGAACCTGGATAAAAATCTCTATCTGATGGCCGGTGGTCTGGCCTGTTTTGGACTTGCCCAACTGGTAGCCGGATGGCTGGCCAGCAAAGGTAAGAATAAAAATGGCTACTCTCAGGTTATGAGTGATCTGTTCAATATGCCTGAGGCGATGAAGAAGCTGGCCGTGGTGCAGTTTTTCTCCTGGTTTCCCTTATTTGCCATGTGGATTTATACCACCGCAGCAGTAACCAGTCATCATTATGGCAGCACAGATACCAGTTCGGCCCTGTACAACCAGGGTGCTGATTGGGTGGGAGTGCTATTTGCAGTGTATAACGGCGTGTCTATTCTGGCCGCCATTTTGATTCCGCAGATGGTTAAGCTGACCAACCTCAGGCTGACCCACCTGTTTAATCTGGGTTTAGGCGGCCTGGGTTTTATCTCCTTCGTGTTTATTCAGGATCCCAGGTGGCTGGTGGTGCCGATGATCGGGGTGGGCTTTGCCTGGGCCTCAATTTTGTCTGTGCCCTATGCGATTCTCTCCAACGCATTACCGGTGGCGAAAATGGGCTTGTTTATGGGGATCTTTAACTTTTTTATCGTTATCCCGCAGATCCTGGCCGCCAGCATTCTTGGCTTTCTGGTGACGAAAATTTTTGATGGTCAGCCCGTTTTCGCGCTGGTGGTGGGCGGCGTGAGTATGCTGATTGCAGGGCTGATGACCCTGCGAGTCAGGATTCAGGAGGAATAACAATGACAAAATCTTATCCGCTTTTGGGCGCAGTGAGCGCCGCCATTTTATTGCTCTTTGCTTGTAAGCCACAAACCGAATCAGGTCACAAAACGCTCGAACAACAGCGCCCTGAGTACGCAGGTACGGAGCATCCTTTCGCCAGCGAGGCCGTATATTTTCTGATGCTGGACCGCTTTGTGGATGGCGATCCTGCCAATAATCACCAGGATCAGGGCGGTGATTACCCCACTTTTGATCTGCCCCTTAAGGGAGAAGATGGCTGTGAGGCCAATGTGGGTTATATGGGCGGTGATTTTAAAGGCGTGTTGGATAACGCTGAGTTTATCCGCGATATGGGGTTTACTGCCATCTGGATGACCCCTATTGTGGATAATCCTGATCAGGCCTTTGCCGGCGGCGAGCAGATAGACTGCGGTGGTGCCTTTAAAGACGGCGGAAAAACCGGCTATCACGGCTACTGGGGCGTTAACTTCTTCGAGGTCGATGAACACTATCCCTCCCAGGGACTGGGCTACAAGGAGCTGACCAGTACACTCAGGGATGATTTCGGTATCAAGACCGTACTGGATATTGTTACTAACCATGGTTCGCCGTCTTTTACCATGCCTAAAGATCAGCCAAAGTTCGGTGAGATTTATGATAAGCAAGGCGAACTGATCGCCGATCATCAGAACCTGCCGCCAGAAGAGCTTGAACCCGATAGCAATCCATTGCATGAATTCTTTCATACTGAGCCGGATATTATGCAGCTCTCCAACCTCAACGATACTCACCCGGCAGTGCTGAATTATTTCGTCGAGGCATACAGTCACTGGATTGAACAGGGCGCCGCGGCGTTTCGCATCGATACCATCAAGCATGTGCCACACCATTTCTGGAAGGCCTTCAGTGACAGGATCAGAGAAAAGCATCCGAACTTTTTTATGTTCGGTGAGAGCTTTTCTTATGATGCCAATTTTATCGCCCAGCATACCCAGCCTAAAAACGGCGGGATCTCTGTACTGGACTTTCCCGGGCAGGAAGCCATGAACAAGGTATTCGGCGATCCTGATAGTGACTATGGCGAGCTGGAAGAATATCTGTATCTTACACATGGGCCATATCACAACCCTTATGAGCTGACCACTTTCTATGACAACCATGATATGCAGCGTATGCAGGCCAGCGATGAGGGCTTTATTGACGCCCACAACTGGCTGTTCACCAGTCGTGGTATTCCGGTCATCTATATGGGCTCGGAAATGGGCTATATGCGAGGCACCAAAGAGCATCAGGGCAATCGCAATTATTATGGTCAGGAGAATATCGAGCAGGCCAAAACCCATCCCATTCGTGACAACCTGGCCCGCATTGCCAAAGTGCGGCAGCAGCTTCCGGCCTTGCAGAGAGGGTTGCAGGTTAATCTGCTCCTGGAAGGACACCGGGCGGCCTTTTTTCGGGTACTGCAGAATGAAGATATCGCGCAAACGGTGTTGGTATTGCTAAACAAAGGGGATACAGAAGCCGACTTTGTGATCAGTGACTATCTGCAATCCGGGAAGTGGCAGGAAGTCTTTAGTGACCAGATGCAACAGATTGCTCAGGGACTGGAGTTTGCCGATAAGGTACCGGCCCACGGAGTCCGGGTCTGGGTCTATGACGGCGAGATTCATCACCCTCAGCTAACGCAACAGTTACAGCTGTTGATGGAAAATCGCTGATAAACTAAGAGGGAATTAACTTATTTTTAACAAAGCCGGCTCAGGTTGCCGGTTTTGTTTTATCTCCACTGCATGGCCTCCAGCCCAGTTAAATAAAGCCTTTCAGGTCAATGAAACCATACCCAAACAACCTGGTTGGTATTAATTTCTATACTTAGGTACTGAAGCGGGTGCTGTAAGCAGGAGTTGCTCATTTGTTAGCCTATTTTCGTCAAGACAAGCGAAGAGGCGTATATTATGAAAAAATCAACTTTAGTGTTTATCGGTGCGGTATCGGCTTTCACTTTTGCTCCGGCAAGCTTTGCCGACATTAATGATGACCTGGCCAATATCTGTACTATCGTTAAAAATGACGACAAGTCTGAGCTGCGTAAAAAGTTGCGTGATGTTCAGAATAATTACAGACTCAGACTGGGTGATTACTACACCGGTATCTCCTGTGGCGGTAACAGCCTGATCCGTTACGCTATGGAGAATGGATCTACTGAGACCGGCACTTATATGATTAAGCGCATGGGGGTCAGTGAACTGACTGCAGCGGAGAAAGACGGCATGCCGCTGCAAGACTGGGCACAGAATAACGGTTATATCGAAAGCGAAATAGGTAAAGAGCTGCTTGCCCGTATTAACTAACAGTCACGATGAACTGAGCAATTTCACAAAGCCCGGCAAATGCCGGGCTTTTTGTTGGTTTAGAAAAATAACCAGGCTGCCGTTCCGGCTGCAAGGCAGTAGTAGAGCATGGGAAGTAAGGTATAACTGATAATCCGCCCTTCCTGTCCACTGATTCTGACGACACTCGCTGCGGCGACCACGTTTACTACGCAAATCATATTACCGGCATTGGCTCCCAGCATTTGCAAGGCCAGTATCAGGTGTTCAGGTGTTCCGCTTTGTGCTGCTACAGATTGTTGTAACGAGGCAAACATCATATTGGAAAAGGTGGCTGAGCCGGCAATAAAGGAACCGAGTGCACCGATAAAGGGCGCAAACCAGGTCCAGTGCTGGCTTAACTGACTGACCGCCAGTTGAGCAAGTTCCATCGGCATTGAAGCTAATTGTGCCTGATTATCGGATGAGTTGAGAAAGACTCTGACCATAGGAACGGCGGCCGCAAGGGAAATGACCGCCCCTTTGAGGGTGCTGGCACTGGTTTTCATCGAATCGGCCAGTTGCGTAACGGTCAGACCCTGGAGTGCCAGGGTACTTAAGCAAGCCAGTAAAAATAGGGTTCCCGGCAGATACAGTGGTGCAACAGAGGCCGATATCTCGCTCGAGAGGATGTTATTCCATTCCAGGGTGATGGATTGCAAAAGTGTTTTTACCGGCAGTGCGTTTAGTCGTGAAATAACCAGCAGCAGGGCCACGATAAGATAAGGCGACCAGGCCCGCAATAGCCCCATTCCGGCACCGGGCTCAGAGACGCCAACAGCTTCATTCTGTTGTTTATGGTCAATAAACTGCCAGGCTATGGTTGGCAGTAGTATGCCTTTTCTGACCAGAGAGCTGACGATTACCAGGCCGCACAATGCGCCAAGCAAAGATGGAAATTCCGGGCCGAGAAATCTGGCTACCAGGTAGGCCGGCAGGGTAAAAGCCAGACCGCTGACGATGGCAAAAGGCGCAATGGCGAAACCCGGGCGCCAGGACTTAAGCGGGCTGAAGAAGCGACACAGGATCAGGCACAGGATTAATGGCAGTACTGAGGCAACCAGTAAATCAATGCTGATAGCGGTAACACTGGCCTGCCTGATGATCTCTGCATCCGGCTCGTTCAGCCCCTGAGTCAGGCCAACCAGCACTGGTGTGCCTACCGCGCCGAAGGATACTGCCGTAGAATTGGCAATCAATGCCAGGCTGACAGCGGCCAGCGGCGGAAACCCAAGGGCCAGCAACAGTGGCGCACAAATCGCGGCGGGTGTGCCGAACCCGGCCGCACCTTCAAGGAAACTGCCAAATAACCAGGCGATAATAATCAACTGGACTCTGGGATCCGGTGAAAGGTGAACAAAGGCCTGCCTGATCCTATCCAGTGCGCCTGAGTGACGGAGGGTATTGAGTAATCCCAGGGCACCAAACAGTATCCATAATATCGTGGCCGCTATAATCCAGCCTTCAATCAATGAGGCACTAATCACAGTGCCCGGCACATGCCATACATACCAGGCCATAAAGGCCGATATGGCCAGACTAACAGGCATCGCCCGGGTTGCCGGTAATCGCAGTATCACCAGTAATATCAGGATGCTCAGAACTGGCATCGCCGCACTGAGCAATTGCAGATTTGTCAAGATAACGGCTCCACAAAGCTTGTAGTACAGGTTAGCGTAATATTATCCACAGTGGTTTGCGCCAGATCAGATCATTGGGCTCTGTGTTGCCGTTCAGATTCATAGGTCTGGGTAATGGCCTCATCCAGTGAATGGTCAAAAAAGCGCTGCTTGTGCGGGTCGTCCCCTGTGAGTCTGGCTCTGCTGGCGCTAACATCTACCTGTTTTTTCAGTGCTTCCAGGTCGGCTTCCTGAAGCGAGTTTATCTGAGCCAGCAACTCGTCAAAATAAAACCGCATGGCATTTATCAAGGTATGGTCCTCGACGGGCTTGCCATGACCGGGTAACCAGAACTCAGGGGAGATATCCTGCATGTGCTTTAACGTAGCCAGCCACTGCCGGGTATTGCCATGGCCAAGGTACGGCACTGCGTCCAGTAAATCACCACAGGCTAGTATTTTTTGCTGAGGCAGGTATACCACCAGATCGGCGCGGGTGTGGCCAGACATGGGAATGACGCTGGCGTCAAATCCATATTTGGCTAAGTCTAATGGTTTACTGATAACCCTGTCGGGTAAAACAAAGCTGGTATCTTTATTGTTCTTAAGCCATATCCTGGCTTGTTCAATCAACTGCGCTTGTTGTGTTGCTTCAGCTTCACTGAGCGGGGAGCCATCCATTTTTATCCCTTGCTCAAGGCGATCTTCTGCGATAGGCAACTGCGCTTGCAGGTAGGTGATTTGCTCTTGCAGGGTTTTCTGTGCCCGCTGTGGAATATCCTCTAAGTGACTGGTATGGCCAATAATGGCCAGCTTGTCCCCATAAGCGTTTTTGTAGAGTGCATTGCCCTGAATATGATCTGCATGCCAGTGAGTGTTCACCAGTACAGCCACGGGCAAGCCTATTGTATTGTCGATAAAGCGGATAATAGCGGCAACGTCTTCGGCGCTTTGTTGACTGTCTACCACTAACACGCCATTGTCACCGCGCATAATCAGGCTATTGCTGTCATCAAAGCGTTCAGTGTCAGGTTGCACCGCAACCCAGACGGAATCAGAGACTTGCTGAATATCTATTGCAAAACACAGGCAAGGCCAGCTAATCAACGCCATAGCAACACAGCTCTTGAACATAATAAACTTCTGGGTAGTCCGATAAATTTATAATCTACCTGACTGGTGCCTCAGATAAAAGCTGTAAGGGGCGAGTGGAGGGCATTGAGGGGCCATACCAATCTGAACAAATGATTGTTCGCTCTGACAGAACAATTATCTATGCGCAACGGTACTACTGACTACCACAGGAGGCCCGTATCACTAACTCTGCAGGAATCAGGACCGGCTCTGGTTGTTCACCTTTGATCATTCGCAGCAGGCTGGTTACCAGTAACTCGCCCGCTTTCTTGGTATTCTGGTGAACAGTGGTCAGGGGCGGATTGGCAAAACTGGCCAGCAGAATGTTGTCATAACCCACCACGGCAATCTGTTCCGGTACTACTATGCCTTTGTCCTGCAATGCACGCATGGCGCCTATTGCAATCAGATCACTGGCGCAGACGATGGCATCCACAGTGTTATCCTGTTCCAGCAGTTCAAGAGCTGCCTGATAGCCAGAGTCTTCAGTGGTAATGGCATCGATTTGCAAAGGCTTGCCTTTGCTGCCAGCTTGTTGCAGGGCGTGGCACATGCCCTTAAAACGTTCAAAGAACTCCGGGCAATGGCTGTCAGCACCACCGACAAAGGCCAGGTTCTTGCGTCCCAGACCAATCAGGTGTTGAGTGATTTTATAGCCGCCCTGAAAATTATCACAGCCGACCGACAATCCCGGGTGGTCTTTGTCCACCTCGCCCCAGCGTACGAAGTGGGTCTGCTGTTGTTCCAGCTTACTGAGTTTGTCCTGATAATTCACATAGTCGCCATAGCCAAGCAGAATAATACCATCGGCTTTGTTGGTATCTTCGTAGTCTGCATGCCAGTCGGTGCTGTAATGCTGAAAAGAGACCAGCAAATCATAGCCTTCCTGAGCACAGGCCTTAGTGATGCTGCCGAGCATAGACAGGAAAAAGGGATTGATCATGGAGTCATCTGAAGTGGGATCTTCAAACAGTAATAAGGCGATGGTGCGGCTGTTACGCTGGCGCAGACTGCTGGCGTTCTTATCGACTTTATAGTTTAACTGGCGGGCTATTGCCTGAACTTTCTCCCGGGTTTCCTGATTCACCAGCGGACTATTGCGCAAAGCCCGTGAAACGGTAGATTGAGACACGCCCGCCATATGGGCAATGTCAAATGATGTGGCCTTGTCTCTCATTAAACTCCCCCTCTTATGGAGGGTCGTCGCAGTATAGATATGATGTTTATACACCAGGTTATGCAACAAGGTCTAATAAAGCTTTTTCATTGCTCATACAAAGCAGGTTGTGGCGGGAACAATAATGATCAGTAATGGCTAAGATAAAGGGGAGGTGGCTCCTCCCCCTGGTTTGATGGTGGTTAATCAGTTGTTGTTTGAGGCCATCAGCCCCTGATTAATATCAATCAAATCCTGTTCGGTGAGTGAGCCCACGGCTTTTTTCAGTTCCAGTGAGCTGATGATGAAATCATAACGTGCATTGGCCAGGTCCCGTTTGGCACTGAATACATTACGGGTACTGTTAAGCACATCAACAATAGTACGGGTACCCACTTCAAAACCAGCTTCGGTGGCCCTCAGTGCGCTCTCTGCAGACACTACGGCCTGTTCCAGCGCTTCAGTGGTGGAGATGGCGGCAATGATATCGTTATAAGCGCTACGAACCGAGCGGATGGTTGAACGATGTGCCAGTTCAAGATCTTCACTGGTAGCCACATAGTTGTATCTGGCCTGATCTACCTGAGCACTGGTGCGTCCTCCTGAGTACAGGGGAATGCTCAGGTTCAGTCCAATTGAGCTACCATCGGTTGAAGGTAAGCTGTTTTCGATACCAGAAGCTTCGATATCACTTTTGCTGCCTTCATAGCGACCACGCAGAGACAGTGTCGGGAGGTGACCAGAGCGGGCTGAACGGATATCGTCCTGAGAAATATCTTTGGCTAACTTGGCGGCGAGTAACTCCAGATTCTGATCTTCAGCGATATTTACCCAATGACGAGGGTCTTGCGGTGAAGGACGACTCGGTGAGAAGTTCTCGGTATTCAGCACAGCCAGTTCATCATGGTACTTGCCGGTAATAGCGCGAAGCTCTTCAAGACGCAATTCCACATCATTTTCGGCGCGAATCTGTTGTGCTACGGTACTGTCGTAGTTGGCCTGCGCTTCATGCACATCGGTAATGGCTGTCAGGCCAACTGCAAAGCGTTGCTTGGTCTGTTCAAGCTGTCTTTCGATGGCGTTTTTCTCGGCTTTGACAAACTCGAGACTGTCTATGGCCCTCAATACAGCAAGGTAGGCTGTGGTAGTGCGCAGAATCAGATCCTGAACCTCGTTTGAGTAGGACACTTCTGCCTGACGGGCAACTTTCTCTGCTCTGTCCATCAGAATCCAGTTGTTATGGTCATACAATGACAGATCCAATTGCAGCCCCCAACTGGTGGTATCAGTATCGGATTCAATGATTACGATACCGCTTTCCTGGAAGTTAACCCGTTCGTCTGTCGCCATCGAGTAACCGGCAGATGCCGATATTTGTGGTAATAACGATGCACGGTTAATGGCTATGCCTTGTTCGGCAGCCTGCTGCTGAGCCTTGGCTTTATTGACAGTCGGGTCATTTTTCAGCGCTAATTGGTAAACCTGGTGAAGATCATCGGCGTAGGCCTGTGAGGTAAAACTAAAACCTACAAGTAGCGCCAGCAGTGATTTTTTCATGTATGTTCCTAACATTTTTCTGAACCGCCAGTGTAAAGTAAACGGGGGCGTTTATTTTCTTAGTGTATCAAAGTTTAAGTGATTCAGGCGCTCACTTTAACCCTTTTCAGGTAACAGCGCGTGACCAAGTGTAACAGAATATGTGGGCTATTTTTGTCTGAACTGATACTGCCTTATGTTAGGCTTGGATCAAAGAGCAGAATAGAGTAAGTGCAGGGTATCGGCGATGAAATCAATTAGCAGTTTTACCTCTGAGGATGTGCAGATTGACGAGCGGGAAGAGGTCTATAAGGGGTTCTTCCGGTTGCACAGGTACCGTCTGCGGCACCGGCTATTTGCCGGTGGCTGGAGTGATACTATGGTCAGAGAACTGTTTGAACGAGGCACTGCGGTCTCTGTCTTGCCTTATGATCCAAAGCGCGACGAACTGGTATTGATTGAGCAGTTTCGTATTGGCGCCATGCAAACCAGCCCATCGCCCTGGCTCTACGAATGTGTGGCCGGTAATATTGAACCCGGTGAAGCCCCTGAGGAGGTTTGTCGCCGCGAAGCGCAGGAGGAAGCCGGGCTGGAGCTGGGGCGTTTATATCCGATGCTAAGTTACTTATCCAGCCCCGGTGGTACCTCTGAGCGACTTTATTTGTATATGGCAGAGTGCGATTCAAGCTGTGCACAGGGGATTTACGGGGTTGACGAGGAACATGAGGATATTCGTGTGGTCAGGATGAAATCCGATGACGCATTGAAAATGCTCGGAGAAGGACAGATTGATAACGCTGCAGCGGTAATTTCGTTACAATGGTTTGCCCTGCATAAGCAAAAAGTACTGGATAACTGGCGTAAATGACGGTGATTGAGCAGCGAAAGCGAAAAAAGTATGTGCCCAGCCTGGCAAACCTGCAGGCGGTCTGTGCAGCCAACTACGGCCGATTACAGAGGTTGTTGCCGCAGGTGGACGAGCAGAACATGGCCTATTGTTTTGCGGCCGGTAACAACATTAGCTATGCCATCGTTATCCAGCAGTGCGAGCCTTACACTACCACGCTGGAAATGCGCCAGGTCAGCTCTGCGCTGCCGGACTATCTGCAGCCAGTGATGCAGATCCGTCTCTATCATGACGCTCGTCTGGCTGAGGTGCTGGGGTTCCAGCATATGGGCAAGTTCCGGCCCAGCTACCAATACCCCAATCAACTGATGCACCAGAAAAATGAGAAAGAACTGGTTAACCATTTTCTTGGTGAATGGCTGGGGTTCTGTCTGCGCAATCCTTCCTCTTCCACCGTCAGTCCCTGACAATACCGGAAAGCCTTTTTGACCGCCTCAGATTCCTGTGTACGGGTGATACAGATAAGCGACTGTCATCTGTTTGCTGATATTGAGCGCAGCGGTTATCTGAAGATCAACCCCTATACCAGTCTGCAAAAGGTACTGGCGTGCGTGAGGGACCTTGAGCCTGAGCTGGTGCTGGTGACCGGGGATCTCAGTGGTGATCTGTCTGAATCCGGGTATCGTCATTTTCAAACCTTGTGGCAACAGGCCGGGATCCCGGCAGCCATGCATATTATTCCCGGTAATCATGATCAACCGGCACTGCTAAGGCAGTTTTTTGGCAGCGAAATGAGCTGGTTACAAAGATCGCTGAAACTGGACAACTGGCATCTGCATGCTCTGGACAGCCATTATCAGGGCACACTGGGGTATGTTGATAAGGAACAACTGTCAAAGCTGAAAGGCAGGGTAAATGCTGCGCCAGATGTTTTTCATCTGGTGGCAGTACATCATCATCCCGTTGCCTGTAACAGCTGGATGGACAAACACCAATGGTGTAACCGTGAGGCCTTTCTGGCGCTGTTGGATGAATTGCCGCAGATCAGACTGGTGATCCATGGTCATGTGCATGCGGATTTGAGCTGGCAGCATGGCAACAGTCAGATTCTGGCCTGTCCGTCTACCTGCTGGCAATGGCGACACACCGAGGAATTTGCCGTGGATGACAAAGCACCGGGGCTGCGTCTGCTGGAGCTTGGTCAAAAGGGCACATTTAACACCCGTATCATCAGAGTGAGTAACAGATGAGTAATCAGGTAATGATTTATCTGCATGGCTTTTTAAGCTCGCCCAAATCGGTCAAGGCGAATCAGATGTGTGCCTTTATGGCAGAGCGTCATTCTCAGGTTGAACTGGAAGTGCCGCAACTGGCCAATTTCCCCGCCCAGGCACTTGAGCAGGCCTGCGCGGTGGCTGAGCGGCATCAGGGTAAGGAGCTGGCCTTTGTGGGCAGCTCCATGGGCGGCTTTCTGGCGACTCATCTTGCCAACAGATTCGGCGGTCGTGCCGTGCTGATTAATCCGGCGGTGCATCCTCATTTGTTGTTGCGTGATATGCTGGGTAGCCATCAGAATCCCTACACCGGCGAGTGCTTTGTTCTCACCAATGCTCATGTACAGGAGTTGCAACAACTGGATATCAGGCATATCAATAAGCCGGATAACCTGTGGGTGTTGTTACAAAGCGGTGATGAAACGCTGGATTATCGTCTGGCCCTGGATCTGTATCAGGATTGCCGCATCACGCTGGAGCAGGGCGGCAGCCACGCCTTTGATGGCTTTGAACGTTATCTGGCCGATATTGCCGGCTTTGTATGGGCAAAGCCCGGGTGAGTTGGTAACATCAACCTGTAACGCCGCCATCGGTCTGTAGTTAAACCAGCGGTGTTGACTAAAACAATAACAACGCTTTCAACAAGATGATTCAGCATGTCCAATCAAAGTTATAACGCACAAGCCATTGAAGTTCTGAGCGGTCTGGAGCCGGTAAAACGTCGTCCCGGGATGTATACCGATACCACCCGACCCAACCACCTCAGCCAGGAAGTGATCGATAACAGTGTGGATGAAGCGCTGGCCGGTCATGCCAGCGATATTAAAGTGATATTGCATGAGGATCAGTCACTGGAAGTGATTGACGATGGCCGCGGTATGCCGGTGGATATTCATCCGGAACATGGCATCAGTGGTGTCGAGCTGATCATGACCAAGCTCCATGCCGGCGGTAAGTTCTCGAATAAAAACTATCAGTATTCCGGCGGTTTGCATGGCGTCGGCCTGTCTGTGGTCAACGCCCTTTCAAAACGGGTTGATATTACCGTTCGCCGGGATGCACAGGTTTATCAGATGGCCTTTGAGAACGGCGATAAAGTGGCGGAACTGGAGGTGGTGGACAGTTGCGGTAAACGCAATACAGGCACCCGGGTACGATTCTGGCCTGATGCCCAGTATTTTGATTCATCCAAATTTTCGGTAACCAAACTACTGCATGTGCTCAGGGCCAAGGCGGTGCTTTGTCCGGGCCTGAGAATTCGGTTTGAAGATAAAGTCAGCAAGGAATCCCATGAGTGGTTTTTTGAAGACGGATTAAAAGATTATCTGTACCAGTCGGTCAAGGCCTACCCTTGTGTACCTGAAGATGCGCCTTTTGTAGGCGCCTTCTCAGGTAACCATGAAGCCGCTGACTGGGCGGTGATCTGGCTGCCCGAGGGCGGCGAATTGATCACCGAAAGCTATGTAAACCTGATTCCTACTACGCAGGGCGGTACCCATGTAAACGGGCTGCGTCAGGGACTTCTGGAGTCCATGCGTGAATTCTGTGAGTTTCGTAATCTGCTGCCCAGGGGCGTCAAACTGACCCCGGAAGATATCTGGGACAGATGCAGTTATATTCTTTCCACTAAAATGCAGGATCCGCAATTTGCCGGTCAGACCAAAGAGCGCTTGTCTTCCCGTCAGGCTTCGGCCTTTGTCTCAGGTGTGGTCAAAGATGCCTTCAGTTTGTGGCTGAACCAGCATACCGAAGTGGCCGAACAACTGGCGCAGATCTGCATCAGCCATGCGCAGAAACGGCTGCGACAGAATAAGAAAATCGAACGTAAAAAAGTCACTCAGGGCCCGGCGCTGCCCGGTAAGCTCACTGATTGCACTACTCAGGATAATAATCGTTCAGAGTTATTTCTGGTGGAAGGCGACTCGGCCGGCGGCTCGGCCAAACAGGCCAGAGACAGAGAGTTTCAGGCGGTGATGCCGCTCCGGGGTAAGATTCTTAACACCTGGGAAGTGGAATCGGCACAGGTGCTGGGTTCCAATGAAATTCACGATATCTCTGTGGCGCTGGGCATCGATCCTGACTCAGAGGATCTGTCCGGATTGCGCTATCACAAAATCTGCATACTGGCTGACGCCGACTCAGACGGCCTGCATATCGCCACCTTGCTGTGCGCCTTGTTTGTGCGCCATTTCCGCTCACTGGTTAATCACGGCCATGTGTATGTGGCCATGCCGCCATTGTTCAGAATCGATGTGGACAAAGAAGTATATTACGCCCTTGATGAGGGTGAGAAACAGGGCATTTTAGATCGTATCGAAGCGGAGAAAAAACGCGGCAAGGTCAATGTGCAGCGCTTTAAGGGCCTGGGCGAAATGAACCCTATACAGCTGCGCGAAACCACCATGGATCCCAATACCCGCCGCCTGGTGCAACTGACAGTGGACGACGATATCAGCACCATGGAGCTGATGGATATGTTACTGGCTAAGAAACGCGCCCCGGACCGAAAAACCTGGCTGGAAAGCAAAGGCAATCTGGTAGAGATAGAGGTCTAGCGGCTTTTTCCTGAGGTGATGCCGGATCCGGATCGCTGAGGTAAAAAATGCGTCTTTTAAACTACAGGCGTGGTCAATATAATGGCATCCACGCTTGGTTTAATGTTACGAGTTGATGATTCCCCGCCCTTTAATTAATAGGTATTCCGGTTTTGCAGATTCAGAGTGAGCAAGGCGTTTTTCTCCGCGCGCTGCCTGGTGTTAACCAATGACATGGTTCAAGGGTTTGTCGCGGTTGCTCATCGCCATTAGCCTACTATTGGTGGCGGGACTGGCTATTTTGCTGGTACTGATTATCGATACTCAGCCGCTGGTGGAAGCCAATAGTGCCGCGCAGGTAGAGGAAGCGGATTCAGTGGCACTGCTTTTACCACAACTTCGAAATGCCTACGCCCGCAGTCAGCATCCTCAGGTCCTGAGTATCAGTGCAGAGCAACTCGACAGCCTGGCTGGTGTTGTGCAGCGGGCACGGGCGGGCGTTCGTGGCCAGGTGAATATCACTCAGGATGCGGGACTACTGGCAGTAAGCTATAAACTGCCCTTCCCGGGGACTTACCTTAATCTCAATGCTGAGCTCAAAGCCGGTAAGGGTATACAGTTAGGCACTATGCAATTAGGCAGTCTCAATCTGCCCGGTGACTGGGTGTTGTCACTGGTCAGTAAGCTGGTGGACTGGAAGCTGGACGCTGATATTGCCAGTGCGCTGCTTGATCGAGTCCGTCAGGTTGATATCAGCAACAGCGCCGTGGCCATCAGACTGGCCCCTTTTGCGGATTTATTGCAGGAGCTAAGAGAGCTTCCGCCCTCTGCGCTGTCGCCTGAAGATGCCCGGAAACAACAGCGGGTGCACCATTATCTGGGCATGCTTGATAAGCTTCAGATGCCGGGTTCTGACACTGTGTCTTTGCATTATTATCTGCAACCGTTGTTTGCTGAAGCGCTCAGGCGCAGTACCGGAGCAGATGCTGTTGAGGAAAATGAGAGCGCGTTGCTGGCATTGGCTATCTATACCGGTAATCGTCATTTTGCCCGGTTTGTCGGCATAGAGGCGCTGCCGCGTAATGGGCATCGTGTCAACATTGTGCTCTCAGACAGACAGGATCTGCATCTGCATTTTGTTTACTCTGTGGCCATTAAGCTGCTCTCTGATCAGGGTATCAGCATAGCCGTCGGTGAATTTAAAGAGCTGATGGACAGAGGCGAGGGTGGCAGTGGTTACAGCTTTGTAGACCTGGCGGCGGATATGGCCGGGGTCAGACTGGCGAAAATGGCACTGGAGCCGGATACTGCAGAGCTGATCCAGCGGCGACTGGCACAGGCAGAGGATGAGTCGGTGTTCTTCCCGCAGGTTCTGGACTTGCCAGAAGGGATGGACAAAGAGGAATTTGCCCGTCGCTTTGAGGCAGTAGACAGTCCCGCCTACCAGCAACTGGTGAACAAGATCCGTGAGCGATTAGATACACTGGCGCTTTACCAGCCATGAAACATGGCTAACAGCAGCGCTGAATTGGCTCAAGATATTGCAAAACCGGTGCACAGTCAGGATGATATGCCCCGTTAAACGTCGTGTCGCACAATACTGAATCTACAAGGAGCACCATTGGAATTCTGGCTGGATAAAATTTTTACCTTTATGCTGACTCACAAGCTGGTGACCACCCTGCTGCTGCTGTTTGTGATGCTGGGCATCAAACGTCTGATTGTGCGGCTGGTGCGAAGAAGAGGGAAAAAGCGGGCAGAAGACAAGCGCCCGGCGGTTAATGCGATTAAGAATGTCAGCAATATGTTGCTGGTGGTATTTATCCTGGTGCTCTGGTCAGCAGAGGTACAGACTCTGGCCTTTTCCATTGCCGCCTTTATGGTCGCCATCGTGCTGGCCATGCGTGAATATATTCAGTGCTTCACCGGTTTTATCTATGCCACCAGTGCACGTATGTTCCGGGTCGGTGACTGGATCCAGGTAGGTGATCATTACGGTGAAGTGATTGAATCAGACTGGCTGAGTCTGACCTTGCTTGAAGTGCATATGGAAACCTATGAATATTCAGGCAAAACCCTGAATGTACCCAACAACCTGTTGATCACGCGACCGGTTAAAAACCTCAATTTCCTGAAGCGTTATTCGACCCACTCTTTTATTCTGACCCGTGATCAGAGTGTCAATGTGTTTGCCTTTAAGGAGCAGCTACAGGAAAAAGCCCGCTCTTACTGTGAGCATTTTCATGATGTGGCGTTGCGCTACAATAATCTTATCGAAAAACGTCTGGATGTGAATATTTCCGGGCCGGATCCTGCTATCCGCATTACCACCAGCCATCTCGGTGATACGGAGACCCGTATTACTATTTTCTGCCCTACCGATCAGGCCATAGATATTGAGCAGAAAATTACCGAAGACTTTATGCAGCTATGGTTTGCCAGCCGTGATGCCAAAGAGCCGCTACCGCAGCCGGATGAATAACTTAAAGGCGTATTTTGTAAATCTAAGCTAATTCTAACGATTAACACTCTGATTATTCAGGTGAATCGGTCAATTTAGGCCTGTATGGTGTGAGTAAATTTTCAGATTGTACGATTCTTGTACTTTTTCTGATTTGAGGTTTTGATTGGACTTTATCTTTATATTCACTTGAAACAGTAAGTTACAAATCATAGCCGCCAGAAATCAGTTTATACTCTGCTTTTTTCAGGCTTATGCTTGTAAAAGCAGAGCTTTAAAGCTGAGGCCAGTCCTAACGGTTATTTAATGCTTCACTCTGGTACCTTATTAAACCATTCCCGCAGTTCAATCAGCTCTTTATCCCGTTGCCAGTCACGCAACTCAAGTTCAAAAGGATTGCTGAGCTGGATAGAGCTGATATCGGATTCTACCCATTCAGGCACCGGGTAGGTTTTCAGTTCAGGTGTAAATGCCGGTGGCAAACGGCAGTGATAGACCCGCAAACCGGAATCTGTCTGACCCAGATAGCGCCCCACTTCCACATTAAAGCCGGTTTGCTCCCAGGTATGCCGGTGCGCAGTGCACTGGGCTGATTCTCCGTTCTGACCCGCGCCACCGGGGATATCAAGGCCGGAGGAATGTCGGTTAGCTGTAGTTACAAGCCATTTGTCGATTTTGATTAGGCAGGCTGCTCCGCCGACGTTACTCTCCCGCTGCTGAGCTTCTACCCTGCACATTGGCTGCGACGGGGGCTCACTGCTGCAGGAAAAGAGCAACACAGAGGTACACAGAAGTAATCTTTTTTGCAATTGGGTACGTACAGTTCAGGAATTTAGCGCCTATGGTAGTATAAGCGCCCCCTGCAGGCTATCACTTGCATTAAGGCTTCTTTGATTTTTAGTACGGTTCAGCCAGGTGCCAAACCGGTTGCACCAATTTTCACCAGAAAAGGGCTTTGAGCCAGATGGCAAAGAAATTTACGATTTCACCTGTTTTGATTTTGTTGCTGATGGTATCGGCGGTTACTGTCTATTTGTATCTTCAACCTGAAGAAGCTGAGCCTTCGCGGCAGATGAGCGCAGTGCCGGTAACGGTTGCAGAGGCAACGCAACAGGATTTTGCGGTAGTGGTCGAGGCATTGGGCACGGCGACGGCCAATGAGGCCGTGCAGATTACCGCTCAGCAAAGCGAGGTTATTGCCCGTATCGGTTTCGATGATGGCGATATGGTGGAAAAAGGGCAGTTGTTGGTGCAACTCAATGACCGGGAAGAAAAAGCCCGTGTCAGTGAGCTGGAAATCAATTTACAGGAAGCCAAAAGACAACTGCAGCGTATTACTAATCTGGCCCGCGAGAATGCCACCTCTGCCCAGTTGTTGGATGAGCAGGAAGCCCGCGTGAATGCCCTTAAGGCCCAGCTTGAAGTGTCCAAATCGCAGTTGGCAGAGCTCGAGATCAGAGCGCCGTTCGCCGGCAAACTGGGGATCCGCCGGGTCAGTAATGGTGCGCTGGTGCGCCCTGGCGATCTGATCACCACACTGGATGATCTGAGCAAGGTCAAGGTGGATTTCAGTATCGCCGAGCGTCATCTGTCAGATGTGGCCAAGGGCCTGCCGATTTCGGCAACTACGGTGGCCTATCCCGGCGTTGTGTTTCGCGGGCAGATAATCAGCATGGACTCAAGGCTGGATCCGGTAACCCGTTCAGTGCAGGTCAGGGCCCTGGTGGACAACCCCGAACTGCGTCTGCGCCCAGGTATGTTGTTGCAAATTCTGTTGCAAAAACAGGTGCTCAATACCCTGGTGTTGCCGGAAAGTGCTCTGATTCCGATTCAGGATCAGCAATTTGTCTATGTTGTTGGTGATGATAGTAAAGTTCAGAAACGGGAAGTAAAAATTGGCCGCCGCAAGCCCGGGCTGGTACAGGTGGTATCCGGTCTTGATGCCGGTGATCGGGTAGTGGTGGAAGGGGCGCTCAAGCTCGGTGATGGTATGCTTGTTAACGTGCTGGAGCCATAACTATGCTGTTATCGGATCTCTCTGTAAAAAGGCCGGTATTTGCCTCTGTTGTTAACCTGCTGCTGATTGTCTTTGGTATTGTCGCCATCACTAAGTTGTCTCTGCGCGAGTACCCTGATGTAGAGACGCCCATTGTTTCAATCAGCACCAATTATCCCGGTGCGTCGGCCTCGATAATTGAAACCCGTATTACCCAGTTGCTTGAAGATCGTATCAGCGGTATCGAAGGCATCAAGAACATCAACTCCAGCAGCCGCAATGGCCGCTCTTCCATCAGTATTGAATTTCATCTGTATCGCGATATTGATGCGGCGGCCAATGATGTGCGCGAACGGGTCAGCCGGGCGCTGAATAACCTTCCGGCTCAGGCCGATCCACCTGAAGTGTATAAATCGGACTCCGACGAAGATGTGGTGGTCTGGTATAATCTGCGCAGCGACAATATGTCAGTGATGGAGCTGACCGATTATGCTGATCGCTATGTGGTGGACCGCCTTGCGGTAGCCGATGGGGTGGCCAGGGTCAGAATTGGCGGCGGACGAACCTACGCCATGAAAGTCTGGCTGGATCGCAATGCTATGGCCGCCCGTAACGTGACGGTGGAAGATATCGAGCAGGTGATCCGCTCCGAAAATGTGGAACTACCCGCCGGAGAGATAGAGTCCTCCGATCGTGATTTTGAGGTCAGGGTTGCCCGCTCATTTCTTGACCCGGATGATTTCTCGCGCCTGACGATCAAGGCCGGTGCCGACGGTTATCTGGTGCGTCTGGGCGAGGTAGCGAATGTCGAACTGGCCGCCGAGGACGATAAAACCGAGTTTCGTGGCGATGGCGTGAATATGATTGGACTGGGCATTGTTAAACAGTCCAAGGCCAATACGCTGGAGGTGGCCAGAGCGGCCCGTAAAGCCATCGAAGAGGTGGAGCGGAATCTGCCGGGTAATATTTTTATCGTGCCCAGCTATGACTCCTCGGTGTTTATCGAAGAGTCCATTAACGAGGTTTACAATACTCTGGCCATTGCCATGGTGATGGTGGTGGTGGTCATCTACCTGTTCCTGGGCAATGTTAAAGCCACCCTGATCCCCGCCGTAACAGTGCCGGTAGCGCTGGTGGCGGCCTTTATGGTGCTCTATACCCTGGGTTTTTCCATCAACCTGCTGACCTTGCTGGCGCTGGTGCTGGCCATTGGTCTGGTGGTGGATGACACTATCGTCGTGCTGGAAAACATTTATCGGCGTATCGAGATGGGCGAGCCACCCTTGCTGGCCGCTTATCGTGGTGCCCGTGAAGTGGGCTTTGCGGTGATTGCCACTACGTTAGTGCTGATCGCGGTATTTCTGCCGCTGATTTTTCTGGAGGGCAATATCGGCAGATTGTTTACCGAATTTGCCATTGCCATTGCCGCCGCCGTGGCCTTTTCCAGTTTCACCGCCCTGACCCTGTCGCCCATGCTTTGCTCGCGAATTCTGGAAAAACGTGAGCGCAGCAGTCGCTTCGGGCGCGCCATGGACAAAGGCTTCTCGAAGCTGGAAAACAGTTACTACCAGTCTCTGGATAAGAACCTGCACCAGCCCTGGGTAACCGCACTGCTGATTATCGTCAGCGTGGTAGCCTTATATGGACTGTCAAAAGAAGTGCCCACCGAGTTTGTACCCAAAGAAGACCGTGGCAACTTCTTTATCATTATGCAATCGGCAGAAGGGGCGAGTTTCGAGAGCAACAGCCGCAACCTGAAAAAAATCGAAGATATTCTGCTGCCCTATATCGGCAAGGAAGAAGTCGACAGAGTACTGGTAAGAACGCCTGGCTGGGGCGGCAGTGCCGGTATTGCCATCGTTGGTGCTGTGCCCTGGGATGAGCGCAAGCGCAGTACCTTTGAACTGATGGATGAAATCAGCGGCAAGCTGACCACCATTCCCGATGTGCGCGCTTTTGCGGTGATGCGCAGCAGCCTTGGTGGCGGTGGGCTGGGCCGGCCGGTGCAGTTTGTGTTAAAGGGCAATACCTATGAGGAGCTGGTCAGCGCCCGGGATATTCTGATGAAAAAAGCCGCTGACAATCCCGGCCTGGTGCGTCTGGACAGTGATTATAAGGAAACCTGGCCGCAAATACTGGTGAATATCAATAAAGAGCGGGCCGCCGATCTGGGTGTTTCTATTGGTGATATCGGTCGGACGCTGGAGACCATGCTGGGGCAGCGGCGGGTATCCACTTACCTTGATCGGGGTCAGGAGTACTACGTGATCATGGAAGGCCGCAAGGCCGATTACCGCAGTCCGCAGAGTATTGACAATCTCTATGTGCGCTCGCAGCGTTCAGGTGAGCTGATCCCGCTGGATAACCTGCTCAGTTTTGAGGAGCAGGCTACTTCATCGACCCTTAACCGCTACAACAGAATGAGGGCCATTACGATCAGTGCCAACCTGGCTGATGGTTATACCCTGGGTGAGGCGCTGGATTATCTGAACGGCATCGTCAGTGAGGAGATCTCTGACACCATCGCCGTGGACTATAAAGGTGAGTCTCAGCTATTGCAGGAGTCCGGCAATTCAGTGCTGTTTATCTTTGCCATGGCCCTGGCGGTCACCTATCTGGTGCTGGCGGCACAGTTTGAGAGCTGGGTTCATCCGCTGGTGATTATGCTGACCGTCCCCCTGGCATTGCTTGGCGCTTTTATTGGTTTATATCTCACCGATCTGTCGATGAATATCTACAGTCAGATCGGCATGATTATGTTGATTGGCCTGGCGGCTAAAAACGGCATCCTGATCGTGGAATTTGCTAATCAGCTGCGGGATGTGGGTATGGAGTTTGAAGAAGCCCTGAAACGGGCGGCCAAGCAGCGGCTGCGTCCTATCGTCATGACCGGCTTTACGACCGTATTCAGCTCTCTGCCATTGGTACTGGCCTCCGGGCCAGGCTCAGAGAGCCGGATGGTCATCGGTATGGTGATCTTTGCCGGTGTTATTGTGGCGACCTTTATGACCCTGTTTGTGGTGCCTACTGCCTACTACTGGCTGGCCCGCCATACCGGCTCACCCATGCAGATGACCCATAAACTGGAAAAAATGGACGAAGAGCTGCCGTACCGTAAAGGCGAGGTGGATTAACGGTTAAAACATAGGTAACCACGAAAGGCACGAAAATCACGAACAAATAACTATCTCTCGCAGAGTCGCTGAGACGCAGGGGCCTTATAGCATCTGTTCCACAGCGCCTTTGCGCCTCTGCGAGATCGAATTAATCGCCTGGCAACTTACCGAGCCCCCAATGTAGGGTCGAATTTATTCGACCAGCAGAGGCGAGATTGGCACCGTTAGCCCAATAAATTGGGCCCTACATGGGGCGGTTTAACAAATCCCGTATTCGCTTTCGCCCCTACAACCTCCGCGCGCTCTGCGTCTCTGCGGTGAGTATGCCGCTGTTATACATTTAAGCCTCTGTGGTAAAAAATCCACGCATAATCCCGCAACCTTTGAACGAACCAATGTACGTGCTGGTAACATCCGGTTGTCAAAGGTGCTGGACAGGTCCGCTGCGCTTCCTGGCCGGCTACACAGCCTGACAACTATTTCACCAGCCACTCCACAATGCGGCGGCTGAATGGGGCGAACAGCATCACCAGTGGAAAGGCACACAGATGTGCCAGCACATAAGCCCGTAGCCATAACCAGATAAAATTCTCTACCAGGCCAAGGTTAATCAGGGTCAGTATGCCTGACATACAAAAAGCCATAAATCCGCTCATTATAAAGGCGAACAGCCAGCCGGAGTGTTTGGGGTTAAACATCATTGAAAACCTTATCCAGGATCTGTTGAGTAAAGTGTTTTTTCAGATAAAAGCCCCGGGGACGGGTGCGGATCCGCTGGCCCTGTTCGCCGATGGCGTCGGTGAGGGCCTTGCCGTCGGCGGCTTTGGGTCGTAACTGCAGCACTTCGCCATGTCGAGCTGTAACAGACTCGATTTTGCCCAGCGCGAGCAGCTCCATGATCTCTTCCCAGTCCTGGCGTAAGGCGGCTTCCTCGTTCTGATCGGGCTGCCAGACAAAGGCGCTGCCGACCCGGCGCTCCGCAGGCGCAATAGTGCGACTGGCCAGAATCGGCAGCCAGCAGACGCAGCTTAATTTGTTACGCACATTGGAGTGCTCCCAGCTCATTCCGGCAATATTAACCAGCGGCGCATAGCAGACATAGGTGGTTTCCAGCGGTTTACCCTGCTCATTAACAGGTAAGGTTTTGAGTTCTACTCCAAGTTGCGGAAAATCCTGCTCTGGTTTTGAACCGGCTTCTGCCCCCAGCCACAGTTCCAGCAACTGGCCACTCCAGCCTTTATGCCGTTGCAGGTTTTCTGGTGTGGCGAAGCCGGCCAGATCCGCCAGTTCGCCCAGTGTCAGCCCGGCTAACTGGCGGGTTCGTTCCAGCAGTTCCTCAATGCTCGCAGGAGGGTGTTGGGGTAGTTGCACCTTATTCTGTTTCCCGCGTTGTGATGGTCAGGGCACCGTTGACCAGGCAAAATTGTGCTAAATAATAGCTGAACATGACAGTGAATTCATGCCAGACAAAAGCATCAATAAAGTATACCCAGGCCAGCAAGGTATCTGAGATGACGAAGCTGACAGCACCCACTATCAACCAGGGAATTCCTTTGCTGGCAATAATGGCAGTGGTCGCCATTGCGCACAGCGCCAGCATATAGGCCACAACGGGCCAAAGCATGTTGCCAAGCTCAGGTTGCAGACGCCAGAACAACGCACCGGCAAACGCCACAATAAGTGCCAGGGGCAGTAGTTTCCAGTGCTGCCAGTGGCGAAAACGCCAGAAGTTAATGCTGTAGATTAGCTGTGCCAGTAAAAAGGCGGCCAGTCCAAGATTGAAACTCTGGGGTAGCGGCAAGGCCAGCAGGATGTCGCCACAGGCTGAAAAAGCCAGAGCAGTGAGCAGCAGGTACTTATTATTTTGGGCATTGCGCATCACCAGTAGCATCAGCCACATTACGGGGATGGCTTTGAACAGAAAATCAAGAGGATAGGCCCGTAAATGCAGGCTGAATAGATAGAACAGCGCACTGCCGACGAAGATCAGATTCCAGTGTCTGCTTTTCATTAACCTGCTCCATCGTAGGGGTTTAGGGGGCTGTCACGAGCCAGCTATACAGCAAATATTGGCTGAATTAGCTTTGAAAGAGGCCTAGTTTATGGAAGAATGCGTTACTATAAAAGAACTAATGCCCGGGAGTCTAAGTGATTGATGCCGAAGGATTCCGCGCGAATGTCGGCATAGTGATTTGCAACAGGATAGGGCAAGTATTTTGGGCAAGACGCTATGGCCAGCATTCCTGGCAGTTTCCACAAGGCGGAATTGATCAAGGTGAAACTGCAGAGCAGGCAATGTATCGGGAGCTGCACGAGGAAGTGGGGCTTAAACCACAGGATGTGGAAATACTCGGGGTAACCAAAAACTGGGTAAGATACAAATTGCCGAAGAGGCTGATACGCCAGGGTACGGATCCTGTCTGTATCGGGCAGAAGCAAAAATGGTTTTTGCTGAAGCTTACCTGTAAAGAGGAAGATGTTGATGTTTTGCACTCGGGTCATCCGGAATTCGACGGTTGGCGCTGGGTTAGTTATTGGTACCCTGTACGTAATGTGGTGTCTTTCAAACGGGATGTTTATCGTCGCGTAATGAAGGAGTTTGTGTCCATTGCCATGCCCGTTCAGACCAGACCAGCCGGACAGCGGTCTAAACGTCGGCGCAGGAGTTAGGACAACACATTATGCTCACTCAACTTAAGCGCATTGTTCAGGAAGTCAACCAGATCCCGGATCTGGATGACGCCCTTACCTGCCTGGCGAGTCGGGTGAAAAGTGCCATGCAGGTGGACTGTTGTTCCATCTATCTGGCCAGCTACGAGCATCAGTATTTTCTGCTGATGGCCACCGAGGGCCTCTCCAAAGAGGCCATTGGCAAAGTCTCTATCGGATTTTCAGAGGGGCTTATCGGCCTGATCGGCCAGCGCGAAGAGCCGATTAATATCGAAGATGCCCAGTCCCATCCGCGTTTCAAACATTACCCAGAGGTCAAAGAAGAGACCTACCATGCCTTTATGGGCACACCTATTATTCACCAGCGCAAAGTGCTGGGAGTGATGACCATTCAGCAACAGAAAAAGCGACGCTTTAGTGAAGACGAAGAAGCTTTTCTGGTGACGCTGGCGGCGCAGATTGCGCTGGAAATTGCCCATGCTGAAGCCCGCGGCTCTATCAGCCTCACGGATGGTGGGGATAAGTCCCGCTGGCAGAAGTCGCTGCGGGGAGTACCAGGTTCCGGTGGTCTGGCAATTGGTGTCGGTCATGTTCCGAATATCAAACACAGCTTGCGTGGTCAGATGCTGCGCCGTGCTGAGAAGCCGGAAAAACAGATTGAACGGTACCGCCAGGCGGTGATCCGTACCCGCAAGGAAGTGAAGAAGCTGTCAGATAGTATGGCCGACGCAGTGCCTGAAGATGTGCTGGCGATTTTTCAGCTCTATCACAACCTGCTCGATGCCAACAGTCTGGGCCGCGAGGTGGAAGACAAGATCAAAAGCGGCTGGGATGCCGCCTCATCCCTTAAGATGGTGGTAGAACATTACATCAATAAGTTCCGCGCGATGGACGATCCCTATATGCAGGAACGGGCCGTGGATGTGGAAGATCTGGGTAACAGAGTACTGGGCCATCTGCTGAGCAGATTCAGGGTGCAGGCGCCTGTGCCCGAACAGGCGATTCTGGTGGCTGAAGAAGTCAGCGCCTCGATGCTGGCGGAGTTCCCCCGCGAAAAACTACAGGCAATAATTTCAGTGCGTGGCTCAAATAACTCTCATGCCGCGATTCTGGCCAGAGCCATGGGGGTGCCCGCGGTGATGGGGCTTTCTGATGTGCCGGTATCTTTACTCAGCGGTAAGGATATTTTGCTGGATGGTTATTCCGGCGAGATAATCGTATCGCCGAGCCAGAGTATCCGCCAGGAATTTCAGAGTCTGGTGGACGAGGAAAATGAACTCTATGATGCTGTCCGCGAAGAGGCGGATCAACCCGCTGAAACCCGCGATGGCTGCAAAATGGAGTTATATATTAATGCCGGGTTGTCTGCTGAGCTGGAGTCCATCTATGGTGAGGCGGGCGACGGTGTCGGTCTGTATCGCACCGAAATCCCCTTTATGATGCGTGAGCGTTTCCCCTCAGAACATGAGCAATGTCAGATTTATCGCGCCATGCTCGAGGCCAGCCCCAACAAAACTATTACTATGCGCACCCTGGATGTAGGCGGCGACAAGCCTTTGCCTTATTTCCCGGTAGTGGAAGAGAATCCCTTTCTGGGCTGGCGGGGGATTCGTATGACACTGGACCATCCTGAGATCTTTCTGGTGCAGTTACGGGCCATGCTCAGAGCCAGTCTCGGTCTGGATAATCTCAAGATCATGCTGCCCATGATTACCACTATCTATGAAGTCAGTGAGGCTAAACGTCTGATACGTCAGGCGTACTATGAAGTGGCCGAAGAAGCTCAGGCTGAAGGACAGGAACTGAAAATGCCCGAAGTGGGGGTCATGCTCGAAGTGCCCGCGGTCATGTATCAGCTTCCGCAACTGGCGGATAAAGTGGACTTCTTTTCCATTGGCAGCAATGACCTGACGCAATATTTACTGGCGGTGGATCGCAATAATCCCAGAGTGGCTAATCTGTATGACAGTTATCATCCGGCGGTGCTCAAAGCGCTGAAGCAGATCATTGAAGATTCTGCGAAACTGAAAAAACCGGTCACCCTCTGTGGCGAGATGGCCGGTGAACCCGGTGGGGCAATTCTGTTGCTCGCCATGGGTTACCGCAAGCTGAGTATGAGTGGTTTTAACCTGAGTAAGATCAAGTGGGTGATACGCAAAGTATCGCTCGATGATGCCAAAGTGCTGCTCGATGAAGTGATCGAAATGGAGCACCCAACCCAGGTCCGTGAGCGGGTAAACCGACATCTTGAAGCCCTTGGCCTGGGCGGTCTGGTCAGGGCTGGTAAGTAAACGCCATTAACCGTTAAAAGAGAATAATTTCTTGGAACCTTTGTTGTTTCTGATTATAAGTTGTGTGTTTCTGGGGCTGATCGCCGGTCTGATGGCAGGCTTGCTGGGTATCGGTGGTGGCCTGATTATTGTGCCTGCGCTGTTATACCTGCTGCAGATTAAAATGGGTATGAGTATCGATATCGTCATGCCCATGGCGGTAGCGACTTCTTTGTCGACCATTATTTTTACCGGCTGTTCTTCGTCGCTGACCCATTGGCGGCTGGGCAATGTGGATATGCGGATATTCGCCCTGTGTTCGGTCGGCATTGCCCTGGGCGCTATCGGGGGAGCACAGTTGGCGGCGTTGATGCCGGCGGTACTGTTGAAGAACATCTTTGCCACCTTGGTCATGCTGCTGGCACTGCGTATGGCCTTTGGTAAAAACCACACGTCACAGTCGACACTAAACAGACCCCGCTTGCTCGGGATTGGCGTGGTGACCGGCAGTATTTCGTCATTGTTAGGTATCGGAGGCGGTGCCTTGTTGGTGCCGGCATTGGTGTGGTTCAGGATATCGATGAAAGTGGCCATAGGCTGTGCCGCAGCATGTGGTATGGTGATTGCGATCTTCGGTACTGCCAGTTTTATGCTGGCAGGCTGGAATAACCCGGATCTGCCCACAGGTAGTCTCGGGTATGTGTACCTGCCAGCTATGCTGGCCATTGTCAGTGCTTCTATGCTCAGCGCCAACTGGGGAGCCCGTCTCAGTCACCGACTGCCGACTCTCACCCTGAAGAAGATTTTCGCTGGCTTTCTGATTCTAGTAAGCTTGCGCATGTTTTTTAGTTAGCTGCTCCTGGGCAGAACCAGCAGATGCCTCATCACAGAGGTTCCGGTATCAGGTGGATACCGGCATATCGACTATTTGGAAGAATAAATGACAGAATATTTGCAGTTTCCGGCTATTGATCCGGTCATCTTCAGCATCGGTCCGGTGTCAGTGCACTGGTATGGTGTGATGTATCTGGTTGGATTTGTGGCTGCCTGGTGGCTGGCTAACCGGCGGCTCGAACGCACAGGATGGAGTAAGGAGCAGCTCAGTGATCTGATGTTTCTGGGTTTTCTTGGGGTGATCATTGGCGGCCGGTTGGGCTATGTGTTTTTCTATCAGTTCGGGCAATTCCTCGATGATCCGTTGTATCTTTTCAAGATATGGACTGGCGGCATGTCTTTCCACGGCGGCTTGCTTGGTGTTGTTGCCGGCTTATGGTGGTTTGCCCGCAAACACAACGCCAGTTTGTTAAGGGTTGGTGATTTTATCGCACCGTTGGTACCGGTGGGTCTGGGGGCCGGACGTATCGGTAATTTTATTAATGCCGAATTGTGGGGGCGCACCACTGATGTGCCCTGGGCAGTATTGTTTCCGGGCGCGGGTCCCTTACCCCGCCATCCTTCTCAACTCTATGAGTTTTTCCTTGAAGGAGTGGTATTGTTTGCCTTGCTGTGGTGGTTTTCAGCAACCCGTCGTCCGGTGGGTGCGGTGTCGGGGTTATTCCTGATTGGCTACGGCAGTTTCCGTTTTATTGTCGAGTTTTACCGCGAGCCCGATGCCCATATCGGCTTATATAATGGTCTGATTTCTCAGGGGCAACTATTGTCCTTGCCGATGGTTCTGATAGGGTTAGTGATGATGGTGGTGGCCTATCGTAAGAGGTCGTCTGATCAAAGCCGCAAAACCAAGAGTTGAGTATGCAGCAATATCTTAAACTGATGCGCCATGTGCTTGATCATGGTGTCAAAAAAGAAGACCGTACCGGAACCGGCACGATCAGCGTATTCGGTTATCAGATGCGTTTCGATCTGTCTCAGGGTTTTCCGCTGGTGACCACCAAGAAATGTCATCTGCGCTCGATAATCCATGAGTTGCTTTGGTTTCTTCAGGGCCAGACTAATATCGCTTACCTTAAAGAAAACAACGTCAGAATCTGGGATGAGTGGGCTACCGACGAAGGCGATCTGGGCCCGGTTTACGGCAAACAGTGGCGAAGCTGGCAGGGCGTTGACGGTGAGGTGGTAGACCAAATCGCACTGGTTGTGGAACAGATTAAAACCAATCCTGATTCGCGCAGACTGATTGTCAGTGCCTGGAATCCTGCGGTGCTGCCTGATACCCGTTATTCCCCAAAAGAAAATGCGGCCATGGGGCGTCAGGCATTGCCTCCCTGTCATACCCTGTTCCAGTTTTATGTGCTCGAAGGTAAGTTGTCCTGCCAGTTGTATCAGCGCAGCGGTGATATTTTCCTCGGTGTGCCTTTCAATATTGCCAGTTATGCGCTGCTGACCCTGATGGTGGCACAGGTTTGTGATCTCGAACCCGGTGATTTTGTGCATACCTTCGGTGATGCCCACCTCTATGTTAACCACCTGGAGCAGGCTCAGACTCAATTAACGCGCGAGCCTTTCCCCCTGCCACAGATGAAACTGAACCCTGAGGTAAAAGACATTTTTGGCTTTACCATTGATGATTTTGAATTGTTGAATTATCAGGCTCACCCTCATATCAAAGCACCGGTTGCGATATAGTTATGACAACCAATGTGCTGATCTGCGACGATTCAGGTTTTGCCAGAAGGCAGATGGCGCGGTCGATTCCCAGGGGCTGGGATGTCAATATCAGTTTTGCCGAGCACGGTAAGCAGGCCCTCGAATCTATCGAAGAAGGTCTTGCCGATGTGATGTTTCTGGATCTGAATATGCCGGTGATGGATGGTTACCAGACCATGGAGCAGATCCGTGCCCGCGACTTACCGACCATGGTGATAGTGGTTTCCGGCGATGTACAGCCTCAGGCCCGCAAGCGGATGCTGGCCATGGGGGCCCTGGATTTTATCGCCAAACCCATAGATAACGACAAACTCACCGAACTGTTGCGCCAGTATGGTTTGTACAGTGGCGAGAGCGGTGGTGGGGAATTGCGCGAGTCAGCCGGGGCCGGTGAAATTGACCGTCTCGATGTGTACCGGGAAATGGCGAATGTGGCCATGGGCCAGGCAGGTGAAAAGCTGGCCCAGTTGCTGGATGTGTTTATTAATCTGCCTATCCCCAATGTTAATCAGATTGAAACCAATGAACTGCGCATGGCGATTGCAGAAATACAGCAGAAAGCCCATGTATCGGCAGTATCTCAGGGCTTTGTCAGCACCGGGATAAATGGCGAAGCGCTGGTGATCTTCAATGACACCGATTTTGCCAGCATGGTTAAGCTGCTTAAATATCCCTCCAGAGAAAACGATGAGCGTCTTGAAGTCGAGGCGCTGATGGATGTATCAAATATCCTGATTGGCGCTTGCGTTAACGCCTTGTCGCAGCAGCTTGACCTGAACTTCAGTCGCAGTCATCCGATAATTCTGGGACGTCACTGTGATCTGGAGCAACTGCTGCAAAGCAATGTTTCACGCTGGAGCAAGATTGTTGCGGTGGAAATCGGCTATTCCATTGAGCAACATGACATTCACTTTGATTTGTTGCTGCTGTTGCCCCAGGCTTCCATGGATATGATGTTCGAAAAGCTGGTAGCGCATAGCGAGGTGGCAAATGGCTAAGCCAAATGCTGAACAGGCCGAACTGGAAGCCATGCATTGGCAACTCAATCTGCTCGGCTCTATCGAGGTGGGTATTGTGGTGCTGGACAGGGAATACCGGGTTAAGACCTGGAATGAGTTTATGCATAACCACAGCGGCATACTACCGAGCAAAATACGCGGCCAGAGGCTGTTTGAGTTTTTTGAGGAAATCAACGAACAGTGGTTTATCCGTAAAACCCGCCCTGTTTTTGAACTGAACAGTCCGGCCTTTTTGATCTGGGAGCAGCAGCCTTATCTGTTTAAGTTTGCCAGTCACCGGCCGGTGACCAGCGCCAGTGAACTGATGTACCAGAACATTACTCTGTTCCCGTTGATGGCCCCAAGTGGCAAAGTAGAACACCTCTGTATCATGGTGTATGACGTCACCGACGAGGTCATCAGCAAACAGCAGTTAAACCAGGCCAATGACAAGCTGCAGCAGATGAGCAGGATCGATGGTCTGACCGGACTGTATAATCGTCGCTTCTGGGAAGAGTCCTGCATGCTGGAGTTTAAGCGTTGCATGCGTAATCAGGGGCAGGCCTCTTTGTTGATGCTGGATATCGATCATTTTAAACCCGTGAACGATAACTACGGGCATCCGGCAGGGGATCAGGTGATCATGAACCTGGCAGAGATCATTAAAACCTCAGTACGGGAGACGGATATTCCAGGCCGCTACGGTGGTGAAGAGTTTGCCATCGTGCTGCCGGATACCGATGCCAAATCAGCACTCAGAGTCGCCGAGCGCATCAGGCTGGCCACTGAGAAAACCCTGATCAGGTACGAACAACTGGAACTGCAGGTCACTATCAGTCTGGGCATTGCTCAGTTAGACGAACGGCAGGACGACTATATGGCCTGGATTAGTGAGGCAGATCAGGCCCTGTATCAGGCCAAAGAAACAGGTCGCAACAAAGTGGTTATTAAAAGCTAATACGAACCCAACCGGACTTGACATTCCCCAGGTTTACCGCAGAATAACTGTATATTAATACAGCCTTTGGTTTATCAGCCTGCCATGGCCAAGATCATTCATATCGACATGGACTGCTTTTTTGCTGCCGTAGAGATGCGCGACAATCCGCAGTGGCGGGATATCCCTCTGGCCATCGGCGGCAGCGCAGATCGACGGGGAGTGATTGCCACCTGTAACTATCCGGCGCGAAAATACGGCATTCACTCCGCCATGTCTACGGCGCAGGCCCTTAAACGTTGCCCTCAGTTGAAACTGGTGAGAGGGAGTATGCAGCGTTATGTGGAGGAATCCCGCCGCATTCGCGAGATTTTCAGCCGTTATACCGAACACATCGAACCCTTGTCGCTGGATGAGGCTTATCTGGATGTGAGCGACAGTCAATTGTTTCAGGGCAGTGCCACCCTGATTGCCGGGGACATCCGCCGGGCGATTTTTGCTGAAACCGGTCTGACCGCTTCTGCCGGCGTCGCCCCCTGTAAGTTCGTGGCCAAGATCGCCAGCGACATCAACAAACCCGATGGTCTTTACACCGTCACGCCAGCAGAACTGGATGGTTTTGTGCGTAAACTGGAACTCAAAGCGATTCCCGGTGTAGGCAAAGTCACCTGGGAAAAGCTGCAGGCCATGGGGCTGTTTACCTGTGATGATGTGCGCCGTTATCCCTTTGATAAGCTGATAAAGCGTTTCGGTAAGTTCGGCCTTGCCCTGTGGCAGCGCTCACATGGTCAGGATCTGCGTAAGGTTAAAGCCGGGCGGCAGCGCAAATCAGTGGGTGCGGAGGTGACGTTGCCGCAGGATCTGTATGACTTTGAGCAATGCTGGCAGGTGGCAGAAAGCTTATTTGGTAAGTTGCAACAACGTCTGGCCGCGTGTCAGCAGGATCTGGCGATCCAGAGTCAGGGGGTAAAACTTAAATTTTCCGATTTTGTACAAACCACGGTTGAACATCGCCAGAGTCGTCTGGATAAGGCCGCTTTTGTGCCGTTGTTGCACGAGGCCCTGAGTCGTCAGCAGGGCAGAGGGATCCGGCTGGTAGGTTTACATGTGGCCCTGCCAACAGAAGCTGACAGCCAGCAGCTTTGCTTTGAACTGCCATCCCTTGAGTGCCAGAGTGCTTAGGGGCAGAATAGGTGCTTCTAAAAAGCCGCTGATTTTATTCCTGTTATTCACAAGCGGCTATCAATATGAGGCATTCTATGGCATTTCCCCAGGCAAAAAACGAATCCAATCTCGATAAAGCCATTAGCACAGACAGCGACTGGGACGCGGTGATCCTGATCGCCCCTGATCACCAGCATCTGAATAATCTTACCCTGAAAGAAACTATCGACGCCCACCAGCGTATTGATGCCCGGGTAGGTACAGACTGTATGTTGCTGATAGCCAGTGGCATCGCCGGCGGCAGACTGGTCTACGCACCGACAGGGGAGCTGAACCGTGGTTTTGATGATGTGCGCCGCTTCGGTGATGCAGCCAAAAAAGCCATTGTTATGGCCCGCGACGCCGGCGCCCGCAATCCGTTGCTGGTGGTTTCCGGTGTGCCGGAGAATGATGATTTCGCCCATGCCCTGGAAGTGGCCTATCTGGGAGCCTGTCAGGCTCTGTGGCAGCCACTGGAAGCCCGCGAGGCGCTTAATGAGGCTGAGATTGAGCCGGTACAGAGTATTGGTCTGTATGCCAAAGGTAAACTGGATATGGACTGGTTGCAGGCCGTAGAAGCCGGTCGCCGTCTGGCCCGGGATCTTTGCGGTACCGAGCCTGAGCGTATGGCTCCGCCCCGTTTTGCACAATACTGTGAACAGGCCTTTGCCGACAGTGCGGTCAAAGTCGAAGTGATCAGTGACGATGACACACTGCGCAAGGATTACCCCTTATTGCATGCAGTAGGACGCTGCTCTGTGCATGTTCCGCGGCATCAGCCGCGGGTGATTCGCCTCGAATATACCGGTGAGGGTGAAATCCAGCAGAACCTGTTTTTTGCCGGTAAAGGCATTACCTATGACACCGGTGGGGCGGATCTGAAAACCGATGGGCATATGGCCGGTATGAGCCGGGACAAAGGTGGCGCCGCTGCGGTAGCCGGCTTTATGCAATGTCTGGCCCGATTTAAGCCTAAAGGGATTCGGGTTGTGGCGGAAATCGGAGCGGTGCGTAACAGTATCGGCTCTGATGCCTTTGTGGCGGACGAGATCATCACCAGCCACGCCGGTGTGCGGGTGCGTATCGGTAATACCGATGCCGAAGGGCGACTGGTGCTGGCCGATTTGCTTTCACATTTGCGTGAGCAGGCCAAAGATGCAGTGGATCCCACGCTGTTTTCCGTGGCCACTCTGACAGGCC
Organism: Lacimicrobium alkaliphilum; assembly: GCF_001466725.1. Lineage (NCBI taxonomy): Bacteria > Pseudomonadati > Pseudomonadota > Gammaproteobacteria > Alteromonadales > Alteromonadaceae > Lacimicrobium > Lacimicrobium alkaliphilum. The sequence continues at coordinate 898,709 of NZ_CP013650.1, forward strand.
ATGCGGCACGCACTTATGGCCCATACACCGCTTATGTGGAAAATGGCGCGGCCAGAACGCATCACTGTGGCGATAAACTGACCCGCGTCGGTGATATCTGGGGTGATCCGGGCGAAGTATCCCGTTCACGGCGGGAAGATTTTGATTTTGTCAGACCGCGCACTAAAGCCGATGATGTGCTCTCTTCCAATAACGGCCCTTCGGCGACGACGGCGCGGGGGCATCAGTTCCCTATGGCTTTTTTGACTATCGCTTCGGGGCTGATCAGGCATGACAGCAATGCCGAAGTGCCGCTGCCTTATGTGCATGTGGATATTGCCGGCAGTGGTGTTGAGGGCGGCGACTGGCAACATGACAGCCCGACCGGCGCGCCGGTCGTGGCACTGGCAGCCCGGTATATGGGGTTCTAGCCATGACAGTTAAACCCGGTCGATACCGGCATTACAAAGGCAATGACTATCAGGTGCTGGGCGTGGCCCGGCACAGTGAAGATGAGACAGAGTTTGTGGTGTATCGGCCTCTGTATGGTGAAGGGGCCCTGTGGATCCGGCCTCTTAGCATGTTTACCGAAGAGGTTGAAGTGGAAGGTAAACTCGTACCAAGGTTTGCCTTTGAATCAGGCTTGCACGATTAACTGCCAGCCCAGAATGCCCTGAGGGTTTGTCACTTCCTTACATTCCTCAATGGTCATTCCAAGGCTGGTTAGTTGCTGGCATTGCTGAGTTATTGTGTCTTTATCATAGGCGGCGCCAAGCATCGACTGCATACGTTGTAAATGGCTGGAGAAATCTTCCTCCATGCTATTAAGCCAGTTGATGATATCTGATGCGTTAAAGGCCTGCATACGATTAAACATATCGCCAAGATCGCGATAAAACTGCAGTATGATGCCATCGGCAATCCCGGGGCCCTGTTGCCGTAAAAGTGTCGTCATTTTTCTGACCGGAATCGAAAGCGCCCTGTCGGCCTTTTGAAAGTCATCATGGCTCCCATTGCCTTTGAGCATATTAAAACCCGCCGCAAAGGCGTTTCTGGCTAATTCAAACACACCACTTTGTATTACCTGTTGCAGGGCATCGCTACTGGTACTGGCATGCTGGTAAATCAGACCGTCACGATGATGGATAATAGCCGCCATCCTGCCTTGTGGTGTCAGGATTTCTGCGGCGTTTATCAGCGCATGGTCACCGGCATATTCAATACCAAACTGACTGAATATCAAATCCGCCGAGGCAGTCTTTATCGGCAGCGCTGCACCATCGGCCACCAGCCCCCCTTGCAGGCCAAGTGTTTCTGTTGTGGTCTTAACCGCAGCCAATGAATAGTCGAGGCAATAGTGCCTTACCTCAATCTCAGTATTCTGATTGAGAGGTTGGGATTGTGTGGTTTTCTCCAGACATTGGTGGGCAATGTCACTGACAGCACCTTTACCACAGGCCAGTTCCAGCATTACTGCGGGTGGCTGGTGCTGAAACTCGCTGATAAAAAACTGATTCCAGAACTGTTCAATTTCTGCATGCTCTGCTTCCTTGTTTTGGAATCCGGCTCTAGTGGCTTTTTGCCAATAGGCATCCCATGCACCGGCGTTGCTTCCCGACATAACATCTGCTGTTTGTGAGGTAATAAGAGGATTACCATATATAACGCAGATATATAGGTCAAGGCGTCAGAATACCAGGGTAAACGGAACAATCATCTTGGTGTTTCATACAAAACAGGCCACCTGCTGGCGGCCTGTTTTACTGAGAGCAAAGGATTAATATGTCAGTGTGACACCGGCAAAGACATAGCGACCCAGAGCATCATAGAAGCCGGGGAAGGTATTACCGTTGCCTGAGCCTGTCGGCGCGTTGGGCAACAACGGTGGCTCTTTATCGAGCACATTATTGATACCCAGTCTCAGTGAGACATGTTCATGGGCCTGCCAGGTGGCTGCAAGATCCAGGTAGTTCTGGCTGCTGAACGTGGTTGGTCCGGCCGGAGTGTTCACACCGGTATACTCTTGTGCTTCGCCCAGATAACGCCAGGTAGCCGTCAGGTTGGCGTCCCATGGTGTAGTCCAGGTGGCACGCAGATTATGGCGCCATTCCGGAGAGGGTTGCAGGCAGGAAGTGCGGTCCCAGTAGCCGGCACATTCAATCACAGGATCGCCGGGTACGGGCTCGTTATCCAGCTTCTCCAGCCAGGTTCCCACCAGGCTCAAATTGAGCGTACCCATATCATCCAGACTGAAGTCATAGGTGGCTTCGATATCCACGCCACTGGTGGCAAGGAAACCTATATTGATATCCGTTGCCGTAACGCTGGCCTGGCCGACCCACAGGTTACCATTGGGCCCACGGTTAACCAGATTACAGAAGGTGGGGTCACCGGTGGCTCCGCACTTCTGAATGATAGTCGTCTGTGGAATATTGGTAATGGCCTTATCTACTTCAATATCGAAGTAGTCAATATTCATATTAAAGCCGGGTAATGCGCTGGGAGAGAGTGCAAAACCAAAGGAGATGGTATCAGACTCTTCCGGATCCAGGTTGGGATTACCTCCGGTAATGGTATTGTACTGCCCGGCAGGACTAGTCAGCCCGGCAGCCTTGTACTGGGATGGATCAAGGCCGGTACGCACACAGTCTTCCAGCGACATAGTGCCGTTGGCGCCACAAGGGTCGTCGTTCATATTAAACAGACCCAATGTCTGAGGCCTGAACAGATCCCGTACATTCCCTGCCCGCACAGCACGCTGGAAGCTGCTGCGGAAACGTATGTCTTCGTTAATTCCCCAGTCCAGAGCGACTTTATAGGTATTGGTGGTCTTATCGGTGGAGTAGTCAGAGTAGCGATAGGCCAGTTCCAATGTTAATTCTTCAGCAAAAGAGCGTGCTTCCAGCAGCGGGATGTCCAGTTCACCAAAGAATTCTTTGACATTAAATCCGCCGCTCACCGCGCCGGTCGGGCCGCCCTGACCAGCACCATCGCCTGAGGTAAACCCCTGGTCAGGTGCAAATACCAGTGACTCGCGGCGGTATTCCAGGCCCGCGACCACACCAACACCAGTGGAGGTACCCGGGAACATAACGCCGGCTTCGGTCAGATCACCTGTCACATAACCACTGACCTGGGTGGTGGTAGTGTCACCACGGGAATACAGGGGCAATACCAGATAGTTTAACTGGGCCTGAGTCACACCGCCCTCGCGGAACACATTCCAAGGCACACAGTTTGGATCACTACCGTCAAGCACAGACTGACAAACCGGGTTGCCTTCACTATCCGCGACTACATTCAATGCCCGGATAATACGGGTGGTAGACAGATCATTCTGGTAGGTTTGTACCATGCTGACGTTGGAGTAATTCGCAAATACGTCATAGGACCAGTTGTCGTCGATAATGCCTCTTACCCCTAACACGCCACGGTGTGAAGTGTGGCGCAAATCATTGCGGCGAGGCGCACCTTCAACACTGCGCCGGCCTATATAGACGCCCTGAAGTGTATCTTCTCTGGTCAGGCCCTGAGAGGCACAGATGGTTTCAAACTGCTGATCAGACATCAGTGGGTTGCCGCAGAACAGCGTATTGGTTACAAAGAAGGCGCCGGATGGGGCAATCTGCGCCACACTGCGATCATCCATAAAGCTCAGTTCTGCATACACATCGGCATGCTCATTGATTTCATAGTTACCGATAGCACCAAAGGTTTTGCGTTTATCCGGACGCTGGTAGTAATTCAGCGGGCCGTAGTTATAGAGATTTGTAAAGGGTACAAATTCATCACCGCTGACTTCATAAGCATACTGATCAAAGTCAGTAAACTGACCGGCGGGTGTGGTACCCGAGCCGCCGCAAATGAACTCATTATTGGCATCATAAAACAGCGCGCAGGCACTGAAATCACGCTCCGACTGGCGCAATGCTTTGATATCCCTGAAGGTACCATAAAGGGTTACATTACCGGCACCGTCGGCAGTATTGGCCCCCAGCATAAAGGAAAAGTCATTGGAATGACCGTCCCGTACATGGCTGGTAGGCAACTCAAAATTCAGTGCTTCAACCTTTTCCTGAATCGCGTCGTTGTCATTTTGGTGCTGGTAGAAGCTGTGCTGGTAATCAAAAGTAAAGCCTTCGAAATCATCTTTAAGAATAAAGTTGACCACCCCGGCCACGGCATCCGAACCATAGGTTGCTGATGCGCCTCCGGTCAGTACCTCAATCCGCTCAATCAGGGATGCGGGGATCTGGTTTACATCCGGAGCAATACCGCCAGCTATGGGTGAACCTGCTGGCAGGCGACGGCCATTAACCAGCACCAGCGTGCGGGTACTGCCAAGGTTTCTTAAGTTGAGGGTGGCGGTACCGGTGGCGCCATTGGCGGCCATGCCGGTTTGAGCAGCAAACAGAGCGGGCATATCGTTAAGGATATCTTCGACACGGGTTAACCCCGTGATGGCAATGTCTGCGGCGCTGATTTCGGTCACTGGACTGGCGCTGACCATATTCACCCGTTGGATCCGCGATCCTGTGACGGATATTTTTTCCACTTCTTCAGTTTGTGTCTGATCCTGTGCCTGTGCACTGGATAAAGGCATCAGCAGTGCACTGCCAAACAGCCCCATTTGTACTGCTAAGGCGATCTTTGTGCCATTAGTCATGTGTTTCTCCCGTTATCTTTGTAATGGTTATAGTGAGATAACCTCTGTTATCCGGCTCTAAGCTAGTCCTTACGCGCGCACGGAAATATAAGGGATACGCAGATGGTGGTGACGGAGTGACAAAGGGAGTAAATCAGGTGACAAGCGGGTGGAACTCTTGCCAGATGAATAAATGTGCGATCCTAAGTCTTTGAAATATAAAGGTTGAGATGAGTTCCAGGGAGAGTTTTTATCGTCCTTAGTTAAGCCTGGTTGCCTTAGCCCTGCGCTCTGGTGAATAATCACCCTTTGATTCCTTTTAAGCGGTCGTTTGATGTTAGGTTCGCTGATAAAAAACCTGCCCGGCTGGCGTTTCTGGCTTGGCAACATCCTGTTCTGGTTGTTGATGAATACCTATGCCGCCGATCTGGGCTACCGCAGTATGACCCGTGCGGGGCGGGAAGTAGAATGGCTGCTCGTCTGGTTTTACTATTTTGGCTGGTGGATGCCCTGGGCCATCGTGACGCCATTGGTGCTGGCGGCCACCCGTATAGTGGCTCTGAACTGGCAAAAATGGCAACGCACACTGACACAATTTACCCTGATGACACTCGGTGCGTTTGGAATTTATCTGGCACTGGCAGTGCCGATGATTGCCTGGTTCGAGCTGGGATCTATCACCTCTGAAAAGCTGCTGGAATCCTGGAGTCTTTTGTTTGAGCGCAGTGCCTGGCACTTTGATCTGCTCACCTATATTGCTGTGGTTTCAATTGGTTATATCACTCAATATTATGACAAGGCCCGTAAAGAAGAAGCCCGCAGCGAGAGTTTATTGCGCCAATTAGTGCAACTGGAGTTGCAATCGCTTAAATCACAACTGAACCCACATTTCCTGTTCAATACCTTAAATACTATCGCCAGTCTGATTCGTCTGGACGAGAAAGACAAAGCCGTGAGAGCGCTCAGTGAACTCAGCCTGATGCTGCGCAAGGTGTTGGAGAATCAGAGCAATCAGTTGATTAGTCTGGCTCAGGAAATGGAGTTTATTCAAAGCTATCTCACCATTCAGCAGATGCGCTTTGAGAATAAGCTGGAAACCCGGGTTGAGGTGAATCCGGAATGTCTGGAGATGGATGTGCCTTTTATGCTGTTACAGCCGCTGGTGGAAAATGCGGTGCAGCATGGTTCGCAACTCGAGTCTGATAAAAACCGGTTGTCGTTGCAGGTTTGGTGTCAGCCTGGCGAGCTGCATGTGAAGCTGACCAATAAGGTGCCCGAAAATGATGAACATCATGGATTTGGTATTGGTTTGAAAAATTGTCGCGAACGTCTGAATAAACTCTATGATCAAACGTATCAACTACGTCTGACTGAGCTGGATAACGGATACTTTGAGACTTACCTGATTTTGCCTGCCGGAGGAGAGGATGATTAAGGTACTGATTGCTGATGATGAAACCCTGGCCCGTAAAACCATAGCCCTGTTGTTAAAAGACCAGCAGGATATCGGTGAGGTATTGCAGGCTGCAGATGGCAATCAGGCGCTGAGTCTGTATCAGGCAGAAAAACCGGAACTGATTTTTCTGGATATTCAGATGCCAGGCCTGACCGGTATTCAACTGGCCGAGAAGGTGGATCCTCAGTGCGTGATTATTTTTGTCACCGCTTATGATCAATATGCGATCACCGCTTTTGAGCTCAATGCTATCGATTATCTGCTTAAACCCTACGACGATGAACGGTTTTACAGGGCGCTGGATAAAGCCAGGGCGCGATTGCGCGAGCATGAATTTGGCGACTATCGCCAGATAGGGCAGCTGATCCGCCATATGCTGGATGAGCAGCACCGGCAATACAAAAGCCGGCTGGTGATCAAGGACCCCGGGCGTATCCGGTTGGTCGAGGTAGAGCAGATTGATTTTATTCTTGGGGCCGGTAACTATGCCGAGGTGCATCTGTTTGACGGCAAGTCTGTGCTGCATCGTGAAACCCTGACCAGCCTGGAGCAACAGCTGGACCCGTCGATTTTTGTACGTATTCACCGTTCTTCCATTGTGCGGCGCAGCAGTATCTGTGAATTACGGCCAAATGAAAAAGGTGATTACACCGTGATCCTCAAAAGCGGCCAGCAACTGACCTTGTCGCGGCGCAATAAACATAAGCTGGATGAATTGCTGGGCTAAAAACTTGATCTAAATTGCTATGAAAGCGCTATAGTATTTCCTCGATATAACAAAACAAAGGATTTGACCATGCGCTTATTTTTCCTGTTGCTATTGCTTCCCTTCAGCCTGTTGGCCAATGATGACAAGTTCGCCGATGTTAAAATTGAACGCACTCACCTGGCCGAATCCGTATACATGCTCACCGGTGCCGGTGGCAATATCGGCGTATCAGCGGGGCCTGACGGGGTACTGATTATTGATGATCAGTTTGCGCCGCTGGCAGAAAAAATCGCTGCCAGTGTTGCTGATGTGGCCGATGCTGAGGTGAAATATATTGTAAATACTCACTATCATGGCGACCACACAGGCGGTAACGCCTGGTTTAAGCAAAAGCATCACGCCACCGTATTTGCCCATGACAATGTACGCAGTCGGCTGGCCGATGACGAAAATCATCACCACGACGCCTTGCCGGTGGTGACCTATGAAGAAGGGGTCAAATTTCATTTTAACGGCGACACCATTCGTGTGATGCATCTGCCGGCAGGTCACACCGATGGTGATTCAGTGGTGTGGTTTGAAAAAGCACGGGTTTTGCACACCGGAGATCTGTTCTTTGAAGGTCGCTTTCCTTATATCGACCTTGGCGCCGGAGGAACAGTGGCCGGCTATATTGCCAATGTGGAACGGCTGATCAGCATGCTGGAAGACGACATGCAGATTATCTCCGGCCACGGCAAACTGTCCACCAAGGCGGATTACCAGAAATCACTGGATATGATGAAAGAAACGGCCGCCTTCGTACTGACCCAGAAGCGTGCCGGCATGAGTCTTGAGCAACTGACTGAAAAGGGGCTGGATGAAAAGTGGAAAGACTGGTCATGGAACTTTATTACCGAAGAAAAGTGGATCGCCACCCTGTATAAAGGCCAGTAAGCTTCTAAAGTTATCAGTTATCAGTTATCAGTTGTCAGCAATAAGTCGTAGCCCGTATAAAGCGAAGCGGAATACGGGTATTGCTCCACTCTGAGCACAAAAAAACATTAAATTTACCGCCGGGTCGCAGAGAACGCGGAGGTTGCAGAGATTATTGGTCTAAACCTCTGCGCTCTCAGCGCCTCTATGGTTAAGTCTCTTTGTCACAGGTCACTGGATGCCCGATAACGGCATTCGGGCATGACGTACTCTGGCTCTCCGTCACTCCCGCGTGCTGTTGGCGGGAGTCCAGTGCCTTTATTCACTCATTAGTAGCCCCCAGGCAGCAAAGCTCACCGGATGTCCGATAACGGCATTCGGGCATGACACGAACAATTAAGACCTCTGCGCTCTCAGCGCCTCTGCGTGAGTTCAGGTTGTAAACAGAGATCTGACAATAGGACGATAACCAGGATAAACAGCCGTAGGCCAGAATGACCGGCAATAAACAGCATGCTAAAGTGAGAGCTGTTTTTTGTTGTTGCAGGAATCCCTATGTCTCTACCCACTTTTGACGATGTGCGCGCTGCCAGTGAGCGCATCCGGCCTTTCGTGCACCGTACCCCTGTTGTTAACTCCAGCCTGCTTGATTCCTGGCTCGGCCACCAGGTGTTCTTTAAGCTTGAATGTCTGCAGCGTACCGGCGCGTTTAAGTTAAGAGGCGCAACGAATGTGCTGGCCTGGCTTAAAGAAAAGGATCAGTTGCCTGAACGTATTGTCGCTAACAGCTCCGGCAATCATGCACAGGCTATCGCCTATGCTGCTTCGCTGTTTGATATCCCTGCAACCATTTTCAGTACCGAAAACGTATCCAGGGTCAAAGCGGCGGCCACCCAGTACTATGGCGCAGAACTTAAACTCTTTGCCACCCGTACAGAGGCGGATGAGGCAGTACAACAAGCCGCTGAACAACCCGGGGCGCTGTGGATCCCTCCTTTTAATCATCAGCAGATTATTGCCGGTCAGGGCACCGCAGCGCTGGAAGCACTGGAAGACCTGAAACAGGTCGATGCTGTGTTTGCACCTTGTGGCGGCGGCGGCTTATTGGGCGGCACTTTACTGGCTGCAAATGGCCTGTGTCCGGACGCCGAAGTGATTGGCGCCGAACCGCTGGCGGCCAACGATGCTGCCAACTCCCTGCGAGAGGGCCATATTGTGCGTCTTGACGGTCCGCCGAAAACCCTTGCCGATGGCGCTGCCACGCCGGCAGTGGGAGACCTGACATTTCCTTTATTGCAGCAACTGGATGGGTTTTATGAAGTGGATGAAGTGCAGATTGCTTACTGGACACAATGGTTGCAGCATCTGCTGAAGATTCACCTTGAACCCACCTGTGCCATGACCATGGCCGCTGTGGTCGGCTGGCTGCAGGAGCGGCCGGAGCCGAGCAAGGCGCTGGTGATTATTTCAGGTGGCAATATCGATGCGGCGAAAATGCAGCAGATATGGAAAGTGGATTATCTGGACCAGCCGCCGATACTGTAATATGTTCGGTACTGTTCGGTTTGGCAGCGATCGATCCTTCAAGGTCCAGTTTACGTAAGCTGGCTATTCATTTGTATTCACAGTGGGTGTGCTATGTGGTTTAACGCCGAACGAAAGAACTGGTCTATGCTTTGTAACCTTGTCAACAGCCTTAAAGATGCGGCTCTGGTACTGGATAGCAATGACCGGGTGCAACATGCTAACGCTATTTGCGCTGAATTGCTGGGCCAGCCTCTCACCAGCCTCAAAGGTCAGCAACTGGACAGGTTTATGCAACCAGCCAGTGCCGAAGACAAACAGGGCGTGCATGCCACTAACCGCCATAGCAAACTCTATAAGCTGCCTTCACAGACCCTGTTGGAAGTGAAGTTCTCCACACTGCAGCAGGACGACAAGACTCACAGTCTGGTATTGATTGACCCTGTGGCTGAGCCGGATATGCTGACCCAGTTAAAAGAAAAGGTGTTTAACGGCACCGATGAAGCACTGGTAGTGGTGAATGAATCAGACAAGCTGGTGCTGATCAATCAGACTGCTCGCCGGATTCTGAATCTGGAAAAAATCAAAGCCGGGGACAATTTCGCCGGCTCTTCAGTGGTTAGCCGTATTGCCAAAATCAAAGATACCCAGACCTTAAAACCCGATGCCAACATCGACTCTACGATGCAGGTTAATGTGCAGTGGATTGAACTGGAAGGCAAGGTCTACAAGGCGATCCGTATTCAGGATATCTCCGCCTTCACCAATCAGTTACATGAAGTGGAAATGCTGGGCCGTGTGGTGGCCAATACCAGTACCTCGGTGTTGATTACTGACCCTGATGGGTTAGTGGAATATGTGAACCCCGGATTTGAAAAGCTTACCGGTTATTCCCTGGCTGAAGTTAAAGGCAGAAAGCCGGGGAGCCTGCTTCAGGGCGAGCAAACCAACCGGGAAACCGTAGCGCGGATCTCCAAAAAGCTGAAGCAAAAAGAGCCCTTCTATGAGGAGCTGCTCAACTATGACAAAAACGGCGAACCCTACTGGATAGTGCTGGCGGTAAACCCCACTTTTGATAAAAACGGCCGACATACTGGGTTTGTGGGTGTCAGCTCTGATATTCGTGAGATCAAGAAGCAGGTGCTGGAACAACTGAGCCAGAAAGAGGCCATCAGCAGCCAGTCTGCAGTGATGGAATTTGATCTCCAGGGCAGGCTGACATTATGCAACGACTATACTCTGGAGCAAATGGGCAAGATCAGCTCACAGGAGTTTGCCGGTATTGTCGGTAACATCTTTGGCCACCTCAGTGACCGTGAGGCGACTGAGGTTAAAAACGGCGCGTCGGCCAGCGTGACGCTTAAACTCGAAAATGCCGCCAGCCAGCTGGTTACCCTCGAATGTATTATCAAACCGGTGAATGATCTCAATGGTAAACCGGAGAAGCTTGTGATGTTTGGTAATAACGTCTCGCAGCGTAACAGGGTGATTGAAGATACCCACAGCGCTATGTCACAGGTACTGGACAGGATCCAGAGTATTGTTACCAGCATTAATGCGGTATCTGATCAGACCAACCTGCTGGCCCTGAATGCGGCGATCGAAGCGGCCAGAGCCGGAGAAGCCGGCCGTGGTTTTGCAGTGGTTGCCGATGAGGTACGCACCCTGGCCCAAAGCTCGAATAAGGCAGCCTCTGAAATTGGAGAACTGATCACCGAGACCAAATCTCATGTTGACGAGCTCTCGACCTTTTTAAGTTAAGCTAAGGCGCAACCGCCTTGCCGGCTGGAAAAATAATAACAATAAGGAGAACCTGATATGCGTCGTTTTCTGTGGATACTCACCACACTGGCTCTGGTGGCGGCAAGCCCGATAAGCCAGGCCGCGCCCAAACTTGTGCACAATGTTCAGGGCTACCATATTCTGCCAGAGCAGGGCCTTGGCAGTTTTACTGTACTGGTTTTTGAAAAGGGTAAGGTGCTGGCTACCGGTAATGATGAGCTGCTGGCAGAGTATCCCGATGCACAGAGAATTGACGGTCAGGGCAAGACCCTGTTGCCGGGGCTGACAGACGCCCATGGCCATATTCTGGAGCTGGGTGAAAACCTGCTTAAGGTGGATGTGCGCGGCAGCGCCAGTGCACTGCAGGCGGCCAGGCAGGTTGCAGATTTTGCCGCCGATAATCCGCAGCAGCAATGGATCAGCGGCCATGGCTGGAATCAGGTACTGTGGCCGGATAAGAACTATCCCACTGCAGGCCATCTGGATAAGATGATTAAAGATAAACCGGTCTATCTGACCCGTGTGGATGTGCATGCTGCCTGGGTCAACAGTAAAGCGCTGGAACTGGCAGGCATCGATAAAAACACGCCGGATCCACAAGGCGGCCAGATCCTGCGTGATGAGAACGGCAATCCAACCGGTGTACTGATCGATAACGCCATGCAGCTGGTCAGTACTCTGTTGCCTGAGCAAACTGAACAAAGTCTTGAACTGGCACTGGATACGGCCTCTCAACATTTGTTATCGCTGGGCATTACCAGTGTGCATGACGCCGGTATCAGCCAACAGCAGGCCGAATTCTATCGCCAGCAGGTCAAAGCCGGTGAGTTATCACTGCGCATTTATGCCATGCTCGCAGCATCGGATCCGCAACTGAAACAAATGCTCGAGCAAGGGCCCTTTGCCAGCCAGGACGATATGCTGGTGATCCGTTCAGTCAAAGGCTTCGGCGATGGTGCGCTGGGCAGCCGCGGTGCGGCGTTGCTTGAGCCCTACAGTGACCAGCCTCATCATCACGGGCTGATGGTGACCGCAGAAGAGAAACTTCCGGCCCTGTTTGAACAGGTGCTGGGCCATGGTTTTCAGTTTAACTTTCATGCCATCGGTGATAAAGCTAACCGCCTGGCGCTGGACAACTTCGAAAAGGCTTATCAAAAAGTAGGGGGTAAAGACCTTCGCCATCGTATAGAGCACGCCCAGGTGGTTACCCTTGAGGATATTCCTCGCTTTAAACAGCTTAATATTATCGCCTCCATGCAGCCGGTGCATGCCACCAGTGATATGAATATGGCCGAGGACAGAATCGGCGCCGAACGCCTTAAAGGTGCCTATGCCTGGCAGCGATTTTTAGCGCAGGGTACAGTGCTGGCGGCCGGCTCGGATTTCCCGGTGGAACTGGCCAACCCCTTTCATGGTCTGCACGCAGCGGTGACCCGCCAGAATCACAAAGGCGAGCCTTTAGATGGCTGGATCCCCTCGCAGCGCATGACCCTGCAACAGGCGCTGCGCGCCTTTACCCTGGACGCGGCCTATGCGGCCCATCAGGAACAGGTATTGGGTAACCTGGCGGCAGGCAAATGGGCCGACTTTATCCTGGTGGATCAGGATATCTTTGACATTCCGCCACAGAAAATCTGGCAAACCCGGGTGCTGCAAACCTGGGTGGCCGGTGAGCAACAACATTAGGCAGTGATAAAGCAGGGAACCTGCAGGATCAATAAAGGGGCATTCCGGCTTTTGTTAGCCGGAGTCCGGCACTTTTGTTTATCCGGTCGTAGCGAAGCGGAATCCGGTAATCGCGTTTAAACGTCAATCAGTTTACAGAACTGAAAACAAAAAAAGCCGTCTGCATTGCTGCAGACGGCTTTTTTGATTACCACCGCATCAGAACTTGGCTGAAACGCCAACGAAGGCTCTGCGGCCGTAGTTGTACTCCGACAATAAGGCTTTTGCGCCAGACTCGCTTTTCACAAAGGCCTTCTGATTTTCGTCAGTGAGGTTAAGGATCTGCAGCATGACAGAAAAGTTGTCATTAAAGTCATAGCTGAAGTTGGCATCCCACTGACCATAACTGTCAGTGTATCTGTCGATATGTCTGGACAGACCGGCGAAATACTCGCTGCGGTAGGTATAAGACAAGCGCGCCAGAATACCGTTTTTCTCATAGAAACCGCTGACATTAAAGGTATCTCTTGAGTTATTCGGCAGGATCTCATCCTCTTCATCCATGTCGGCATCCTGATAGGTGTAGTTGGCCATGGCGCCATACCCATTACCGAAATCATGCTGAAGGTTAACTTCAACCCCCTGGTTGGTGCCGCCACCGCCATTGACCGGCGTGCGAAGCTCCATCTGCGCAATGTAATAACCTACATCTTCCTCATCCAGTACGTTAACGCTGTCATCCTCTGGCAGCAGTACATTGGTTTCGACCATTTCCTCGGTGACATAGGATTTAATATCTTTATAGAAATAGGCCAGTGACAAAATAGATGCATCGGTGAAATAATATTCCGCCGAGATATCGTATTGGTCTGCCTCAGTAGGATTCAGCCAGGGGTTGCCCTGAATACCGCCGGTACGGGAGTAGATTTTTCGCTGCGCCAGCAGATCATAGTCTGGCCGTGAGATCACGCTGGCCGCGGCAAAGCGCAGAATGATATCGTCTCTGAAATCATAGGAGATATTCAGACTCGGCAGCACATCAGTGTAATCCCGCTCGACCGTTACCGGTGACTGCGCATCGGCCAGTTTATCGCCGGGGAACCAGCCATCAGGCTTTAGGATATCGAAACCTACACTGGTCTGATCGGTTTTGGCGATACGTACACCGACATTACCTTTCCATTTGCCTGAATTAAAGTTGGCCTGCACGTAGGCGCTGGTGACTTTTTCTTTCAGATCCAGCGCATAAGACGGATGCCAGTAACTTCTCAGCAGTCCGACTTCATCAAAGGCAGAGTCAAGGTTGCCAAAGTTAAAGTCATACAGGTAAGGCTGGCTGCCACCGCCCATAAAGTCATCCACAGTGCTGTCGGCCCAGCCGCCTAAATCCAGTGACTGCACACCAAAGCCGGGGTACAGGCTTTCAAGATAAGCTGAGCCGCTGTATTCCTCGTTGTAAGAGAACCAGGGGTAATGCTCATTCAGCTGCACCTGTGAGGTCTTCTCGTGATCACTATAACGCAGACCCACATCAATAGAGGTAAAGAAATCACCGTCCAGCAGGTAATTCAGGTCGGTCTGAGCATAGACCTCTTCCTGATCATTGACATAGTTTTTATCGGCAATATACACACCCACATAGTCTTGTGGGGTGGTTTGCTGATCCAGAGTAAAGTCGATGTGCTGGCCGCTCAGATCGAAGGTGGCATTGGTTTGCGCTTCAAAGTCCAGCGCGCGGATAGATATCGCCCCTTCAGCCTTGGTAATACCAGCCTGAGCCGAGAAGGTAAAAGCGTTGGAATTCCATTCAAATTTCAGATCATGTACGCGGGTTTTATAGGAACCCTCTTCACGGGTGGTGGTGTAACGAGACTCCAGATAATTACCAAAATGGTTCCAGCGGGCATCGGGGTTCAAATCGGCGTCATTGGGGGCCAGAGAACCACTGGTTAAAATGCCGTTTTCAATAGTACCGGACAGATCCGCAAAGCTGTTTTCGCCTATCCATACACCATTGGCAAAAGAGCGGTTTTCTTTGTCAGCTTCTGAGTAAAGATTGTTAAAGGTGAGCTGTTTATTGTCATCAAAGGCGTACTGCAGGCTGCTGCTGATAGTGGTCAGTTCTTTGTCTGCCTCAAAGCGAGAGGCATCTACGCTGCGTGGGCTGTAATAAGTCTCGCCATCAACGCTGTCTAAGTAGTTAAAACCGCCAGCACGGTAGCCATCCCGTTGGGTGGTGGTTTCTTTAAGCACGGCACCGATATTAAACCCGAAGTTTTCATTGTCATTTTTCCAGCTATAGAAGCCTGACAAAATGGGGCTGTGCTCACCGGTGGTTTCCTGATAAGCGCTTTTAAGTGAAAATGCGGAAGAATGAGCTTCATCATCGAAGGGCCGGCGGGTTTTGACAATCACCGTGCCGCCTAAAGAGCCTTCCTGTACCTTGGCCTTCGCCGACTTGTGCACTTCCAGAGTGTCGATCAGTTCCGTGGGCAGCAGGGAGTAGTTAAAACCCCGGGAAGCGGTAATAATAGAAGAGGATGCCGTCGCAGAGGCCACATTCTGACCATTGAGTAAGGTCAGATTCAGATGAGGAGCGGTACCCCGGATACTGACCCGGTCACTTTCACCTTCTGAGCGCTGCACCTGTACACCGGCGATACGCTGCAATGCATCGGCCACTGTCTGATCCGGGAACTTGCCGATATCCTCAGCAGAAATGGCGTCAACAATAGTGTCGGAAAAGCGCTTGATGTTCAGGCTCTTCTGCACTGACGCGCGATAGCCCTTAACCTCAACCACCTCAACATCGGCATTGTCTTTTTTCTCGTTTTCGCTGTTGGATTCTTGTGCAAAAGCCAATGTGCTCAGGCCATAGCCTGTCAACAGGGCAATCTGAACTGCGGTGGCAAGTGTGTTTTTCTGCTTATTAATCATGCGAGTCTCCTGTGTTAACGCATGCGGGATTATTCATAAATAATTTACAAATAAGAATACAATATTGCAAC
This sequence comes from Lacimicrobium alkaliphilum, assembly GCF_001466725.1. Classification (NCBI taxonomy): domain Bacteria; kingdom Pseudomonadati; phylum Pseudomonadota; class Gammaproteobacteria; order Alteromonadales; family Alteromonadaceae; genus Lacimicrobium; species Lacimicrobium alkaliphilum. The sequence goes on from NZ_CP013650.1 coordinate 914,392, forward strand.
ACTGATCTGTTTTAATAAATAATTTATTAATCTTTAAATTGTGTGAATTTGTTATCATGGCTCTTGTAAGTCGGGAGGGTTTTGTTTAAATTATTGAAATATAAAGCAAAAAAACGGCATGGATGTTAAAGGGTGATTGTTTGAATAATGCACGTCGAAGTGGCAAGCTGGTGTGCTTTTTGTAAATAGTTAATTTATTCTGATGGTAGACAGATGGAATAACTTCTGCCGATCTCGCAGGGACACAAAGTCATCAGAGTATTCGGCCATCCGACAGGTAGCCCGGATGTAATGAAGCGGAATCCGGGTAAAGCTAAGGTTCTCCCGCATATCCTTTCCCCGTCACTCCTGCATACAAACTCTTCGTCACTCCCGCATGTTGTTAGCGGGAGTCCAGTGCCTTAAACCATCATTCAATGCCCCTGACCTATCAGGCCAATCGCGTGCGGATAAACTCTGCCAGTTTGCTGCTGGCCTGGGGATGTTGCTCAGACTGAATAAACAGATTGATGCCCACTTTGCCAAGCTCCGGCAGGGCAGGGTGTCTCAGCTCAACCAGTTCATCGGGCAGGGTACTTTTTGCCAGCACAGTAATACCCAGCCCCTCTTTTAATGCCGCCGTAATACCGCCGATATCCGCATTGGTGTAACTGACCCGCCAGCGCAGGCCCGCCTGTTGCAGGCTCTGGCGTGCACGCTGGCGATAAATACAACCCTGTGGTGCGGCCACCAGAGCAATGTTATCGGCATTGAGCTGATAACCGGCGTGGGCCACCCAGATCAGGTCATCCTTTAACAGGGTTTCGGGGCGGTTATCACCGGGCTCATCATCCAGCGCCAGGATCAGATCGTACTCTTTGCGCTGATCTTTTCGCAGCAAGGATTTACTTAAGTCGCAGCTGACTTCGAGGGTCACATCCGGATAGGCCTTGGAGAAATCGCCGATAATGCTGGGCAGCACCCGGGTGGCAAACTCACTGGGCAGGCCGAGGCGCAACTGGCCGGTGAGCTGGGATTGCTCAAATTCGCGCAGAATATCATCATTCAGAGTCAGCATCTGCCGGGCACGGCGATACAACAGCAACCCATCGGCATTGATCTGCTGCTTCTGGCCCTGGCGGTTAAACAAGCGCCGGCCAATCTGCGCCTCCAGGCGTTTTATCTGCAGACTGATAGCTGGCTGCGAGCGGCCCAGGTATTCACCGGCCTTGGCATAGCCGCCCATATCCACCACCGCCACCAGGGCCCGTAAATTATCCAGAGAAAGTTGCTTCATGTCGTTTAGTAAGGAGAAAAAGTGGGGTCAGAGTAAACTTTTTGAATCTTGTGTAAATCAATCAACTGAACGTTTAGAAAAGTTTACTCTGACCCCACTTTTTCTACTCCTCACCCATATATCCCATCAGCTTTACTAATAAAAAACAAATAATACATAACAAAACTTAATCATTCTATTAAGATTTCCAATTTGTTGCACCACTGGCAAGGGCCTATAATTCAGGCCACTTTATCATCAATCTCAGGTAAGGCTATGTCAACGACGCCAAGCAAAACGGTTTTGCACCCCAAACACCTCGAAGCAGGTGCCAAGATGGTGGATTTCCACGGTTGGGAAATGCCAATCAACTATGGTTCACAGATTGAAGAGCACCACGCCGTGCGCCGTGACGCCGGTATGTTTGACGTCTCCCATATGACCATCGTTGACATCAAGGGCCCTCAGGCCAAAGCTTACCTGCGCTATTTGCTGGCCAACGACGTAGACAAGCTCAAGGTCAAAGGCAAAGCCCTTTACAGCGGTATGCTGAATGAGCAGGGCGGTGTGGTGGATGATCTCATTTGCTACTACTTTGCCGAAGACGACTACCGCCTGGTAGTGAACTCTGCCACCCGTGAAAAGGACATGAACTGGCTGACCAAAGTGGCCGAGGGTTTCGATATTCAGATTATCGAGCAGCCTGATCTGGCCATGATCGCCGTGCAGGGCCCCAATGCCAAAGAAAAGGCGGCAACCCTGTTCACTGACGAGCAAAAATCTGCCGTTGAAGGCATGAAGCCGTTTTTCGGCGTGTACAGTGGCGATTTATTTATCGCCACCACAGGTTATACCGGTGAAGCGGGCTATGAGATTATGGTACCGGCGGCCGATGCCGGGGCGTTCTGGCAGAAACTGCTGGATGCCGGTGTACAGCCTTGTGGCCTGGGTGCCCGCGATACTCTGCGCCTGGAAGCGGGTATGAACCTGTACGGCCAGGATATGGATGAAAACACCTCGCCACTGGCAGCCAATATGGGCTGGACCATCAGCTGGTTACCCGAAGAACGTGAGTTTGTTGGCCGTGCTGCCGTTGAAGAATATAACCGCAGTGGCAAAGAAAAGCTGGTTGGCCTGGTGATGGAAGAAAAAGGCGTGCTGCGCAGTGGCCTGACAGTAAAAGTAGAAGGCGGCGAAGGGGTGATCACTTCTGGCACCTTCTCCCCCACATTAGGCCACAGTATTGCCATGGCCAGAGTACCGGCACCAGTGGGTACCACCGCCGAGGTGGAAATGCGCAAAAAGTGGGTTACAGTAAAAGTCGTTAAGCCCAGTTTTGTGCGCAACGGCAAAAAGGTTGAACACTAAGTAACAAGTGACATGATAAGTGGGGTCAGAGTAAACTTTTTCTTGCTAAACAAAAACACGATCTCACGTCGCAAAAAGTTTACTCTGACCCCACTTATCGCTCAAGCAAAGAATTAAAAGAGGAATTCCAATGAGTAATATCCCGTCAGAACTGCGTTATGCCGCCTCCCACGAGTGGGTTCGCCCTGAAGGTGACGGCACCTACACCGTCGGTATTTCCGAGCACGCTCAGGAGCTGCTGGGAGATATGGTATTTGTTGAGCTGCCTGATGTGGGCGACACCGTGGCTGCAGGTGACGATGTGGCCGTGGCCGAATCGGTAAAAGCCGCCTCTGATGTGTACGCGCCAATTGGTGGTGAAGTGGTCGCCATCAACGAAGAACTGGAAGACTCACCAGAGCTGGTTAACTCCGACCCCTACGGTGATGGCTGGTTGTTCCGTATCAAGGCCGACGATGACAGCGAATTTAACGAGCTGCTGGACGCCGAAGGCTACGAAAACAGCATCGACGAAGAATAAACCTTTAAAAAGTGGGCGAGAATAGGATAAGTGGGGTCAGAGTAAAATTATTTGCATTGCAGTATGCTAAAAAACTAAGCAAGCGCAGCCAAATAATTTTACTCTGACCCCACTTATCCTGCCCCACTTTTCACCCCACTTTTTATATTTTTTAACTTTTAAACCTGACAAGTGAGCCTTATGTCTGATCCGACTCTTTCCCTATCGCAACTGGAACAAAAGCAGGATTTTGTTCGTCGTCATATCGGCCCCGGACAGGCAGAAATTGCTGCCATGCTGGAAACCGTTGGCGCCGACTCGCTGGAGGCGCTGATTGAACAGACCGTACCAGCCGGTATCCGCCTGCCCGAGCCGCTGAAGCTGGGCGAGAGTCAGACAGAAAACGAGGCGCTGGCCAAACTCAAAGCCATTGCCAGCAAAAACAAGGTGCTGCGCAGCAATATCGGTATGGGCTATCACGACACCCACACCCCCAATGTGATCCTGCGCAACGTGCTGGAAAATCCGGGCTGGTACACCGCCTACACCCCGTATCAGCCGGAAATTGCCCAGGGCCGCCTGCAGTCGCTGCTGAACTTCCAGCAGATGACCATTGATCTGACCGGCCTGGAGTTGGCTTCAGCCTCATTGCTGGACGAAGGTACCGCCGCCGCCGAAGCCATGGCGCTGGCCAAACGGGTATCGAAAAACAAAAAATCCAATCTGTTTTTTATCGCCGATGATGTGCACCCGCAAACCATCGACCTGGTAAAAACCCGTGCCGATCTGTTCGGTTTTGAAGTGCAGACCGGCCCCGCCGATGACGTGGCTGAGCTGGATGTCTTCGGTGCATTGTTACAATACCCTGGCACTACAGGTGAGGTACGCGACATCAGCGACCTGATTGCAGCGGTACAAAGCAAAAAAGGCGTTGTGGCGGTAGCGGCCGATATTATGAGCCTGGTGCTGCTCAAATCCCCCGGCGAAATGGGCGCCGATGTGGTGCTTGGCAGTGCCCAGCGTTTTGGTGTACCCATGGGCTACGGTGGACCCCATGCGGCGTTTTTTTGCGACCCGCGATGCGTACAAGCGCTCTCTGCCCGGGCGGATTATTGGTGTGTCTCAGGACAGCCGCGGCCAGCCCGCGCTGCGTATGGCGCTGCAAACCCGTGAACAGCATATCCGCCGTGAGAAGGCCAATTCCAATATCTGTACCGCACAGGTGCTGCTGGCCAATATCGCCTCTTTCTATGCCGTGTACCATGGCCCAGAGGGCTTAAAAACCATTGCCAACCGTATCCACCGCCTCACCGATATTCTTGCCAGCGGCCTTAAACAGAAAGGTCTGGCCCTGAAGCACGCGAGCTGGTTTGACACCCTTACCGTACTCACCGACAACAAAGACGAGATTGTCGAACGGGCGCTGAAGGCGGGTATTAATCTGCGTACCGATCTCGATGGCATGCTGGGTGTGAGCCTGGATGAAACCACCACCGCTGCCGATGTCAGCGCGCTGTTTGACGTATTCTTAGGCGAAGGCCATAACCTTGATGTAAACAATCTGGATGCGCTGGTGACCACCGAAGGCAGCGATTCCATCCCTGCTGATCTGGTGCGCACCTCAGACATTCTTACCCATGAAGTGTTTAACAGCCACCACTCTGAAACCGAGATGCTGCGCTATATCAAATCCTTAGAAGATAAGGATCTGGCCCTGAATCACTCGATGATTTCACTGGGCTCGTGCACCATGAAGCTCAACGCCACCGCCGAGATGATCCCCATCACCTGGCCGGAGTTTGGCAAGCTGCATCCCTTCTGCCCCATCGATCAGGCTCAGGGATACCAGCAGATGATTAACGAGCTGGGTGATGATCTGGTGGAGATCACCGGCTACGACAATATCTCCATGCAGCCTAACTCTGGTGCGCAGGGTGAGTATGCGGGTCTTATCGCCATACAGCGTTATCATGAAAGTCGCGGTGAAGGGCACCGTAATGTGTGCCTGATCCCGAGCTCGGCCCACGGTACCAACCCGGCCTCGGCGCAAATGGCCAGCCTGAAAGTGGTGGTGGTGAACTGTGATAAAAACGGTAACGTGGACATGGCCGACCTTAAAGCCAAGGCCGAAGAGATGGCCGATAACCTGTCGTGCATTATGGTGACCTATCCTTCCACCCACGGTGTGTATGAAGAAGGCATTCGCGAAATCTGCGATATCGTGCACCAGCACGGCGGCCAGGTGTATATGGATGGTGCCAACCTTAACGCCCAGGTGGGCCTGACCACCCCCGGCTTTATTGGCGGCGATGTGTCGCACCTGAACCTGCATAAAACCTTCTGCATTCCACACGGTGGCGGTGGCCCAGGCATGGGCCCTATTGGCGTAAAATCACACTTAGCGCCGTTTTTGCCGAATCACCCGGTGGTAAAAATACCCGGTACCGGCGAAAACAACGGCTCGGTATCTGCCGCGCCATGGGGCAGCGCCTCGATTCTGCCTATCAGCTATATGTACATCAAAATGATGGGCGGCGAAGGGCTGAAAAAGGCCACCGAAGTGGCGATCCTCAACGCCAACTATGTGGCCAAACAACTGAGCGGCCACTACCCGGTACTGTATAAAGGCCGTAATGACCGCGTAGCGCACGAGTGCATTATCGACCTGCGCCAGCTTAAAGAAGCCTCCGGTGTTACCGAAGTGGATATCGCCAAACGCCTTAACGACTATGGCTTCCATGCGCCCACTATGAGCTTCCCGGTTGCCGGTACGCTGATGATCGAGCCCACCGAATCCGAAGCCAAAGTCGAGCTGGATCGCTTCTGTGAGGCCATGATCAAGATCCGTGAAGAAATCGCCAAAGTGGAAAGTGGCGAGTGGAGTGAAACCGACAACCCACTGCATAATGCCCCCCACACCCTGGCCGATATCTGCGATGACGAGTGGACGCACAGCTACAGCCGCAACACCGCCGCTTACCCGGTAGGCTTTGTGGGCAAAAGCAAGTTCTGGCCTACGGTAAACCGCATCGACGATGTATATGGCGACAGAAACCTGATCTGCTCCTGCCCCAGTGTGGAGAGTTATCGGTAGGGAGAGAATCTGCTGTTTGCAGCCAATCAGCTGTTTAATGGATAGTTAAAGCCTACTTTGAAGTGGGCTTTTTTATTCTGATGATGCTATATGCATGCATCCAGATTGCGGCTGCGCACCCCATGCGCAAATTGGCCTGTGCTCACCGATCTAAATTTTATTTTGTATTTCAGGCCTTAACATCTGCTCTTAGAGGCGCTGGAAGTTCGGGATCGACTTTTTGCTTCCAACTACTAATACCATTGCGCAGCTCACTGGCGCGTATGGTGATTGGATTGTCCCAAACGGTTTGCGCCCGAAAATTAATGACATTGAATTTTACTACCGGATCTTCCTGAGTGAGGTCGAACTCGAGCAAGCCTGCATTATGCCCTCCGGTGAATGGTTCACGCAGACGAATCTCCGGTGTTTCAATTGATTCCGGCATCGGGGTGTCCTGAGCGAGGCCAGAGCTGGCAAATTCGTAAAGATCGTAGCCCCCCTGAGCTGACCATGGAATACAGTTTGCCTCGGAGCGGTGTATATCCCCAGACATTAACAGCACGCCGCTGATATGTTGATCACGGATAAAATCAAACAGGTTATTACGTTCGTGTCGGTAACTGGTCCAGTTGTCCTCCCCAAAGGAGTCTGGATTGTACGACCAGCCGCCACCACAGATAAGCACTTTAAACGGCGCAGAGCTGGCCTTAAGCCCATCTTTTAACCAGGCTAACTGTTCACTGCCAAGATGGCTCTTGTCCGGGCCATCTGGCTGGCCGTTTGAGTCTCGGTGATAGCGATTATCGAGGAAAAAGAAGTCTACCCCGGCATAATTGTATTGAAAGAATACTCCAGGAGATTGCTCGGTCCCATATGAGGGATTTGCCCAGTAGCGTTTAAATAGCTTCAGGCTTTCCTCCTTCATCGGATTGTCTTTATCGCTATTATTCAGGCCATAGTCGTGATCGTCCCAAATGGCTAATTGCGGAACCCGGCTACAAAATCCCTGCAGTTCTGGTACAGAGCGCTGGATTTTGTACAAGTCAGACATAATGCCTGGTTCTACTGTATCGGCATAAATGTTGTCACCTAGCCAGCAAAACAAATCTGGATCCCAACGATCCAGAGCGTCCCAGATGGGCTGATCTGGAAATTCTTGCCAGCGTGCGCAAGACCCAAAGCCAAGAAGGAATTTGGCGTTTTTTGCGGGGGCGGTTTTGAACTGGAAAGGGGGGATATTATCCATGTATTTCGCCGGTTTTCCATCGACCCACGGACGGTAGTAGTATTTAGTATCCGCTTCCAGACCTGAAATATTGATATGTGCAACAAAGTCATTTTCCGGGCCAGTTTGCACTTCTTTGCTGTGCCTGGCATCCGAGAGATCAGATTGCTTCCCATATTGTATGCTAACCTGATAGCGACCACTGGAGCGCATCCAGATGTTAATATCATTTTGTCCAACAGAACCCGCCATTGGGCCATGCAAAAGTCGAGGGTAGCCTGTGGCCGCAGCCAGTGCCTGGCGCCATGCTCCAGAAATTAAAGGTAACGTCCCACCAGCAATGGCCAATGATTTTAAAAAATAACGCCGAGTTGTTTTCATAAGTTCTCCAGTAATAGGTCTTTGCAGCAAATACTAATTTTGAAACCTTTGTTTATGATTGAATTGCAGCGGGTTATTGGTTTCACTTCACTCGCGACTTTCATCCTGGCAATTGCTGTCCGCAAAGCTTCGATCAGTTTATCGGTGCTATCGTCACCGACGCAGACCGCAACCGACATTGCCATACAGCGCTCTCCAGCTGAGCCGTAGGCCGGCTCCCATAAATACTGAGACTATCTGGTCAGGTAGCGTATCTGGCAAACCTACTCACTGAGTAGCTTTGCTATTCTAACTATGACAGTGGCATCTGATGACAAAGGTGTTTTCAATCCTGCTCATGAATAACCCCCACATGTATCCAGCCTGCGGCTGGTTTAAACTATCGAACATCGAGTTGGTGGAATGTATATTTCATAAAATACTTTAATGGAAAAAATATATCAACCTTGAAGGAGCGCAAGCGACGTTAGTCTGAGGGTCTGCTGGTGCAATTAAGGAAGGGAGGCTAATCCCGCGTCATGTCTTTGTTGTTAACTGGCAAATTCAGAGCTTTGGTGACATCCGCTATGGTCAACAAAACCCGGACATCTTTATAGCTGATTTTTCTGCTTTTGCCGGTTGCCGGTACGCTGATGATCGAGCCCACCGAATCCGAAGCCAAAGTCGAGCTGGACCGCTTCTGTGAGGCCATGATCAAGATCCGTGAAGAAATCGCCAAAGTGGAAAGTGGGGTATGGAATGAAACCAACAACCCACTGCATAACGCCCCCCACACCCTGGCCGATATCTGCGACGATGAGTGGACGCACAGCTACAGCCGCAATACCGCCGCCTACCCGGCAGCCTTTGTGGGCAAAAGCAAATTCTGGCCCAGCGTTAATCGTATTGACGATGTATACGGCGACAGAAACCTGATCTGCTCCTGCCCCAGTGTGGAGAGTTATCGCTAAGCTGCTGGATTTTTCGAAGTAATGAAGATTGCTCGCAGACAAATGCAGTAATACTAAAGACCCGCTAGCTAAGGCTGGCGGGTCTTTTACTATGTAGTCTGGATATAGAGTGGGGCACTAGCAGAGCATTATGCTGTTTCAACCACTCTGACCCTTTGATCGTCTGAAAAGCGAGAGAGTTTAATCAACAAATCGGGGCACTGATGGATATTAGCGCACCTACGCTGCACATCTGCCTTAAATCAAAAGTCTCCACAACAAACGAGATAAACTCAAAATAAAACAATTTGAAACTTTCGTAACATTACTTTAATGTTAATTGATGGTTTGCAATACATTATAAATAATAAAAGATAAGGGTTAGTAAGAAAATGAAATCAAAAACAACAAGGGTTAGCTTTGTTTGCTTGCTGGTAGCTTTGGGTGTACTGCATGGCTGCGGCGGCAAAAATACTGAAACAGTCACAGATACTGAGAAGGTAACAGACAGTGAAAGCGGCACCGATACTGATACGGGAGGGGGGGATAATTCATCTACCAGCCCATTAACCTTTGAAAGCCAGGTAATCGTGGCGGCGGCCAGTCCAGGCCTGTGCATTGGTAGTACAGACAATAATGAAGCTGTCGTGCTGACGGATTGTCAAAATAGCGAGACCTCGCAGCTTTGGAGTTATAACGAAAGCACCAAGACATTAACTCATACACAATCACAGAAATGCGTTGCCAATGTACAAAGCAAATTAGTACTGCAAGCCTGTGATGATAGTTCTGCTCAGGCATGGTCTTATGAAGACAATATTTTTTCGCAGAACGGGGAGTCGTTTGACGTTAACATGTCGCAGCTTTCGATAATTGTGTACCCCACCCATGGTGGTGCCAATCAGCAATGGCTTGTTCCCTCGTTAGCGGCGGCCGAGATTGATGAAAACTATGTGAGTGAGTTCCCCTTTCCGGACTGGGATGAAAACGCCTACAAGATGGAACAAATCATGGATATTATTAATCGGCGCACAGCCATTGACGAAGCTCTGCCGTTTCCGCGTGATGTCAGCAGCTATCCTGGCGAAGTCGATGAATCCAGGCCCCGCATATCCAAAGAAGTTACATTCAACCGCTATTTCCATGAAGATCAAACTCTGGATACCCTGAAGCGTCAGCACTGGATTAGCACCGGAACTTACGCACCGGCGGGAGAGATCATTGAAATCAATGTGAGTGCCGAAAAAGACCTTGAAGATTTGTACGCCATTATCAATGTGCACACTGATGTACTGGCATTGACATCTCCTAACGTGACCAATAGCAAGCAAGTTAAACGTTACACCAGTGTCTCAACAAAGGTTCGACTGAGCAGAGGTATCAATAAACTGCGCAGTCAGTACGGAGGACAGGTAATTATTGCTTCTGAGCGATCTGAAGATCTCGATGTCACCGTGAGCATTGCTAACGTGGTGGAAACGGTTCATTTCAAACTTGGTCGCGACAAATTTACCAATTGGCTTGCTATACGAGAAAATAGTGCGCCCTGGGGCGTACTGGAAGGCAAGCATGTGTATCTGGATATGTCTAAAGAGGAGTTACAAAAAGTAGAGGATCCAGAGGCACTGCTTAATACCTTCGATCAAACCATTGAATTGGTGCGGGATTTAGCCGGTTTTGAAAAGACTGCTACGGGCGTGCACAAGATGCCTACATTAAAAGAACGTTTTGTTTCTGACGTGCAAATAACCGCGGGTTTTGCTCACGCTGGTTACCCTATCATGGCAGGCCCGGGGTGGAATTTGTTCTCAGTGGATACAGCCAGAAACAATGGCTGGGGGAACTGGCATGAGACGGGACATAACTACCAGCAGTTTTGTCTTTGGAGTCGCCCGTTCGGGACAGAGTCATCAGTCAATCTATTTTCGTTATATGTTCAGGACACGCTTGGACAGCAATCTCGCATACAGCAGGAAAACCGATATGCAATTGCGATCAATAAGTTGAATGACGATTTTTCGTTCACTGACGATGCAGATGTATGGGACAAGCTGGTCTTTTTAATGCAAATTAAGCACGCGCTGCCAGATATCGGCTGGGATATGTACCGTCAACTAAACAGACGTTTTCGGGAACTTGACTCCCAGCAGCAACAGTCTGTGTGTGCCACGTCTCAGGCGAGTTTCGATGCGACTTTCGAATTCCTCAGTGAAATTACCGGCTATGATCTGACGCAGCATTTTAAAACATGGGGAGTTGGGGTGTCTGAAGCAAGCTATCAAAAAGTAGCCGACATGGGGTTACCACAACCTCCCGTGGATATCTCCGCTCTTAACCCCGGTAGCTAAGCCATCAGAGCGAATAAAACCAGAGCACAAGCGGTTTGCTTGTGCTCATTTCCAACCTGACCTATCCAGACCAGTCTCCTGCATTAATCAATGCAGAAAACTCCAATTAGGCAGTCTCAGTTTAGGGGAAGTGGACAGAACCACAGTTGTAGCCGCAAGATCGCTGCCTACCCGGCAGCCTTTGTGGGCAAAAGCAAGTTATGGCCCACGGTGAACCGTATCGATGATGTATATGGAGACAGAAACCTGATCTGCTCCTGCCCCAGTGTGGAGAGTTATCGGTAGGGGATAAAATCTGTGTGAGGTAATGCAGATTGCTCGCAGACAAATGCGGTAAAACTAAAAACCCGCTATCCACCGATAGCGGGTTTTTTACTTTTGAATTTTAGTAGAGAAGTCATACACCGTTACCGCAGCTTAGTAATTAACATGCAAAACTTTTTCGTAACGGTAGAAATAATTTTTAGAAAGGTTTCTGCCTTATAAGAAAAGAAATTGAATGCTCATTGATAGAATCAAGTTCTTTAAGCTGTTTTTTAAACTTAATGTTCCACATGTCGGAAATGTTGAAGACTTGCTCAAGAGATTCAGCATTAAATGGTCCACACGAGATACTCATAATTCCTTCCATTAATTGATCTAAATAGTCATGCCCATTTTCGATCAGGCTACCAGTGTATCTTGGAGTTCTACCTGAGTGTACAATTAAGTTTCGAGTTCGATATATTCTTCTTAATTGCCAACTAACCTTAGTCTCATGTGTCAGCAAATGGTTTCGAATACCTTCAGAGCTACTTAGAATTCTACATAAGTTGAAAGTTCTGAATCTAAGAAGGTGAAAGTCTTTGAAGGATTTATATAGTTCATCTCTAAGGTCTTGATTTTTGTCAATGGCTAACAAGTAAAGCGCTTTTAGAGCAAGAGATTTTCCTGAAGTGTTTGGTACCTTATTAAGAACTCTTTTTGATATTTTTCTATCCCAAGAGTATAAGTCTGAAGTGTATCTCTCTAAAATTCTATGGATATATCTTATGGTTAAAAAAGGCATAAGGAAATTTACTATGGCCTTAATCTTACTTTTACTGACATGTGATGGAACTAGTGTTTCAATCGCTGTCCATAGATTAACAAGTTGATTCTCAACTACGTCATTACCAATGCTAATGCCATGAAGGTCAGCGGCACGATTGAATTTCTGAAAACTGTTATCTCTGAGACTTAGAGTTGAGATTAGTTTATTTAGAGCTTTTGAAGCTTTTTGGGGCTTGAAATCAAACCCTTTTTGCATTGGACCTGTTGTAGGCTGAACCAAATGAACTAATTCAGTACAACACTTTTGAGATACCAATGCTTCCCTCTTCCAAGAGATCTGCTTTTCGTGATGAAATAAAGAAAATACATCACTCAAATTATCTATTTTTCTCTCAGCCAAGCTGCGGGCACTGTGGCGGTCAAAAGCTCTAACCTGTTTGATAAGAACGTATTCATAATCCTCACCTTCCTCCGGCAAGAGCCCTTTTAACTTTGCAGTCTCCTCATACTCTGTAGGTATCTCATCGGAAATCTCTATGTTGAACGCTTTGACTGAGTCACTTACTTCCTTTATAAGAGAATCCACCAAAAAGAGAGCCTCGAAATGATGAATTTTCGTGTCTAACTCACTAAAGAAGTCTTCAATTTGGTCTAGTTTTGTAATTTTTTTTCCATCGTTTTCATGAAAAAAAAAGGTTTTTACTCGGTTATAGAGAAAGGCTTTACTGTAACCGATGTTCATGAGCGATGTACAAATGGTCCTGGATAGAAAGTCTATATCCCTCTTACTCTGGGACAACAAAGCTTTGTGGAGATGATCTTTACAAGCTTCAAAGTACCTTCTTGGTCCTAACGATTTACCTAATACTTCTAATCGCTGCCTCACATCGTCAAGGGGAGAGTTATCTGGATCTAGAATGTAATAATTTAGATCTAGCTCTAAAAGAGATTTTGCAATCTTATCATTTTGGATGCTCCACTTAAGCTCATCCAATACATGGGTTAAGCTGCCGGACTCTATGATTTTCTCTTCAATGTCGCTGATCAGCGATAGTGCCTCTGCACATAGGAACGAAGCATTTAAGGCGGAAGGCTTATAGCTATCTAGTGTGAAGTCGAACAAGAGTTCATTCATACGTTGAGCAAAAAACACTAATCCATCAAGATCTTGGGTTAGTTCCCATTTGCTTAATCCGTAAAACTTCATAGATGCCCTCTTTGTCCTAACGCAATCAAAAGAACAGAGTTGCTGAAATAGTAAATTCTAACCATCATTCAAATATTCTTCGCAATCAGCTCTGCTTTCAGCAGCCCGCCTTTGGTAAATAATTTGGGTGAAAACTTGGGATTGCGTCTGGCTTTATAGGCATCCAGGATCAGCTTCAGGCCCTTTGCTTCGAGCAGGGAGATATTCACTTCGGTGTCCATTTCCGCGGATTCGACAAAGTCTTTGGAGAAGGTAGGGGCGACGATAAGTACCTGGGCCACACGCTTGCCCTGATTTTCGCAGCGGGTCGCGTAAGCTTTAACCTGTCTTGATGTGGTGGAATATTTAGCGAAGTCGCCGTTTTTACAGGTTTTAGCTTCGCCGATAATCACGTCGTCTTCACTAATGGAAATAATAATATCGGCTTTGTCTTTGGTGGTGTTGATGCTTTTGCGCAGTTCTTCGTCTACCAGCAGATCCAGTTGCTCAAAAATGGCTTTGGTGACTTCTTCGAACCTGATGCCGACTTCCGATTCCTGTATCTCTACGCCTGCTTCTTTAAGTGCAGCGAGATCTCTTCTGGCCAATGCATCATAATTCTCAATCAGTTTATCATTGGCGCTGGCAAAGCTTTCCAGGATCACAAAGCGCGGGTTGCCACGCTTTGACAGCCCCAGTTTGTCTCTTACTGCTTTGATATCATCATTGGGCAGCAGAAACAGGATATCGTGAGGGGTGATGCTTAAAGCGCGTAATTTGTCGGTGTCTATCTCGTCTCTGTCTTCCAGCTCATATTCTTTTTTCAGTAGCTTATCCAGCGACGGAATATGCAGCATCAGTGCGGTACACATATCCTTAAAACCGCTGGCGCTAAGAGCATTAAACTCATGTTCTGTTGCTCCTTTAAGAGTCTGGATAATCACATCGATGCGTTCATCCAACGTCGTACCGATTTTATCGACATTAATGCCAAGATCCGCGATCAGGTTTTTCAGCCGCTCTTTACGTTCATTCTGGGTTTCATCGGCCGAGAAGATATCTCTGGATAATATATGCCGGATACCAATGCCGGAGTGAATGATCTGGCTGATCTTATCGGCCCGGCCTACTCCTCTAATCTTTTTGCCATAGCGTTTAAGAATGTTCGACAGCTCAGCGTCAGCGAGCGTTCTTAATATTCGCAGCACATGCTTATCGGACAACTCTTTGTGCTGAATATCATTGAGAATATTCACCACCTCATCGGCAACCATGACTTCCGCGCGTTTGCGGTTAATAAACAGCACGCCCATTTCCCGCAGAGTATTAAGTCCATCGGCAACATTGGCTTTAGGGATGGGATTAGAAAGGTGTTCAATCGCGGTAGCTTCGTCTATGGAAATCTCCAGCCGATCAGCCAGTACATTCAGTATGCTGCGCTCATCGTCAGTGATCTTTGCTTCACGATTGGACTTTTCATCGTTGAAATAGGCGGTATCCAGACAATCCCGATATATCTTCAGCCGGTTTCCCCGGCTGAATGGTTCAGCTTCATCGGCTTCTTTTATTTCCCGCAGAAGCTCTTTCGACAGGTTTGAAAGGGCATTCCACTCTTTACTGTATAGGGTTTCAATCCACGAAACTCTGGCAATGCTGTTGCCGTCTCTGGAGAGAATATTTACCAGCAGTGCAATTTGCGCATCAGCCATGGCTAGTTGTTCTTTCACTGAGGTCTTGAAGTGCTTCGAAACGGCATTAAATAGTTGGGTAATTTCACTACCTGAGGCATTTTTAATCTGGCCGTCGATCCGCTCAATGCTTTTGGCCAGCACTTTGTCTGTTTGCGCCGCGTTGCTACAAAGCCGGTCGAGGCAGCTAATAAACTTAGACTTTTCAATCTGGTTAATACTGGAGAGAACCTGGCTGAGTTTCATATAACATCCCTGTCTGCTGTGGCAGACACATTGTGTAAGAAGTAACCACCATACAAAACAAATTTATTTATATCAAAGTATTAGTGGCCCCGGCTAATAGCTGGCAGGGTTCAAAAGGCTTATAGCGGTTGAAATTCAGTGCTCTTTGCTTATAAAACGGATTGGCGGGCGATCTCTGAACGACGGGAACAAGTGTTCCTTTGTGCTAAAGCTGGGTTAAGCCCATTCTGGCCCGGATCCTCGACAGTGCCACATCGGTAATGCCCAGATACATCGCAACCTGATACAGCGGATAATGATGGGCATCGTCACCGTATTCTTGTAAAAAGCCCTGATAGCGCTGCTGGGCATCCTGCAATAAGAAACTGGCTTCCCGTTGTTCCTTTTTTATCGCCAGGCCTTCGAGTAGGGTGCGGGTAAGGTAGTTCCAGCTGGTGTGGTTGTCAGCCAACTGAGTCAGTTCGCGGTAACTGATACAGGCCGTCAGATTACTGGTCAGCGCCTGAGTGGAAAACAGGCTGGGCTGTCGGGCAATAAGGCTACGCATACAGGCAAATAAACCACCAGGGCGGGTCAGAGACTTATTGCGCTCTTTACCCTCGGGAGTCAGGTAGTAATAGCGGCCTAGTCCTTCAAGGATAAAGTACAGGCGGTCGGGGGTTTCTCCGGCGCGAAAAATCGCCTCATCGCTTTGCCAGTGTTTCAGTCTGAAACAGCCACTGGCTGCATGCCAGGCGTCATCATCCAACTGAATATAACGGCTGAGGCTATGTCTGAGATTTTCCAGCTCCGGCATACGGATATCCACTAACAGTTATTGTCCCTGACCCTACAGCTTATTTCAGTTATCAGGCGCTGTCATTGGATTTATACCGGGCGCCGTTTCAGTTTGTGGCGTGTTATTTATGCCTTTTTCATTGTGGGCGTTGATGTTGACAAAGACACCCGCTATCGCAACGAGGCAGGCTGATAAAACCGCTCATTACAGTGTTGCCTGCTGGCATAACCGCCATCGCCCTAATTTTCTGTATTCAGCGTGCGCCGCTTTTTGAATACAAACCAACCCAGCCACAGTACGGCGCTCAACCCAATGGCCGTGAATATTGCCGGTTTGGGGTTTTCCAGGGTGCTGATGGCACCGGCATAGGCGCCGATAATTGCATAAGGTACGGTACTGCACAGCCAGAGCATCATAAATCGGCCAAATCGCATTCTGCTGATACCCGCCATACAGGCGGAGACTTCTGGCAGAATCGGCATGGCCCGCGACAGCAGAATTACCATCCCTCCATGCTGAACAAAGGTATCAACCGCCTCAGCGCGTTTGGCAGGGTGTTTAAGCAGCAGCTTTAGCAGGTAGTCGCCATATCTGTAACTGAACAGGTATCCGCCCATGCCGGCCAGAGAAAGCCCCAGTATTGCCGACAGTGCACCGGCCAGCGGCCCCAGAAAATAGCCACTGAGTAGGGTAATGGTCAGGGTTGGCATCGCGATAAACAAATCCGCAAACAGCAATGTCACCACAATGGCACTAACATACACGGGGTCAACGTGCTGAGCCGCATCCAGCCACAGGCGAATGTGTTCAATGCTGAGTAAACCAGTGGCGTTGAACAGCAAAAAAGTGCTGGCAAATATCAGCATCAGAATGAGTATCAGGGTAAACATGGGTTTCATGGTAACTCCGCGGCTCAGGGGTAAATGAGAGGAATATCAATGGCATTGCTAGTGTCTGAACGGGTCAGTCGCGCCTGTTTAAATGAAGGCGGGCCGGTAAGGCTGACACGCGCAGCATTGGAAAATCCCAGCCCCTCAGCCGGCCAGATCCCGGTCCAGTTTTTGGTTACTTTGCCGTTCAGGTCTTCGTCATGCAGTACCTTCACGGCAAACACTACCGGGGCATGGGTAAAGCGGAATTCCATGTTATCAACCCCCGTCTCTACCGGTTGGGTTTGTATGCTGAGGGCCTTGCTGTGATCTTTGGGAAACCCCGCTTTACCAAACAGCATCACCATCATCTGGCCCTGCCGGCTGGTTTCGATCTGGCTGACGCGTACGGTCAGCTCCTGTGCGGTAACGGTGGGAAGTATTAACATTATCAGTAGTCCTGTATTGATTGCTGCGGGCAGTGTTGTCGGGATCTTCATATTTTTAATGTCCTTTCATTATTTTTCGCGCTAACGGGGGCAGGATCGCCAGTAACACGCGTAGTAGTCTGACTTTGCCGATATGATTCGATGTTTTGTCTTGTTTAATACCTCCTATGATTGCGGCTGCAGCCTGCTGTGCAGAAAGTTTTACTGTGCCACGGCCGGTGGTCATGGGCGTATCTGTCAGGGGTAAAAAGGCCTGAAGCACACGGACATTGGTGTTTTCCAGCTGGTAGCCGAGGCTTTGGGAAAAGCTGGCTAAAGCGGCTTTGGTGGCACAGTAGATGGCTGATTGGGTTTTGGGCGCCAGGGCCAGGCCTGAGTTAATATTCACGATGCGGCTTAGCTGGTTGCTGTGCAGCAACGCAGGCAGCAACCAATGGGTTAAGGCACAGATGGCGGTAAAATTCAGGGTGATTTCCCTGGCAATGGACCTGTAGTCAAAATCATCATCCAGAAAGGTGGGGGTATATTGCACGGCTGCGTTGTTGATCAGCAGGTCAATCTGCGGATGCTCATCGACGATACGCTGGCACAGAGCCGGGTAGATGTCCGGGTTGCCGAGGTCGGCAGCATAGGTATGCAGCGCCGGAAACTCGCGTTTAAGGTTATCCAGTCTGGCCCCGGCCCGGGCAATTACCAGAATACAGTTATAGCCTTCAAGCTGGCGCACCAGCTCCAGGCCGACACCAGACGTGCCGCCGGTTATCAGCACCGTTTTATTGTTTAACTTCATCTTCACTGTATGTTGTTCAATGTATTTCAGTGCATTAGAACGCCATGCAAGGCTGGGGGCCTTAACCTGGGTTAAGTGGGAAGAAAAAACTGTTTCAGCCTGAAGGGCTAACTGACAGTCGGGTGGAATCAATAGGGTCTGAGAATCAAAAGGGTCTGAGTTATTGAAATACCTTTAGCGCACAAACGCTTTGCTGCGCTATTTTGCTACTACTACAAAACCGGTCAAGGCCGTTAATCAACTCAGGTTATACTTGACAGCCGGTCGTTCCTTATATAGAACGTTCCATATAAGGAACAGCTGGAGTCACTTTGGATAAGCACACACTCGCTACCTTGGGCAGGCACCTGCAGAGCCTTCGTCTGGCCAGTGGTTTGTCGTTATCGCAGCTGGCCGCCGAAGCCGGTATTGCCAAGTCTAATCTGTCACGTCTGGAGCAGGGGCAGGGTAACCCGACGCTGGATACCATCTGGCGGCTTGCGGTGCGCTTAAATGTGCCTTTTGGCAATCTGGTATCGCCGATCAGCGTGCCTCTGGGGGACGAAAACGTTCAGGTACGCCTGATTGACCAGGGCAAAGACAGCCCTCAGGTTGACGCTTACTGGATGTCATTGTCTCCCCATACGTTACGCGAGGCCGAAGCCCATTCAGCCGGTACTTCGGAGTGTATTACCGTGATCAGCGGCCAGCTAAGCGTAGGCATACCTGGCAATACCAAACTGCTTACTGCCGGGCAGAGCCATCACTTTGCCGCCGATCAGCCGCACCGTTACCAGACCACCGACATCCGGGCCACGGCCCAGTTAACCATTATTTATGCTCCCACGGGGGCACAGCTATGAGTCTGCCAGTTAACAACGCGTCAGCCTGGCGTACCGGCGTGCGCGAAGCCTTGCCTTTACTGGGAGGGTATATCCCGGTGGCGATTTCTTTTGGTATGGTCGCGGTGCAGGCCGGTTTCAGTGTCTGGCAGGCCGTGCTTATCTCCGCCTTTATCTATGCCGGTGCTTCGCAGTTTCTATTTGTTGCAATGGTCGCATCCGGTGCGCCCTGGTGGCTGGTGGTACTGATGACCCTGCTGATTAATGCCCGTCATGTGGTCTATGGGCCAAGCCTGGCACCCTGGCTACCAAAAAGCCGCTGGTCACCGTTACTCTGTCACGGCATGACCGATCAGATCTTTGCACTGGCGCTGACACGGCTGCCGCAGTTAGCCATTACTGAACGACTCGGCTGGTACAGCGGTGCCATGCTGCTGGCCTGGTTCAGCTGGATAGCCGGCACGGCCTTGGGCGCTGTGGCCGGTGAAGAACTCACCCGGCTCTGGCCGTTACTGGGCGAAATCATGCCGTTTGCGTTGCCGGCGCTGTTTCTGGTGCTTTTAGCCCCGCGATTCAGTTCCGCGCTCTGGTGTATCGCGCTGGGCTGTACCATTTTAGTGGCGATGCTGCTGTCGCTTTATGGCTTTACCAATAGCGCGATCCCTTTAGCTGCGCTATCCGGCGCCTTATGTTTTTATCTGGTTAGCGCCACCACCAAAGCAGGAGCTAACCCGAATGGATAATGGCTGGTGGTTAACCTTACTGCTGGTAAGTACCGGAACATTAGCAATGCGCTTACTGCCGCTGCTGTGGATGCAGCGCCATCTGTTAAAGCAACAAAGCCGGGAGGGGCTGGCGGTGATCCCTGCCTGGCTGAGCGTGCTTGGCCCGTTAATGATTGCCGCTATGCTCGGAGTATCGCTGGTGCCGGGCACACCCGGTATCGCGGCCTGGCTGGCAACAGCCCTGGGTGCGGCGGCGGCACTGTTGGCCTGGCTGTGGACTAAATCCTTAGGCTGGCCGGTGGCGGCAGGTGTGGCCGCTTATGGCCTGGTTATTGTGCTGGCAAGAATGGCCTTTTTTACACAGGGCATAATGTAACCTTATCGGATTACATCTGACCTGTGGCGGTAGCATTTCGGCCTGATCACAAAAACCAATATGTAACAGCTAAGCAACCCGCCCACAACAGCAAGGTGAGAGGCTAAAGCGTCACTCGACCACTACAGCCGGGTCAATACCATGGCCTTCAAGAATGTCGGCCAGCTCCCCGCTGGCTTTTATCGCAGCAATACCCTGGTTGATCAGTGCCAACCAATGTGCCTTGTCTTTTTGTAACCTGATGCGCAGAACGCCTTCTGTGTGGAGGGTGGCAAAAGCAATGTCCGCTTTATGGACCGAGGCCCAGAATTTGGCTGTTTCCCGCTCCAGAATAGCGCCCTTGAACCGATCTCTTTTCAGCCCTTGTATCAACAGGCTCTCGGTCAGAAAATCTTCACGCTGAAACTTATCGTCATCAAAGTAGTAGTAACCCGCAATGGTACCGAGGGTGCGTCCATAATAGGCCTGACGATTGGGGAACAGGTGCTGGTTGCCTTGCAGCGTCACAATGTATTCATTGACCTCGAACAAGGGCTCACTCACAACATATGCCTCGCCCGCCTCACCGCCTGGCAACCATTCCAGGCTGATAAACTCCAGGTCAATCAAGCCGTCCTTCATCGCCTTCTGGGCTCGCTTGGCAGGGAAGTTCACGGTTTTAAAGTCAATGTCCACGTGGCGTGAAATGGCATCGGTCATCTGTTGAAAAACACCCGTAGTGCCGGCTACCGCGCCACGTTGATAGGGTACCCAACGCCCCTCTACACCCTGATCATAGTAAAGTATGTTGTCGTCCGCTTCCCCGGCGGCAACAGACACGCAGGCCAGGCAGAAATACAGTGTGGCTGCTGCCCACAATTGTATAACGGGGGATGTACCGGAGCGTAACAACCTGCTGCACATCGTCAGTCAAACCCAACGGCGAGAGTTGGCCAAGGGATCAACAGCAACAGCGCTGAGATGCCAGCGGCATAATAGATGAACGGTGTGGTGGAACCTTGAGCCGACATGCTGAGCTCTCCCTGAGTGACAACGCCAGTGGTCTTAGCGCCAGTATAACCTGAAATAATGGTGTGAACAGTGCCTGTGTAAACACATCCTGATCCCAGTGCTTAACGCGTTGCAAATACTGAAATGCTCAATGGCCGGGCCTTTACTGGTTTGTTTCACAGTGCGGCAAAGCCATTCAGAGCAGGTGTGCTGAGTGATTTTTAACCACCATACAAAATAAATTTATCGATATCAAAGTTTTAGTGCAGGAGTGCCGCGAAGGGGTCGTTCTGAGGAGGCAGATGGTTGAGAACCGCGCAATGACAGGCGCGCTGTAACGCCGCCTGCCTCTTAGGATGCGCTATAAACTGCTATAGCAGCGATAGGAGTCAGCGGCTTTGTCTGGTGAGATTATCTGAATATTGTCGTGTTCAACGCCTTCGGTCAGAGGTCTGAGTTGCTGTTCGAAGTCATCTGCCACCGCGGCTATTTTTTCACCCTGTTTTTCCAGAGCCTCAAAGTCAGCCCGGTGTTGTTCTACCAGTTGTTCAATTTGCTGAGCAATCTGTTCCTGCTGTCTGAGATAGCTTTTATTGATATGTAGCGTGTCCTCTGTTTCCTGGATCGCCAGTTCAGAAACTTGCTCCATCTGATCAGTCAGTTTATCCATTTGAGGTTCAATCGCATTTATCGGGCGCTCCAGCTTGTGCATGACCTGCTCTTGCTGCATCAGGCGCTGGTAAGCCTCTATCTGTTGTGCCGTCATCTTGTGTTCGCTCACCAGCTGACAATGGTTATAGATTCTGACTTTGTATTCGTCATGCCTGTCTTTGGTGGGTGCTGCCTGGGCAACAGTGGCAGACAGCAAGATAAGGGCGGAGATTTTAATGAGTTGGTGCATGTTTACTTTTCCTGATTTCGTTTTGGTCCTCCATATAGTCGAAGCACAGCAGTAAAAAGTTTAAACACACAACCTGTTTTTTAGCCCGCCTCCGGGTTGGACTGTTGGGGGAAAGGGGTTGGATCATTTCAATCCAACCCCTTTCAGGCCGAGACTGCAGAGCTTAACGCCAACGGCAACGCGTTGTTACCGGGCCGCAGAGCCGGGCATAAAGCAGGCCCAGTAAGGCAATCAGGCTCAGCCAACCGGTGGTACCGCCACCGCCGTCGCTTTCGCTGTTATCGGGCCCGCCGCCGACAGGTGTGTCACCTGTACTACCGTCACCGCTGTTATCATCGCCGCTATTGCCATCATCACTGGATTGGCAACCGCCACACACTTCAGCAACCTCTTCTGAGCTCAGTGCATAGTTGTAAATGCGAAAGTCATCAAGCAGGCCGTTAAATGCCGGGTCGCCGGTAAACTGGCTTTGCCCGATCTGATTGTCGGCTGAGAGAATGTCCATCGGATTGTTGACAATCGAATCGTTACTGGCCACGGCTTCACCATCTACATACAGCGTTGCGGTGTTATCTGCCAGGGTTACAGCCACATGCACCCATTTCCCGGTGGGCAGCTTTGCGGTTTCAACGGCCTGTTCTTCAGCGGGGCCGTGCAGGGTAATGGCAAAGCGCATGTTGCCGCTGCCGGTGCTGGGGGTCAGCATAAAGTAGCGATCCACATCATGGCCAAAATCAAAGATTCGCTGCCAGTTCGCGCCACCATTCCAGTTTACCCAAGTGGCTATAGTGATATCGCTGTGGTGCGCCGCCTCAGGATTCAGGTTTACCAGATCACCGGCGCCGTTAAACTCAATCGCCTGCCCGGACTGCCCTGTCACAAAGCTAGGAGAACCGGAGGTTGTGCCGTGATTAAATCCGGTGGTGTCGTCGGTATTATCTTCAAACTCATAATGGGCGACCAGGCGCGGGCCCAGCGCCTGGGGTGTTGCCGAAACCTCGCTGCTGTTTTCCGAGAGGTTATAGCCGCTATCTGCAGCCTGGATCACATAAGAATAGCTGATACCGTTGTTCAGATTTCTGTCCACATAGCGGCTTTGGGTAATGCCGGTTTCGATCAGGCTGTAGCCATTCCCGGCAGCACCAGAGCGATATACGTTGTAGCTGCCCATATCCGCTTCACTGTTGTCGTCCCAGCTCAGGCGGATTTCAGTGTCGCCTGCTGTTGCGGTGACACCGGTTGGGGCTTCAGGTGCGGTGCTGTCGCCACTCTCGATTTGGGTGAACGCAAACTGCTGATTGTCACGGCCCTCTGAGCGCCACTGTTCGACATTGGCACCGTCTGCGGTGGAACCATCCTCGACATTCAGCGGTTTGCTGCTGGCCCGGTTAAGGATTTCATAGTAACCGTTGTCCTGATCCACTAAACGAAATTGCTGAGCCTCAACGCTTGCTGCACTCCATATGTGGATGTTGTTGCCGTCCACAATCGAAAAATTGGTGTTGTCGATGGCAAAGCCGGTATTGCCCGCCGGGTGAAAGGTCCAGTAATGCTGGCTGTAATCGGTGGCATTGCCGTTTTTGTCACGCGCCCGGCGGGCAACCCATTGTTGGCAGAGTGAACCATCATCGGCGGCCTGGGTTACATTGTTGCCCTCGCTCAGGGCACTGCAACTACCTGTGTCACTGCGGGTTTGTATTGGTTTGCCGCTGTGTTTCGCGGTGATGGTGTAGGTGCCGCCGTCTTCCAGGTTGGCAGTAACCGGGGTCGGTGCTTCCCCGCCCTCGATGCTGAAATCCCGGGTAAATACGGGCCAGCCGTCGGCATCAAAAGACATCTCCCGTAAGTCAATGCGGGCCGGCCAGCCACTTTCTGTTGTACCATCGTAGTAGTGCAGCGAGATGATGTTCTGGCCATTGTTGTTGAAGTATCCGTAGTGGCCTGGTGCCAGCTTGTTGCCCTCACTCACCAGTACAGGTGTGCCGCCGTAATTCCACA